>CABYTX010000016.1 GCA_902522015.1 uncultured Alphaproteobacteria bacterium
TATTTATCAGCTATAGATAATTTAAAAAATAAAGGAATAAGCCCTAATGAATTGAGTGAAAATAAATATCGGAAAAATGATAAAGAAATTCGAAAAATATACAGTATTTATCAGTCTGAACTTCTTCGATTAAACAGTGTTGATTTTGGTGATTTAATTTTATTTTGTATAAAAATTTTTCAAAATAACAATAGTATATTATCAAAATATCAAAATATTTTTAAATATATTCATGTAGATGAATACCAAGATATAAACCCTATACAACAAAAGTGGATTCAATTCTTATATAAAGGAAACAAAAATATATGTTGTGTTGGTGATGATGATCAATCAATATATTCTTGGAGGGGAGCAGATGTAACAAATCTATTGAATTTTGAAAAAAACTTCGAGAATGTAACAATAGTAAGGTTAGAACAAAATTATCGGTCTACAAGAAATATATTAAGCTGTGCATCAACTCTTATTGCAAAAAATAAAGGAAGATATGGAAAAGAATTATGGAGTAAAAATCAAATTGGTGAAAAAATTACAATTAATGGATTTTGGGAAACAAAAGAAGAATCTATTTTTGTGACAGACAAAATAGAAAATATAATAAAAGATAAAATAAATTTGAGTGAGATCTCAATTTTATTCCGTGTTGCTGCTCATACAAGATCGTTTGAAGAAAGATTAATCAACCTTGGACTTCCATATAAAATAATCGGAGGATTACGATTTTATGAAAGAAAAGAAATCAAAGATATTATTGCTTATTTAAGATTAACAAATAATACATCTGATGACTTAGCTTTCGAAAGAATAATAAATGTTCCTAAAAGAGGAATAGGAAAATCAACTGTTAGTAAAATTAGTAGCTATGCAAGAATGAATAATATTTCTCTTTTTGAGGCAGCTCAACAATTAACATTTAAGAGCAATTCTAAAGCTAAGGGAGAGTTATATAATTTTACTGACAATATTTTAAAATGGCAAAAGGTTAAGAAGAAATTTGATCATATTGAATTAGCTAAAGTAATTATAGAAGACTCTGGTTATTTAGATTTCTTAAAAAAAGAGGAGGAGAACTCAAATAAACCTGACAGTCTATCAAGAATAGATAATTTAAATGAATTTATAGAAAGTTTAAAAGAATTTGAAAATATAGAAGGTTTTTTGGAACATGTATCTTTGGTTATGGAAAACATAACAAATACTTCTGAAGAGACACTAACTCTTATGACTATGCATGCTGCTAAAGGATTAGAGTTTGATTATGTATTTCTAGCTGGTTGGGAGGAGGGTGTTTTCCCAAGTCAAAGATCAATAGAAGAATCAGGTAATCAGGGATTAGAAGAAGAAAGAAGGCTGGCTTATGTCGCTTTAACAAGAGCAAGAAAAAAAATTTATATTACCTACGTAAATCAAAATAGATATTCTTTTGCATCACATGATTACAACTTGCCTTCGAGATTTATAAGTGAACTTCCAGAAGATAAAGTAGAGATTAATGACTCCAAATATATTCAAGATAATAATTTTTTAGATAATTTTTTAGAAACTGACTCATTTAGTGAAGAAATTATCACACCTGGGAGAAGAAGATTGTTAGAAAATTCGAAAAAAAATAATATTGATTGGGATTTTAATCAAGATTTTGAATTTGAAGATAATATATCTAAAGGTAAAAATGTTTATCATCAAAAATTTGGTAACGGAAAAATTATAAAATTAGATGGTGACAAAGCTTTGATTGATTTTGAGGACTTTTCTTCAAAAAAAGTATATTTGAAGTTCTTGAAAATTATAGATTAATTTTTTCTAGAAAATCTTTTTCGTTTAAAATCTTTATCCCTAATTTAGTTGCTTTATTTATTTTTGAACCTGCTTTTTCTCCAGCTATCAAAAAATCTGTTTTTTTACTAATACTAGACAATATCTTTGCTCCTTTGGTTTTAGCTAAGTACTTAGCTTCATCTCTTGAGAGTTTAGATAAAGTGCCAGTAAAAACTAAATGTTTATTAGAAAAAAAATTATCAAATTCTTTATTCTCTATATATGTAAAAGATAAGTGATTTTTTAAATTTTTAATAGTTTCATTATTTATATCTTTAGAAAAAAAGTCCATAATGGAAGATATTGCTTTTGGCCCTAAACCATCAATATTTTCTAGCAAGCTTATATTATTTGAAGATGAAATAAGTACGTCTAACTTTTTAAATTCGTTTGCTAAGATTTCAGCATTAACTTCTCCAATAAATCTAATGCCTAGTGAATAAATAAATTTATCTAACGAAATTATTTTAGAATTATTAATAGAATTAATTAAATTAGTAAAAGATAATTCACCCCAGCCATCCAACTTAATTATTTCTGTTTTAAACTTTTCAAGATTAAATATATCTTCTATTTTATTTATATATTTTAAATTAAATAATTGTTTAACTTGTTTCTCACCAAAACCATCAATATTTAAACTTTTCTTACTGACAAAATGAATTATTCTTCCTATTTTCTGTGAACTACAACCATATGTATTTGAACATCTTAATATAGCTTCGTCTTTTTCTTTTAAAACATTACTCTTACAGATTGGACAGTTCCTAGGAGGTTTAATTTTAGAATTTAATTTACTATTTTTTTTAACTAATCTAGTAACATATGGAATAACATCTCCTGCTCTTTCAATTTCAACAAGATCCAAAACATTAATATTTTTTTTATTTATTTCATCAAAATTATGTAAAGAGGCATTTGATATAATTACACCCCCTAGATTAACAGGTTGCAATCTAGCAACAGGAGTGATGGCACCAGTTCTTCCAACTTGGTAATCAACAGATTGAATTACAGTATTAGCTTTTTCTGCAGAAAATTTTATGGCAATTGCCCATCTTGGATTTTTTCCTACATAACCTAATCTTTCTTGTAGTTTAAAACTATTTATTTTTACAACCAATCCATCAATATCATAATTAATACCTGAACGTTTGTGATCTATTTGATTATAAAATTTAATAATTTCTTCAACAGAGTAACATTTTTTGCTTAGATTATTAGGAGTAATATCCCAATTTTTAAGTTGATTATAATAATCCTCAATTTTATCAAATTTATCTGAACATTTACCAATTCCATGAGGTATGAATTTTAAAGGTCTGCTATGGCTAATAGAAGTATCAAGTTGTCTTAGACTGCCAGCTGCAGCATTCCTTGGATTTGCAAATTTAGATTTATTTTCTAACTTAGAATTAAGTTTCTCAAAATCACTTTTATTTAAGAATACCTCACCTCTAATTTCAATAAAAGATGGAAAGTTTTTTTTTAATTTAGATGGAATGTTTTTTATGTTTGAAATATTTTCAGTAACATCTTCTCCAATAAATCCATCTCCTCTTGTGCCAGCGGATATTAAATTTCCATTTTTATAGACAAGATTTAAAGACAATCCATCAATTTTTGGTTCACAGATATATTGAAAATCATCATCATTATCTAAATTTAAAAATTTTACTGAACGTTTTATAAACTCTTTTATATCATTATCATCAAATGCATTGGCAAGTGAGTACATTTGTGAGTCGTGTTTAATTTTTTTAAAATTATCTTTTATTTTGCTACCATAGTTTTTGTTTGGGCTATCTTTTAAAATTAAACTTGGATATTTTTTTTCTAAAATGTCATTTTCTTTAACTAACTTATCAAATTCTAGATCAGTTATTTCAGGTCTGTCTAATGTGTGATAATTATAATTATGTATTTTGATTAAATTAGCGAGTTCTTTTAATCTTTTTAAAATTATTTCTTTATCCATCAAAAAAATTTCTAATTTTTTTCAAAAATGTTTCTTTACCATCAGTTTTCTCAACTAAATTGTAACTATATTTATACCATTTAGATTCAGGATAATTATATCCTAGTAATGCAGCTGTATTATAGCTGTCTTCATACATTCCCATTTCATAATAAGCCTCTACCATTCTGTGTAAAGCCTCAGGGGTAAATTTAGTCATTGAGAATTTATCAACAACTATTTTAAATCTATTTAATGCAGCAATATATTTTTTATTTTCTAAATAAAATCTTCCTATCTCCATGTGTTTTGCTGCAATATTTGATTTTACTAATATAATTTTTTGTCTGCTATCTTTCGCATATTTGCTTTCTGGAAATCTTGTAATAACTTGATTAAAAGAATTTAAAGCCAGCCCATTATAATATCCATCTAATGCTTCATTCTGTAGTTGCTCATAATTACACATAGCTATCATATAATAAACATAATCTAAATCTTTATGAGATGGGTATTTACTGATTATCTTTCTATAATTTAAAATGGCATTTTCGTAATCCATATTGATATAATCTATAAATGCAATCATTATTTCTGATTGAATTGCTTCATTAGATAGTGGAAATAGTTTGTTAATTTCTTTGAATTGCTGCCTTGCTAATCCAAAGTTTTGCCCATCAAAATTTGTTTTAGCCAATTTGTACATTGTTTCTGGCTCACTTAATAATTTTTTACTCTTATCAATATTTGAATTAGTATTATTAGAACAACTGATGCATATGTATAATAATATTAGACAGATAATTTTTTTTATCATAATTAATTTATATATTTAAATTTAAAAATTTGAATGAAATATATAACGAAATACAAATCTCCAAATTATAATTTAAGAAATAATTCAAAAATACAACTCATTATAATTCATTATACAGCCTTGAAAAACACATTAGAAGCTATTTCATATTTATGTAATAAGAAAAAAAAAGTAAGCGCACATTATCTAATTTCACAAAATGGAACCATTTACAGCTTAGTAAAAGATAAATTTAGAGCATGGCATGCTGGACAGGCATTTTGGCAAGAAATCATTGATATTAATTCTGTCTCTATAGGAATAGAACTAGATTATAATCCAAGAGGAAAAAACAATAAATTTTCATTAAAAATGATATATTCATTAAAAAAACTAATTTTTAAATTACAAAAAAATTATAAAATTAATAAAAATAATATTTTAGCACATTCTGACATTGCTCCTTTTAGAAAAAAAGATCCTGGTAAAAACTTTCCATGGAAATCACTTTCTTCTTCAAACTTAGTAATGAGTTTTAAAAAATTAAAAAATAATGAAATAAAAATTATGGAAAAATGGTTTAAAAATAATAACATGAAGTCAAAAAAACATAAAATAATTTTAGCTTTATCATTGATTGGATATGATACACGTGAAGTATATAGAAATGATAAACTTTATAATAAACTTATAAGAGCATATAGAAACAGATATCTAAATGACGAAGACATCAATAAAAATAAATCAGTATACAATACTTTAATTAATCACCTCTTAAATTTTCTGTTGACCAAAAATTAAATCAATTTATTAAGAAAATAGATGGTGCGATGATCGCTTGAGTAATCAAGAGGAAAGTCCGGGCTCCACTGGGAAAAAAACCAGGTAACACCTGGCAAGCGAAAGCTTAGGGAAAGTGCAACAGAAAATATACCGCCTGAAAAGGTAAGGGTGAAAAGGTAAGGTAAGAGCTTACCGCTTTTTTGGTAACAAGAGAGGCTTTGCAAACCCTTTTTGGAGCAAGGTCAAATAGGAATAGCAATCAGTTCCAGCTGAGCTGTTCGGGTAGACTGCTTGAAACAAATGGCAACATTTGTTCTAGATTAATGATCATCAATTTTTATAAAATTACAGAACCCGGCTTATGCACCATCTTTATATTTGTTGAGAACATACAAAGAACATTTATTATAATTTCATATACCCATTGACGCCCATATAATCCCATGATAACCCATAAATTATGGATTTATTTGTATCTAAATATATTAATAAAATAGATAAGAAGGGAAGAGTTTCTCTACCTTCTAGCTTTAGAAATGTACTTCCAAAAGCTAATAGAAATGAAATTATTTTATACAAATCTATAAAAACACCTTCTATTGAGGGTTGTGGTGTTGGAAGATTAAAAGAAATCGCAAAAAGAATTAATAATTTAGATTTTTTTTCTGAAGATTATGATGATTTTTCAACATCAATATTTTCAGAAATAATTACAACTAATATTGATAAAGAAGGAAGATTTTTAATTCCTGAAGAATTAAAATTATACGCTAGCATTAAATCAGAAGCTGCTTTTTTTGGTCAAGGCCATTACTTTCAAATTTGGGAGCCAAAAAAAGGTCTAAAAAATACAGAAGAATCAAGAAGACGTCTTTTAAAAGAAAAAAAATCATTACGAATGATGTTAACACAACAAAAATAATATGGAAAATTTACATAAGCCAGTAATGATTAATGAAATATTATCTTTTCTGCCATTAACTAAATCAATAAATGTAATAGATGCAACTTTTGGTGGCGGCGGCTATTCAAAAACTATCCTTGAAAAATTTAATGTAAATCAATTATTAGCAATAGATAGGGATCCAATTTCAAAAATATTTGCAAAAGAAATTGAGTCCAAATTTTCAAATTTTTCTCTAATAAATGATAAATTTAGTAAAATTGAAGAAATAGTAAATAATGCAAAGTTTAAAGATAAAAAATTTGACATAATTCTTTTTGATATAGGTACAAGCTCAAATCAAATAGATAATGCACAAAGAGGTTTTTCATTCAATAAATCTGGACCACTTGATATGCGAATGGGTTCTTCAGATAAAAATGCTTATGATATAATTAATAATTATGAAGAAAAAAATTTAGCTGACATAATTTATCAATATGGAGAAGAACGTTATTCAAGAGTTATTGCAAAAGAAATAGTAAAGAATAGAAAAATAAAATTCATAAGTGACACGATAGCATTATCAAACATAATTAAAAAATGTTTACCAAAAAAAAATCAATTAAAAAACAAAATACATCCAGCTACAAAAACATTTCAGGCAATTAGAATTTATGTGAATGACGAGTTAATTGAACTAAAGACGAGTCTAGAAAAAACTTTAAAAATTTTAAATAAAGATGGTTTAATTTTAGTAGTTTCTTTCCAAAGTCTAGAAGATAGAATTGTGAAAGATTTTTTTAACCACAATAGTGGTAAACGATGGCGTTCCTCCCGCCACTACCCGGAGTTACCTGATAAATTGGCAACTCAACTTAAAATAATCACCAAAAAACCAATATTGCCATCAGCTTCTGAGATTTTAGAAAATCCCAGATCTAGATCAGCAAAACTTCGGGTAGCTCAGAAAATTTAATAATGAAATATACTAAATCAATTATATTCTTTTTAATTCTTAATTTAATATTAGTTTTTTCAATGATTTTTATTGCCAACAATACAAGAGAAATAGAAAAAAATAATCTTAATCTGAAAATGAAAATTTCTAAGATTTCAGAAAACATAAAAATTAATAAGATTGAACTAGCTGCTCATAAAAATAGCTCATATTTAAAAACATTATATGAGTTGTATTTTTATGAGACTCAAAATAATAATGTTCCTCTTATTGTAAGAATGAAAGAACTTTCAAATCAAGATAAAAATATAAAGCTTGTCAGTTCAAATAATTAATTAATGTTAAGTAAACTAAAATTATTTGATAGTGACTCTTTAAAATTACTTCATAGAAGAGTTTTTTTTTCAATTACAATTTTTATCTTTGTCTATTTTATTTCTATTTATAGAATCTCTTCAATTATGCTCTTTCCAGATCTGATTGATGATACTGCTAATTATGTAAAAAAAGATATTAGAGGAAGTATTTATGATAGGAATGGAAATATAATTGCTACCTCAATTGAAAGTATCTCTTTATCAATTAATCCTAGTAAGATAAAAAATAAAAAAGAACTTGCCAATAAATTGGGATTAATTCTTGATTTAGATATAAAAAAAATAGAAAAAAAATTATTATCAACAAGTAAATTTGTTTGGATAAAAAGAAATATATCTCCAATTGAATATCAAGAAATAATTAATCTTGGTGAAATAAATATCAAAGCTCATAAGGAATTTAAAAGAATATATCCTTATAAGAATGTGTTGTCACATATTCTTGGATATGTAGATATTGATCAAATTGGACAGAGTGGAATTGAGAGGTATTTTGAAAATGATCTTTCAAAATCTCAAGATATATTTATTAGTATTGATACTAATTTACAGCAATTAGTTAGAGAAAACCTCTTAAAAACAATAAATAACTACAAAGCTGAATCCGGTTTAGCTATAGTTATGGATATTCCTAGCGGTCAAATCTTATCATCAGTAAGCTTACCTGATTATAATCCTGAGGACAAATCCACTTATAATAACAATAATTTAATGAATAGAGTTTTTCAGTCTAATTATGAAATGGGATCAACTTTTAAACCAATAACTGCAACTATTGGATTTGATTTAGATATTTTAGATCCTCAAATGACTTTTGACGTTACAAAAAAATATTTAAATATTAGCGATCATGATAAATACAAAGATAACGGTATTTATGATGTCGAAAAAATAATTGTTGAGTCATCAAATATTGGAACTGCTCAGATTGCTACTCTGATTGGAAAAAAAAATCAAAAAGATTTTTTTGAAAAAATAGGTTTTAACAAAAAAATAAATATAGAAAATAAAGAAAGTTCAGCTCCTTTAGGAAATAAAAATAATTGGGGTAAGTTAGAAACAGCAACTATAGGATTTGGTCATGGATTTGCAATTACACCACTTCATTTAGTTAAAGCTTATGCTTCATTAGCGAATAATGGTAATGAGGTTTTTCCCACACTTCAATTAAACAAACAATTTGAACAAAAACAAATTTTTAACAATAAAGAATCATCTAAATTCTTTATAAATTTATTAAACTCTGTTGTTCTCAAAACAGAATACACTGGTCCTAGAGTAAAAGTAGATGGTTATTCTGTAGGAGGTAAAACGGGAACATCAGAATTACTAAATCCAAATGGTGAATATTACAAGGATAGAAACTTAACGTCCTTTATTGGAATATTCCCAACAAATAATCCAAAATATGTAATTTACACTGCTATTGAATATCCAAAAAAGGAAATAGGCACTAAACAAAGAATGACTGGAGCAAGAGTAAATGCACCCCTGGTAAAAAATATTATTATTAATATCATAAACCTCTTTAATATTTCAAAAGATAAAAATGATGAACTTCTAAAAGTAGACATAAATTTTTTATATAGAAAATTAAATGTTGTTGTCTAATTTATCAAAAATCATAACTGTCAATAAAACGTACAACTTTTATAAAAATAAATATTTTTCTGCAATTACCTCCAATTCAAAATTTACTAATAACAAAACGTTGTTTGTTTATGATAAAAATACAAATTTAAAAAATATTTATTTAGATGATGTAGTTAAAAATAAATCACCAGCTATAATTACTAATAAGTATATTAATAATTTAAAAATACCTCAATTTGTTGTATCTAATATTAATTTCGAAACATATTCTTTATTAAATAAGCTTCATAATAATCTTCCCTTTAAAACGATAGCAGTTACAGGTACAAATGGAAAAACATCAGTAGTTTGGTATATTTCAAAAATTCTTAATTTACTAAAATATAACAATACAACAGTTGGTACTTTAGGTCATTTTATAAACGGAAAAAAAATAAGTAGTATAAATTTGACAACTCCTGCCTATGAGGAATTATTTAAATATGGATCTTCAAATAAAAAAGAAAAAAATATTTACATTTTTGAAGCGTCAAGTCATGCTTTAGAACAAAACAGGTTAAGAAATTATCCTGTAAATATTGCAGCTATTACTAATATTACGAAAGATCATCTTGATTATCATAAAACATTCTCAAATTATAAAAAATCTAAAATTAAACTTTTTACTAATCATTTAGAAAATAGTGGGTTTGCTATAATTAATTCAAGATTAAAATTATTATCAGAATTAAAAAAAAAATTGATAAAAAAACATGTCAAGTTAAAATATTTCGGAAACAAAAGTATAAAATTAATAAAAATTAATAATTTTATATATTTGAATACCAACAATAAAAAATATAAGCTTAAAAATCTAAAACTTAAAACAAACATAGAATTAGAAAATTTAGAATGCGCCATTACTTGTTGTTTGGCACTTAATATTAATCAAAATAAAATTGTAAAAGTATTATCAAAAGTTACTAATCCTCCAGGCCGTTTGGAAACAATTGAATATAAGAAAAAAAAATCAAAAATTATTATTGATTATGCACATACACCAGATGCTTTAAAAAAAATACTACTTGCTTATAAAATCAAAAAAATGAAACCAGCAATTCTATTTGGTTGTGGGGGCGATAGAGATAAAAGTAAGCGAAAATCCATGGCATTAATTGCAAATAAATATGCTGGTAAAATTTATATAACGGATGATAATCCAAGAAATGAAAATCCATCTAAAATAAGAAAAAATATTTTAAAGTATTGTCCTAGAGCCATTGAAGTATCTGATAGAAGAAAAGCAATTAAAGTAGCAATTAAAGAATTAAAAATGAATGAAATTTTAATAGTAGCGGGTAAAGGGCACGAAAAATTTCAAATTTTAAAAAATAAAACAATTAAGTTTGATGATTTTACAGTTGTAAAACAATTAATAAATTAATGAGTGAATTAAATAAATTAGAGAAATACATAATATCTAAAAAAGATAAAATTCAAATATCAAGTAAAGATATTAAAGGTGGTGATATATTCCTAGCTTTAAAAGGTAAAAGATTTCATGGAAATAAATTCATAAGTGAGGCAATAAATAATGGTGCAAGATTTTGTATAACTGATAAGAAAAATTTTAAAGAGAATAAAAAAATTATATATGTAAATAATATTTATAAATATCTTTCAGAAATAGCAAAAAGAAAACGAGATTTATATAAAGGTAAAGTAATAGGTATTACTGGCAGTGCTGGTAAAACAACTTTAAAAGAAACTTTAGCATTTTTTTTAAAAAAAGATCATTCTATTTCTTATTCAAGGAAAAGTTATAATAATCAATTAGGTGTACTAATATCTTTACTAAATTTAAACTTAAAGTCAAACTTTGCAATTTTTGAGATTGGAACAAACAATTTTGGTGAGATAAAATTACTAAGTAATTTAGTTAGACCATCGGAGGTATTTATTACAAATATACAATCTACGCATCTTGAAAATTTTCAAACTAAAAATAATATTGCGAGAGAAAAAGCTAATATATTTATTGCAAAACATAATAATAATAGACAAAAACTATATCTAAATGCTTCATCTAATTCTGAAAATATTTTAATTACAAAGGCAAAAAAGAAAAAAATCTTAAAATAATTCGTATTGATAATTCTTCAAAAAAATATTTTATTAAAAAGATATCTCCTTTTAAAAAATTTTACAAAGTAACTTTATCAATTAATAAAAAACAAATTAACATTATTACTGATGTAGTAGTAATGCATAGATTATATAACTTATTATTTTGTCTTGCATTTTATAATGAAAATTCTCTAAATATTAAATCAGTTGTAAATCGTTTCAAGTTTTTAAAACCGGTTGAAGGTAGGGGATTAGTTCACAAAATTTCTTTAAATAAGAAAAAAATAAATATTATTGATGAATCTTATAATGCTAATCCAGATACAATGATGCAAAGTATACAAAACTTAAAAAATATAAAAATAAAGAATAATAAAAAAATAATAATACTTGGAACAATGAATGAATTAGGAAATGATTCTTACAAAATTCATTATAAATTACTAAAACAATTAGATGACACTATTTTTAAATTTGTAATT
Source organism: uncultured Alphaproteobacteria bacterium (assembly GCA_902522015.1). GTDB lineage: Bacteria > Pseudomonadota > Alphaproteobacteria > HIMB59 > CACPNW01. Next base: position 11,760 of record CABYTX010000016.1, read on the forward strand.
TTATGTGGCGAATTCTTTGAATTATCTATAAAAAAATTTTTTAATCCAAAAAATGAATTTATCTATTTTAAAAATACAAATAAAATCATGCAATTTTTAGAAGAGAAAGTGCATAATAATGACATTATTTTAATTAAATGTTCTAATTCAACAAAAATAAATAAATTTGCAAAAACATTACTAAAGCAGGTATCGATTTGATTAAATATTTGGCCTTTGAATACCAATCTTTATTTAGTTTTCTAAATATTTTTAGCTATATAACATTTAGGGTTGGTGCCTCTATTCTTACTGGATTATTTTTTTCTCTCATATTTGGAAATTATATTATTAATAAATTATCAAATGTTCAGCCAACTGGCCAGCCAATAAGAGATGACGGTCCAGACTCACACATAATTGCAAAAAAAGGTACTCCTACAATGGGTGGCTTATTGATTATTCTAAGTGTTTTTGTTTCTACAATTATTTGGGCTGATTTAAAAAATATTTTTATATGGATTTTACTTTTAACTATTTTTATTTTTGGGTCTATTGGTTTTGCGGATGATTACAAAAAAATTAAATCAAATACAAGTGATGGTATTTCATCAAAAATAAGAATTATATTTCAAATCATTTTTTCATTTTTCATAACATATTTAATTCTTATCAATTTAGATCAAAGTATAAGCAAATCCATGACATTTCCTTTCTTCAAAAATTTAATTATAGATTTTGGAATATTTTATTTTCTAATTTCCATATTTATAATTATTGGATCGGCTAATGCAGTAAATCTAACTGATGGACTTGATGGTTTAGCAATTGTCCCTGTAATGATAGTTGCTATGTCTTTTGCTTTCATAGCTTATGTTTCAGGAAATATATTTTTTTCTAATTATTTACTAATACAATATATTCCTGGAACTGGTGAATTAGCAGTTTTTTGTGGTTCTTTAATTGGAGCTGCTTTAGGTTTTCTATGGTTTAACGCACCACCCGCTAAAGTTTTTATGGGTGATACTGGATCTTTAGCATTAGGAGGTTCTTTAGGCTCAATAGCAATAATATGCAAACATGAAATTCTTCTTGCAATAATAGGAGGTTTATTTGTTCTAGAAACCCTTTCTGTAGTAATCCAAGTATTCATTTTTAAAATGACAGGAAAAAGAGTTTTTTTAATGGCACCACTACATCATCATTTTGAAAAAAAGGGATGGCCTGAGTCAACAATAGTTATTCGTTTTTGGATAATTACTATTGTATTAGCTTTGATAGGTCTTGCAACTTTAAGAATTAGATAATGTATTTAATTTATGGAATTCAAAAATCAGGACTTTCGATAGTAAATTTTTTTGAAAATAAAAAAATAAAATTTAAGATGTGGGATGATGATCCATCTGTAAGAAAAACTATAAAAAAAAATTATAATAAAGATTATTTTTTTAATAATAAAAAAGATAATTTAAATGATTTTGAAAAAATTTTCATTAGCCCTGGAATATCCCTAAGGCAAAAAAAATTTCAAAGAAAAAATATATCTAAAAAAGTAAATAGAGACTTAAATTTATATATTTCTAATTTATCAAATCAAAAAATCTTAGCTATTACTGGAACAAATGGGAAATCAACAACAACCAAATTAATAGGAGATATTTTAAAAAAAAATAATATTAAAACATTTGTTGGGGGCAATATTGGAGAACCATTATGCAATTCTTTTATTCTTAAAAAAAAACATAAAGTTCATGTCATCGAATTAAGTTCTTTTCAGTTAGAAACTGTTAAGTCACTAGATAGTAAAATATCAGTAATAACAAATTTATCTGGTGACCATTTAGATAGGTATAAAAGTATTAATGATTATATTAATCAGAAAAAAAATATTATTTCTAATAATGGAATTAATTTGTTATCCATTGATGATATTTATTCAAGAAAGTTATTTAATCAAAAAAAAATTAAAAATAAAATTAGTTTTTCTTTAGTTGATAAATCAGCTGATTGTTTTGCTAATGATGATTATATATTAGATAATTACTTCAAAAAAGGGAGGAAATTATTTTTAAAAAAAATTTCAAAAGACTTAGAAGGTCATTTTAATATTCAAAATATTTTAATAGCATACATATGTATCAAAGTATTAAAAATTTCAGAAACTAATTTCCTTAAGGTTATTAAAACATTTAAGGGTCTGCCATTTAGATCAACCTCAATTTTTACAAATAATAAATTAAAAATAATAAATAATAGTAAATCTACTAATTTAAATTCAACAATAAATTCAGTTGTAAATTACAATAATATTTATCTAATCTTAGGTGGTATAGCTAAAGAAAAAAATTTTGAAATTCTTCTAAAATATAAAAATAAAATTAGCTGTGTATATACCTACGGAAAATCAGGATCTTTTATTGAAAAAAAACTAAAAAAAGAATTGGTTGTAAAAAAATCGACAGATTTAAAATCAGTCATCAAAAAAATCTTCAAGGATATTAAAAAAAATTCAAATCAATCAACTATATTATTCGCTCCTGCATGTGCCTCTTATGATCAATACAAAAATTTTGAACAAAGAGGCATGCATTTTAATAAATTAATTAAAAATTATATTAATTAAATATGGAATATTTAAAGAATTGGTGGAGTTCAATTGATAGAATTAATATAATACTAATATTATCATTGGGTTTTACGGGATTAATACTTTCATTTTCCATAGATGAAAATTTATCTATAAATAGACACTCTATTTTTTTTCTTTTTTCAATTTTCTTACTTATTGCGCTATCAGACTTAGATAGTAAAAATATAAGAAGAATTTCATTATTCTTATTTATTATTTTATTAATAATAATACTATTAATACTTTTTTTAGATTACGAAGTTAAAGGCGCTAAGAGATGGTTTCAAATATTTAACTTTACATTACAACCTTCAGAGATAATTAAGCCTATTTTTGTCATATTGACGGCATGGTGTATAAGTAAATCTATAGAGGATAAAAAATTTTATTTACCTTTACTTTTTATTTTTTTCTTCTTGCTTTTAGCTTTAATACTTATGCAACCTGATTTGGGTATGACAGTTTTACTGTCAGCAACTTTTTTTTGTCAGTTATTTGTCGCTGGTTTATCAATTTTTTTAGTTATTGTTGCATTTTTATTTATTTTAGGAATTTCGATATTTTCTTATTTTATTTTTGATCATGTTCAATCAAGAATTAATTCATTTCTTGGCGGGTTAGGTGGGACTGATACATACCAAATAGATTTAAGTATTCAAGCTTTCAAAAATGGTGGACTATTTGGAAAGGGTCCAGGGCAAGGTATTTTAAAAGAAAAAATTCCTGATGCTAACACAGATTTTATTTTTGCTGTTGCTGGAGAAGAATTAGGATTTATTTTTTGTTTAATCATTATTTTTATAATTCTATCTATTATAATAAGAAGCTTATTAAAAGTTCTACAACTTGAAGATCCTTATAAAATTATAGCAATTAGTGGTTTAATTTGCTCATTTGGATTACAATGCTTAATTAATATCTTTAGCTCGCTAGGTCTTATACCAACAAAAGGTATGACATTGCCATTTGTAAGTTATGGAGGCTCATCCATGATATCAATAGCAATTTTATTTGGTTTTTTATTATCTCTTACAAATAAAAAAAATGAAGAATTATGAAAAAAAATTTTTTACTAATTACAGGAGGAACAGGCGGGCATGTTATACCAGCAAAAAATTTCGCTAATTATTTATCTAATAAAAATATAAATTGCACAATTATAACTGACAAAAGAGGCTATAAATACTTTGATAATTATAATGGAAAAATTTATATTATTAGTTCGTCAAATTTAAATGGTAACATAATATATAAAACTTTTGGTGTATTACAAATTTTATTAGGATTAATTCAATCATTTATTATTGTATTTTTATTAAAGCCATCCCACTCTATTTCTTTTGGAAGTTATGCTTCGTTTTCTCCAATGTTATCATGTGTGTTATTAAAACCATTCTACAAAGTTAAACTTTATATACATGAACAAAACTCAATAATAGGAAGAACAAATAAATATTTTCTGAATTTTATAAATAAAATATTTTTAAATTTTGATATTAAATCTAAAATTAATTCAAAGTTTAAAGATAAGATATTTGTAGTAGGCTCACCAGAAAATAATTTTAAAAAAAAAATTAACGTAAGCAATAAAAATTCTGAGAGTAACTTTACAATTTTTATTTCTGGTGGAAGTCAAGGATCAGAATTTGTATCAAACTTTGCAACAAATCTAATTAAAATTATAGATAATGAAAGAATTATAAAAGCTAAATTTATATTTCAGTGCTCTAAACATTTGATAAAAAAACAAGAAGAAAAATTAATAAATATTAAATCACCAATCATTTTTAAAGATTTTTTTATTAATGTGGATGAAATACTAGATAATGCTAATTTAGCAATATGTAGAGCTGGAGCAGGCACAATTGTTGATTTAATTAATTTTAAGCTTCCCTCGATATTAATTCCATTACCTTCCTCAAAAGATAATCATCAATTTTTTAATGCTAAAATATTAGCTAAACATGACTTAGCCATAATTATTGATCAAAATAGTGATGATTTAGACAAAGCAAAAAAATATATTTATGAAACATATAATAATTCAAAAAAATTAGAATCAATGAATAAAAAATTTGATATGATTAAAGTTAAAAACTCTAACACTTTAATTTATAAATTAATACTAAATGAAAATTAATAGTAATATTCATTTTATAGGTATTTCAGGAATAGGAATGTCTGGTATTGCAGAATTGATGTTAGAAAAAGGATATTCGATTCAGGGTAGTGATTTATCAGTAAACGACAATACAAAAAGATTAAAGAAAAAAGGTATAAAATTTTTTTTAGGACATAATAAAAAAAATATTAAATATGCCCATGCTGTTGTTTATTCATCAGCTATAAAAAAAAATAATCCTGAAATAAGAGAGGCATATATTAAAAAAATACCAGTTCTTTCTCGAGCTGATATGCTTTCGGAATTAATGAAAAATAAAAAATCTATTGCCATAGCTGGATCTCATGGGAAAACTACTACTACTAGTTTGGTAGGAAACATTTTCAATGAAGCAGGTTTAGATCCTACTATTGTAAATGGTGGTATTATAAATTCTTTTTCTAATAATAATCGCTATGGAAAAGGTGAATGGATGATTGTTGAAGCAGATGAAAGTGACGGCACCTTTTTAAAGCTTCCACATCAAATATCAATTATTACTAATTTAGATATTGAACACATGGATTTTTATAAATCAAAAAAAAATTTAATTAATGCATTTGAAAAATTTATAAATTTGCTTCCATTTTATGGAACCACAATAATTTGTTATGATGATAAGAACCTTAAATTACTAATTAATAAAATAAAAACTAGAAAAATTTTAACTTATTCAATTAAAAATAAAAATGCAGATGTATTAATCTTTGATATTATACAAAACAAATTAAAAACTTCTTTTAAATTAAAAATTAAAAATAAAATTATTCATTCTTCTAATTATAAATTTACCATCAATTCAATCGGCAATCATAATATTTTAAATGCAACTGCAAGTATTATTGCAGCCAAACTAAATGGAATAAAAAATAAAGATATTAATAATGCGTTGACTAATTATGTAGGTGTAAAAAGAAGATTCTCATTTATTGGAAAAAAAAATAAATCTTTTGTGTACGATGATTATGCACATCATCCAACAGAAATTGCAGCTACTTTAAGTGCAGCTAAAAGTCTAAAAAATAAAGTAATAGTTGTTTTTCAACCACACAGATACACTAGAACTAAAATACTAATTAGAGAATTTATAAAAGTCTTATCTAAAGTTGACTATTTATTTTTATTAGAAACTTATTCAGCTGGAGAAAAGATTATCAAGGGTGCAACTTCAAAAGACATATATTCTAAAATATTAAAAAAAAATAAAAATACTACATATTTAAAGAATATAGGTGATTTAAATAAATTAATGAAACCTCATACAATGTATCAAAATACCATTGTTTTTATGGGCGCGGGTTCAATATCAAGTATTGCAAAAAAATATTTGAATAACTAATGTCAAAAAAAATTATAGAATTAGCTGATAAACTTAAAAGTAAAATTTACTCTGATTATAATGCTGGTAAACAGACTTGGTTTAGAACAGGAGGTAATGCAAAAATATTTGCAATAGTTGAAGATAATTTAGAGTTAGAAATTATATTGAATGAAATAAATAATGAAAATTTTTATATAATTGGCTCAGGTTCAAATCTTTTAATTAGAGATAATGGTTATAATGGAACTCTTATAAAATTAGGCAAAGGTTTTAATACTATTAAAATTAACGATAACAAACTTGAAGTTGGCGCTAGTATTTTAGATATTAATTTATCAAATTATGCATTGAGACAAAATATAGAGGGTTTTGAATTTTATAGTGGTATTCCAGGATCAATAGGTGGAGCAGTTAAAATGAATGCTGGCTGTTATGGTTCGGAAACTGTAGATGTTATAAATAGCATTGAGATTTGTGATAATTTTGGTCAAAGAAAAATAATTACAAAAGATAAACTAAATCTAAAATATAGATCTTCAAAAATAAATAATACAGATATAGTTACAAAAGCTATATTTAATTTTAATTATGGAGATCAAAATTTAATAAAAGATAAGATTAATGAAATAAAGAATAAACGTTTAGAATCTCAGCCAATAAAAAATAAAACTTCTGGTAGTACTTTTAAAAATCCTGAAAATCTTCACGCTGCGAAACTAATTGAGGAAGCAGGATGTAAAGGTACCAATTTTGGAGATGCATATGTGAGTGATAAACATGCAAATTTTTTGATAAATAGAGGAAGTGCTTCGGCAACAGATATAGAAAACCTAGGTAAAAGTATTGTTGAAAAAGTATATAAAAAATTCAATATAAAACTGGAGTGGGAGGTAAAAATAATAGGTGAAAAATAAAAAAATTTTAATTTTAGAAGGCGGTCATAATGAAGAACATGATGTATCTTTGGTAACCTCCAGAGAAATTCAAAAAATTCTAAATCAAAATAAATTGAAGTTTAAGACATTAAGAGTTAATCCAAAAGACTTTCATAAAAAAATAATTAATTATAAAAATTTTGTTTGTATTAATGCTTTACATGGCCCCTTCGGTGAAGATGGACAAACTCAAAAAATTTTAAAAAAAAACAAGATCCCTTTTTCTCATTCAAATATAAAATCATCTAATCTATGTTTTAATAAATCTGCCTCTAAGAAAGAAATTATTAAAAATAAATTAATGTCTCCAAAATATTATCTTTTAAATATAAATGATTTAAATGAGAAGAAATTAATTACTATCAAAAGCAAGTTAAAAAAATTTGTTATTAAGCCCAATAGAAGTGGTTCAAGTTTTGGTATAAAAATAATAAAAAATCAAAAAGAATTTGATATTTTAATCTCTAATTTAGAAGAATTTAAAAAGGAACTTAATAATCACAAAGAAATTTTAATAGAAGAGTATATATCTGGAAGGGAGCTTACTGTTTCAACTATTAAATTAGATAAAAAAATTCAGGCACTCGCTGTTACAGAGATAAAATCAAAAAATAATTTCTTCGATTATAAAGCAAAATATTCAAAAGGTTACGCTAAACATATTTTGCCAGCTAAGTTAAATAAAATCAATTATGCTAAATGTCTTAAATTTGCTACTAAAGCTCATAAACTCTTAGGTTGTAATTCACTTGCAAGAACTGATTTTATTTTTGATACAAAAAAAAATAAAATTTTCTTTTTAGAAACAAATACTCAACCTGGGCTTACTCCTATATCTCTATTACCTGAACAAGCTAATTATAAAGGTTTACCTTTTTCAGAAATCATCTTAATTTTGATTAAAAATTTAAATTATTAGTATGAACAATATTAATAGAAGAAAATATGTCTTAAGTTTCAAATCATTTACTTATTTCTGTATTTTCTTATTTTTAATTATTTTTTCTTTTTTACTATATTTTAACAAAAATAATTTAATTGAGACTTCTAAATATATCATTCAGAGTTATTCAGAAAACTTCCAATATCAATTTACAAAATTTGATATTTCAGGTTTGGAGAAAATAGAATTAAAATTTATAGAGGATAAACTGCAAAATTATTTAGGATCTTCAATTTTTTTATTACCATTGGATCAAATTAATGACTCAATAAAAGAAAGTAATTGGGTCAAAGAAATACATTTAAATACAAATTACAAAGATACTCTATTTATTAGGATTCAAGAATATAAACCAATAGGAATTTATTTTTTTAATGAGAAATACTTTTTTTTTGATGAAAATGGAAAAATCATAGATCAAATTTACATTACAGATTTCACTCATCAGTCATTATTAATTTTCAAGGGCAATTCTTCAAACTTAAAAGCTAACTCACTAATTAACTTTTTAAAAAATAATGATTTTGAAAAAAAATATCAAATAGAGAGTTTGGAATTTATTAATAAAAGAAGATGGGATATAAATTTATATAGCGATGTGAAATTAATGCTTTCAGAAGAGGATCCAAATACATCTATTCAGAATTTTATTATGATACAAAATAAACTTAGCGAAACAGATATTAATAATATAAAAACATATGATTTAAGAAATTTAAAAAAAACAATTTTGATTAATATAAATGATTAAAGCTGGTCTTGATGTTGGTAATTCAAAAATATCATGTGTAATTGCTGATTATAAGAATACTGAAAATATTAATATCCTATCCATTGTTAGTGTTCCAAATAATAATATTAAAAAAAATATTATTTTAAATTTTGAAAATTTATATGAACAAATTAAATCTTTAGTTAATGAGGCTGAAAAACAATCTCAAACTAAATTAAATTCTATTAATCTTAATTTATCTCTATTGAATTCTAATTCTCATTACTATGACTCAGCAATAGAATTAAAAAATGAGAGAATTTCAGAATTACATCTGAAAAAAATAATTAATCAATCAGAATACTTTAGTAATCTTAATGAAAAATTTGAAATATATAACAATATAACATCATACGACATTGATAATAATCAGTATTTTAATGCTCCAATAGGAAATTACTCTGATAATATCAAAATTAACTTTTATAAAATAAACATACAAAAAAAATATTCAGATAATATTTCCAGTGTTATCAAAAAATTGAGACTTAATATTGATAATTATATTCCTTCTCCATTATCTTCATCTTTATCGTCATTAACAAAAGATGAAAAAGAACTTGGAACTATTTGTATTGATTTAGGTCATTCAACATCTTCTATATCAGTATTTGAAAATAATAAATTTGTTTATGGAGATGCAATAGGTGTTGGCAGTAATAACATAACATTGGATATTGCGAGAGGTTTATCCACTACTATTTCCAGCGCTGAAAGATTAAAAACTTTATACGGTTCTCTAGTTTCATCGCCTAGTGATGATCATGAAATAATAGAAATACCAATTATTTCAGGTGATAAAAATACATTTAAACAAATAACAAGATCAAGCTTAAATGCTATTATAAGACCGCGTATTGAGGAAACTTTAGAAATGATATGGCAAAAAATAAAAGATAATAATTTAAGAAATAAAAAATTAAATAATGTTGTTCTAACAGGTGGAGGAGCAATGATGGATAACATTGAAAAGTATGTTGAAACAATTTTTGCAAGTGGTGTAAGAGTATCCAATCCTTTAGATCAATTAGATTTGGAAAATAAATTTAAAAAACCCAATTTTTGTGACATTATTGGATCTATTGTTTATGACCAAGATTTATTTAAAATTGATTTTCTTGTAAATCAGTCACAAAATTCAAAAAAACGTGGAATTTCAAGCTTTTTTACTTGGCTTGATCAGTATATTTAGATAATACTATATATAGTAAATTATATTGACGATTTCGAACATAAATCGTTAAAAAGTATTTAAAACGGCGGAGACTTACAATGACTATCAATATTTCAATACAAGATGTAGCGCAAAACTTACATCCTAAAATAACAGTTTTAGGAGTAGGTGGATCTGGCGGCAATGCAGTTAATAATATGATAAATGCTAATTTAGAAGGTGTAGATTTTTTAATAGCTAACACAGATGCACAAGCTTTACAAATTTCAAGCTGTCCTAATAAAATTCAATTAGGATTAAATAGCACCAAGGGATTAGGGGCTGGAATGAGACCTGATATTGGAAGGCAAGCTGCAGAAGAAGCAATTCAAGATTTAAGTGAAAAGTTTGAAGGTAGTCATATGCTTTTTATAGCCGCTGGAATGGGTGGTGGTACTGGTACAGGAGCTGCACCAGTAATTGCTAAATTAGCAAGAGAAAAAGGTATACTAACTGTTGGCGTTGTAACCAAACCTTTTCACTTTGAAGGTTCTCAAAGGATGAAGTTAGCTGAAAAAGGAATTGAAGAACTGCAACAATATGTTGATACTTTACTTACAATTCCTAATCAAAATTTATTTAGAATTGCTAATGAAAAAACAACTTTTTCTGATGCTTTTAAGATGGCAGATGATGTATTGTATGCAGGTGTAAGAGGTGTAACTGATCTTATGGTGCAGCCTGGAATGATAAATTTAGATTTCTCAGATATCAAAACTGTTATGTCGGAAATGGGTAAAGCTATGATGGGCACTGGTGAAGCACAAGGTGAGGGTAGAGCTATTGCAGCTGCTGAAGCAGCTATTGCAAATCCTTTAATTGATGATGTGTCTCTAAAAGGTGCAAAAGGTTTAATAATTAACATTACTGGTGGCAAAGACATTACATTGTATGAAGTTGATGAGGCTGCAAATAGAATCAAACAAGAAATTGATGAAGAAGCTAACATTATTTACGGAACTACTTGTGACGATAGACTTGAAGGCGTTGTAAGAGTTAGCATTGTTGCTACAGGCATTGATGCGAACAATAATATATCAGCTAAACCGATAGAAAGCTTTGCACCAATAAATATAAATAATGATATTTATAAACCAGATTTAGAAAAATCTGAGTTATTGTCTGAAAGTAGTACTTTACAGGAAAATACCTCACAAGATGGTAGCATTCTAGATGAAGAGATTAATGAGATAGCAAATGAAGGATTGCTCAATAATCAAAATTCTGATGAATTTAATGAAGATGAGCAAACAAATATTAACCAATTAGATACTTCAAGCTTAGAAGAAAATATTGATGATAAAGTATCTTTTCAAAACGAAGCTACAGAAACTTTAGATCAAATTAAAACTGATAATATATCTGGGGAAGTATCAAGCTCATCTTTCGATACAGATAAACCAAATGAAGCAAGTGTAAGAAGGTTAAGTTTATTTGATACTCTTTCTACTGAAAATAAATCTGAAGATATAGCTGAAGAAAATAATATTATTACAAAGAATGAACCTGTTTTTGCCTCCTCAGAGGAAAAGATTGAAGAAAATGATTCTAAGGATAACAACTCTGAAGATGAAAATTCAAGTATTATTGAAAAAGAGGAATTCAGTGCTGAAGAGAATGAATCTTCTGAAATAGATGACGAGTTTAATCAGGAAACAGAGGAAGAACTTTTAGATATACCAACTTTTCTTAGAAGACAGGCTAATTAGTAAATAAACTATTATCTGCAATATTTTGAAATATTAGGTTAGTTGTTAAGAACGTCAAAAATATGTAATAAAAAAGTGCTGAAATAAGCACTTTTTTATAAAATGATAGACATATCAAATAATCCTAGAAATCAACAAACAATAGCCGAACCAGTATCAATTAATGGAATAGGATTACACTCAGGAGTAGATGTAACCATGAAATTATATCCTGCTGAAGCTGATTATGGAATAAAGTTTATCCGAAAGGATCTTAATAAAAATAACATCATTGAAGCTATATGGTCAAATGTAACTAATACAAAATTAAGCACAACTATAGGTAATCAAAATGGTGCAAGTGTCTCAACAATTGAGCATTTGATGAGTGCTTTGTCTGGACTGCACATAGATAATATTAAAATTGAAATTGATGGACCGGAAGTCCCAATAATGGATGGAAGCTCAATAAAGTTTGTTGATCTTATTGATCAAACTTCCACTCAAAGTTTAAATAAAAGAAGAAAAATTTTAAAAGTTAAAAAAAATATTAAAGTAGAAAATAATGACTCATCTGTTGAATTAAAACCAAATAATCAATTTTCAATTGATTTTGAAATTGATTTTCCAAGTAAATTAGTTAGCAAACAAAGTTGTCAATTACAATTAGTAAACGGAAATTATAAAACTGATATTGCATCAGCACGCACTTTTGGATTTGAAAGAGATGTTGATATGTTAAGATTAAATGGTTTAGCACTTGGTGGTTCTTTAGATAACGCAGTTGTTGTTGGAGAAAGTAAGATACTTAATTCAGATGGTTTGCGATTTAAGGATGAGTTTGTTAGACATAAAATTCTTGATTCTATTGGGGACTTGTATTTAGCTGGAGCACCAATTCATGGATATTTTCTAGGTAACAAATCAGGTCATCATTTAAATAACTTATTATTAAGATCTTTATTTGCTGATAAAGAAAACTACGAATATATTTAGTTAAATCATTTTCTTTGGATCAACTATCTTATCAAATTCCTTTTCAGAAATTATTTTTAATTTTAATGCCGCTTCTTTAAGAGTCAAATTTTCATCAAATGCTTTTTTAGCAATTTTTGCCGCATTATCATATCCAATACTTTTATTTAAAGCAGTAACAAGCATTAAAGAATTATTTAAATGATTATCAATTATTTCTTTGTTTGCTTTTAATCCCTTTAAACAGTTATTATTAAAACTTTCAATCCCATCACTAAGTAGGTTTACAGATTGAATAATATTAAATGCTATAACTGGCTTATAAGTATTTAATTGAAAGTGACCATTGGATCCTGCTAGATCAACTGTTGTGCTATTTCCAATTACTTGAGTACATACCATGCTTAATGCCTCAATTTGAGTTGGGTTTATCTTTCCAGGCATAATAGATGATCCAGGTTCATTAGCAGGTAAAATTAATTCTCCTAAACCTGATCTTGGTCCAGATGCTAAAAATCGAATGTCATTTATAATTTTTAATAATGATATCGATAAAGATTTTAAGGTATTTGAAAAATTTACTAGTGGGTCATGAGATGATAATGCTTCAAATTTATTTTGTGCAGGCTTATAGTTATCTTTAGTCAGTTTATTTAAATACTTACAGAATACCCTGTCAAATTTATTTGGTGAATTAATACCTGATCCTACAGCAGTTCCACCTTGAGCAAGATATTTTAATTCAGATTGTGAAATTTCAATTCTTTTTAAACAAGCTTGTAATTGTGTGCAAAATGCTGAAAATTCATTACCTAATGTAATAGGTGTTGCATCTTGCGTATGTGTTCTTCCTATTTTGATAATTTTTTGAAATACTCTCGTTTTTTTTTGAAATTCCTTTATTAATTTATTTAAGTTTGGAATTAAGTGTTTAATTGATAATTCATTTATAGCAATATGCATTATAGTTGGAAAAGTATCATTTGATGATTGTGACAAATTTACATGATCATTTGGATGGATAGGGTTTTTACTGCCAATTTTCCCTTTTAATTTTTTTATTATGTAATTACTAATTACCTCATTAGCATTCATGTTTGTTTGGGTTCCAGATCCAGTTTGCCATACAACCAAAGGGAACTCATTAATCAATTTTAAATTAATTATTTCATCACAAGCATTGATTATATGAGATCCAATTTTTTTCTTTAATACTTTTAGTTCTACATTAGCTTGTGCTGCTGCTTTTTTTTGCTGCCCTAATGCTACGATGATCTCATAAGGTATTTTTTCGCTCCCTATTTTAAAATTTTCTATTGATCTTTGCGTTTGTGCTCCCCAAAGTCTATGTCTATCTATTTTTTTGGATCCTAAACTGTCAAATTCTATTCTTTTTTTATTTTTCATTACTTATTAACAAATTTATTATAACATATTATATGCAACATATGAATAAACTTGTTTTACTAAGACATGGACAAAGCCAATGGAATCTAGAAAATAGATTTACAGGCTGGAAGGATGTACCATTAACTAAAAAAGGTATCGATGAAGCCAATAATGCAGGTATTTTATTGAAAAAAAATAATATAAAAATTGATAGAATTTTTAGTAGTGTTTTAGAAAGGGCAAACAAAACTGCAGAAATAGCAATGAAAGCATTAGATACAGAAAATTTATTTAAAGATGGAGAGTTAATTTATCAAAAAGATCAAAGTCTGAATGAGAGAAATTATGGTGATTTAGTTGGATTAAATAAAGCTGAGACTGCAGACAAATTTGGAAAAGATCAAGTACATATTTGGAGAAGATCTTATGATACTCCACCACCAAATGGAGAAAGTCTTAAAGATGTAGTTGAAAGAGTTGCGCCATATTTTAATAAAATAATTAAACCACTGATTTTAGAAGAAAAAAATGTGCTTATAGCTGCTCATGGAAATTCCCTAAGGGCAATAATGATTGAAATTGGATTATACAAACCTAAAGAAATTTCTTCAATAGAACTCCCTACAGGTAGCCCTTTATGTTTAGATTTCATAAAAGGTGAATTAAAAAAACACTATTATTTAGATTGATTTTTTTTATAATTTGAAAAATTAATTACATTATTTTCTTTTAATTTATTACTTTTTATTTCTGTCTTAATTTTATTTTGTATTTTACTTTTCTGTAATATTAATCCAAAGTTTTCAGATGGATCAGCAAAAGATATAATTGCATTATACCCAATTACTAGGTTTGTCTTAATATCATTAAATGACAAGGTTATTGAAAAATCTCTATTATTTACTTCAAGATCATAATATTCATATTGTATAACTATTGTCATTTCTTCAGGGTATTTTTTTCTAATCCAATTTGGTAACTTAACTGTATTATGAATTGTTGAAAATGTAATATAAAGGTGATTATTATTTGATAATCCAGTATCTTTAATTTTTTTTAAAATATCTTTTAAAACATTTATCATGTTTTTATTTAAAATTTTATTGTATTCTATCATTTTTTCTATCTAATATGATTAGATATTCTAAATCATAATATGAGTCTAGGTAAAAGTAATTCAAATTATAGTAAATTAGCTATGCTATTTCATTGGGGGTTTGTAATTTTATTTGCTTACGGTGTTACAAAACAGGTTGAAGATTTAAATCAATTAGATGATTTTGATTTTTTTAAGTTTGAAATTACTTTCGCTTTTATTTTTTTATTTTTACTAACAATTCGATTTATTTATATGAAAAGAACCCAAAGTTCATCTTTACCTCCTGAAACACCTAAAGTTCAAAAAATTGCGGCTAAATTTGTTCATAATTCTATGTATGTATTGCTGTCTGCAACAGTTTTATCAGGTTTGCTAATTGGATTATTATATTGGTTAGAATTTAAAGATGGAATAATTATAAATTCTATAATCATTATACATGAATTAGTAATAAATATTTTATATTTATTTATAGGCATACATATTATTGCTGCAACTTACCACCGTTTTAAAAAAGATGGAGTTTGGAGTTCAATGGTGCCTATTTTAAAAGAAAAAATTAAGAATTAAATTTTTATTTGATACTAATTGTAATAAATATTACAAAATCTTAAATATTTTTTAAACTAATTAATAACTTCAGTTTCTTGAAAGGTGTATGGTTTCTCTGGCCATGCATTTACAATTATAGCTCTTCTTTTGCCACTTGTAATTCCACTGACTCGATGTGGAAAAGATGGATTAAACATAATCAATCTATTTTCAATTGGTTTTAATCTTTCAATATTGTTTGGATCTACATTGTCACGATCAGGACTATTGGCAATTTCAAGGTATCCACCCTCAAGTTCTTCAGATATAGCATAATAAACTAAGCCAATATTTGGCATTACTATTTTTTTCTTTTCTTTGCTTAATTTTTCATCTTTATCTACATGCCAGTTTAAACCATCTCCCTTCTCATGAATATTACTCCAGTATTCAAAACCTGCAATTTTATTTTCTAAATTTGTAAATTGTTTCCATACATTTTTTATAAAATGTTCACAAATATTTCTTGGTTCACTTTTCCACCAGCCATCCCACCAATTTAATTGACCTACACTTGCCCAAAACTCTTCACTCTTTAATTCTTTCAAAAATAATTCAAT
>CABYTX010000017.1 GCA_902522015.1 uncultured Alphaproteobacteria bacterium
CTGACTTAAGACTCTTTCATTGAATTTTAGCCAAGACAATTCCCTGTTTGCATAGTTATAAGTGGTATTTTTTTTTAACATAATTTTTTTTTATATTTTTTAGGTATAAAAAAAACATGTTCATAAAAAATTCATATTTCTTTAATAATTTTTATTTTTTGGTTTTAAAATTTTATCAATAGTCCAGCTATTTTTAAAGGATATTATAGCAAAAGCACAGGTTGGAAAATGTTCAATATTTGAATTACATAAAATATTAATTGATTCTATCAAACTAGGGTTGTGTCCAATGATAAGAGTATTTTTTTTTAATTTTTTAATTTTTCTTACAAGTATATTTGGTGGGCATTCATAAATATCGTTATCAATTGTAAATTTTACTGAGCGATCAAATGAATTAGAAATTATATCATATGTGCTAGTTGTTCTTTTAGAAGGAGAACATATTATCTGATTAATTTGAAATTTTTTTTTATCTAATATTTTAGAAAATTGTTTTGCGTTTCTCATACCTCTTTTATTCAGCGGCCTATCAATGTCATCAAGTTCTAAATTATCCCAACTAGATTTGGCGTGACGTAATAAATAGACTTGTAGCATTCGAGTTTAATACTTTAGATGTATACATTTCCATGGCTAAAAAGAAAAATAAAAATCCCATAACAGTGATTGATCTAGGCTCTAATACATTTAGACTAGTTATATACGCGCAAGCTATTCATCCTTTTCCAATACTTTATCAAAAAAGAGAATTCTTAAAATTAGGTGAAAATATTAAAACAGGTAAACTCCCATCGATAAAAATAAAAGAAGCTATAAAATGCTTAGAAGAATATATTAAGATTGCAAAAGATTATGAGTCCTCAGATATTCATATAATTGCAACGGCCGCAATTCGTGAAACAATAAATGGAAAAGAAATTATTGAACCCTTCAAGAAAAAAAAGTCAGTTAGAGTAGAAGTGCTCTCACCAAAAAATGAGGCTAAATGCGGATCCCTAGGTGTAATTAGTTCAATAAAAAATCCAATCGGTTTAGTTGCTGACTTGGGAGGTGGAAGTTTAGAACTTAGTACTATAAAAAATGAAAACATACTTGAAACTAAAAGTTTAAAAATTGGCATCTTAAGAAGTGAATCTGATATGTACAAAACTACTAAAATTAAATTTGATAATTTTTTATTTTCTAAATTTAAAAACCAATCTCTTAAATTTTCTAAAAACGTAGGAAATATTTATGTTATTGGAGGCATGTGGCGCAATCTTGCAAAACTTCATTTGCACCTAAATGGAATCAAGAAAAATAAATTACATGGGTACATGATACCATTTTCAGAGTTAGAAATATTTTATCACAAATTATACTCTATGGAAAAAAAACAAATTCAAAAATTGAATGTTGTCCAACCCAATCGATTAGATAAATTAAAATTATCTACATATATTTTATTTAGCCTTGCTTCATTTTATAACATTAAAAATATTATTTTTGTAAGATATGGAATCCGTGAAGGCTACTTGTACAATATGTTGAACTAATTTTTAAAAAACAATCTAACAATAACTGTAGCAATAAGAGCACCAATAATCTGAGCTAAAATAAAACCTAGAACACTTGATGGACTTATCCCACTAAAGCTATCTGTAAACATTCTTCCTATAGTTACTGCTGGATTTGCAAAACTTGTTGATGAAGTAAACCAATATCCTGCGGTAATAAATAGAGCTACACCAATAGCTATTCTTTCCTTGTTTACCTCTTTTAATATAAAAATAGTTAATAATAATCCAACAGTTGCAATTATTTCTGAAAAGAATTTAAATACCCCAACTCTTTCATTGAGTGACCATTCAATTATAGGATATTCAAAATACCAATTTGCAGTTAAACAACCAAATATACCAGCAATAATCTGAGTAAAAATAAAAATTATTCCGTAATTAATAGGAATATTTTTTTTGATAATATCACTTAATACAACAGCAGGATTAAAGTACGCTCCTGAGATATTAATAAACATAGAAATAATTACATATAAAATGGCACCTGTTGCGATAGTGTTTCCTAGTAATATTATACCAAGGTCATTTGACATTAACTCTCCCATAATTCCACTACCTACAACTGTTAGTACAAGAAAATATGTCCCGATAAATTCTGCTAGTATTTTTTGTCTTAAAGAAAATGTCACTATAAAATTACCCTAAATAACTAAACTTTTACCATAAATTCTAAAAATTCATTCACACATTTGTCCCAAGTTAATTTAAGAGTAAAATTTCTACAATCAACTCTTTTTACTTTAAGTGCCTTCTTAACTGATTGTAACAAGTTATTATCTAAAGTGTTAATCTTTTCATCTGTTAACACATCTATGGGCCCGGTTACTGGATATGCAGCAATTGGTGTTCCACTAGCCAATGCTTCAAGTATTACATTTCCTAAAGTGTCTGTTTTAGAAGGAAAGACAAATACATCTGCGTTTGCATAATATTTCGCTAGTTCATCTCCAGTCTTTACACCGACAAAATTTACTTCAGGATATTTATTAATATATTTTTGTAATTCGGGACCATCACCCACAACAGTTTTATTATAATTTCCTTTAAGTTTTAAAAATTCTTCAATATTTTTTTCAATTGCTACTCTACCAACATAAGTCAGTTGTCTATCTTTACTGTTTGTGTCTCTTTTATTTGGATTAAATAATTCTGTATCAACACCTCTATTCCAAACTACTAAATTTTTAAAATCATATTTTTTTAACTCATTTAGTATTGAAACTGATGGAACAAGAACTCTTTCTGAATCACTATGTAGTCTTCTTAATATGGAGTATGTAAATCTCTTTGGGATAAAAGCTCTTTGCTTAATGTAGTCAGGAAAACGGGTGTGAAAGGAAGAAGTGTATTGTAGTTTATTTTTAAGACAGTACTTACGACCAGCAAAACCTACTGGACCTTCAGTCATTATATGAACAATATCTGGATTAAATTCTTTAAAAAATTTTTCAGTAACTTTTTTAGTATTGTAAGAAATTTTTATTTCTTTGTACCTAGGATAACTAAAATTATTAAACATTTCAGGATGTAATATTTTAATTTCAAAACCTTTTTTTTCTAGAATAGGTATAACACTTTGAAATGTCGTAACTACGCCATTTACCTGAGGAACCCACGCATCAGTAATTAACGCGATTTTTTTAGGCTGCATCCTCTTTTATTTTTCGTCTTTCTTCTAAAGAAATTAATTTTAATTTTTCTCTTTCTTCGGGCCAATTAAGAATTGATAAATTGCCAATTTCATCTTCAACGAGTGCTGTGCAACTTTCAATCCAGTCACCATCATTACAATAGAGAACACCATTTAATTCCTTTATTTCTGGTCTATGTATATGCCCGCACACGACAACATCGGCATTTTCTCTTCTAGCTCTGTCAGATACAGCAAACTCAAAGTTACTAATAAAGTTTGTTGCATGCTTAGTTTTCTTTTTTAAATATTGAGACAGTGACCAATAAGACAAGCCCATCTTTCGTCGAATAAAATTGAATACATTATTTAACTTTAGTAAATATTCATAAAGTGCTGATCCGACTTTGGCTAACCACCTCGCATTAATTATCACAGCATCAAATTCATCTCCGTGTGTAATAAGTACTTTTCTTCCATCAGCTAATTGATGCGTATCTTCTTTTTTGATCGAAATTTCTCCAAAAGAAAAATTTGTAAAATCTTTTAATACTTCATCATGATTTCCTGGAATAAGCACTACCCTAGTTCCGTTTTTCGCTTTCTTTAAAACTTTTTGAACAACGTCATTATGTTCTTGTGGCCAATACATTTTCTTACGCATGCGCCATCCATCAACAATGTCGCCTACTAAAAATAAATATTCTGAATCTGTTTCTTCTAAGAATTCTAAAAGCATGTTGCTTTTACAGCCACTAGTTCCTAGATGGGTATCCGAAATCCAAATTGTGCGGTAAAATTTTTTATTTGTTTCAAATTTCATTAATTAAAGTTTGGTCTTATACATAAATGTATCATTTTATAATACAATTTCTTATTATATGTGTGTATTGTATAAAAATAACAGTATGACACAGAAAATTTGGTTTAAAAAAAAATCACCTCTTCACGGTTCTGGCTTATTTGCAAAAACTAATATTAAAAAAGGCCAGAAAGTAATCCAATATATTGGTGATAAAGTTACTAAAAGAGAGGGTGACAAAAGAGCAGATAAACAAATCCGCAAAGCAAAAAAAGATAAAAATAACGGCATGGTCTATGTTTTTGAACTAAACAAGCGATACGACATAGACGGTGATGTCGATTATAATTTTGCAAAATTTATTAATCACTCATGTAATCCGAATTGTGAAGTAGACATCATAGATAATGAGATTTGGATTTCTTCTATTAAACGAATAAAAAAAGGAGACGAACTTTTCTATAACTATGGCTATCCTTTTGATACAGATTTTGTGGATCACATTTGTAAGTGTGGTTCTAGAAATTGTGTAGGTTATATTTTAAGTGACAATGATTGGCCAAAATTAAAAAAATATGAAAAAAAAACTAAGACTAAGTCTAAGTAAGATACCTTCGATTATTATTGCAATTGATACAAATAAGGAAATAATTTTTTACAATAATGCAGCTAAACAAAAATTTTTATTTATTGATGAAGGAAGAGATCTTAATAATATTATTAGATCAACAGAGTTAAATACTTTTGTTGATAAAGCCTTTAGGGAGAAAGAAGATTGTAAGTTTGAATTCACCCCATCTAATTTTAGTGATATGTATTTTATTGCTGACTTAATATTTGTTGAAAAAGATTATGAAGAATTGTTAATATCACTAAACGATCAAAGTCTTCTTAAAAACTACGAACAAATGCGAACAGATTTTGTGGCTAATGTAAGCCATGAATTGAGAACTCCTCTTTCCTCAATTCTAGGCTATGTTGAAACAATTAAAAATTCACTCAATGAAGATAAGATCAATGACAAAACGGTTGGTAAATTTTTAGACACAATGGAAGATCAGGCTTGGCGTATGACTAGATTAGTCGAAGATTTATTATTACTAAGTAAATATGAGACTGAAGATAAGCCGATAGAATTTCAAGAAGCGAATATAAGGCAATTAATTGATGGCGTAGTAGATAATTTACAAAACAAGTTAATGGCAAAAAAAATTGAAGTTCAAATCAAGGATGATTTTGATAAGTCTACAATATCAGCAAACAAAGATGCTTTGATCCAAGTTTTTTTAAATCTAACTGATAATGCAATCAAATATAGCAAAGAAAATTCTACTATTGAAATTGAGCTTGAGAGTGTAATTGATGACAATACCACCTTTTGCCAAATAAGTTTTATAGATAAGGGAGAAGGCATATCGAAAGAGCATTTAACTAGACTTACTGAAAGATTTTATAGAGTAGATAAAAATAGATCTCGAAATCAAGGCGGTACGGGTTTGGGTTTATCTATTGTTAAACATATAACTAATAGGCATAATGGTAAATTATCGATAAAAAGCAAGGTAGATAAGGGTTCAACATTTACTATTTCTTTACCAGTATTTCAGCAAACTGTAATAAATCCTTAATATATATTCTGTAGGACAACCTTATTTTAAATGAGGCTTAATATGAAAAATATAATCAAATTAATTGCTGTCCTTGCTTTATTTGGAACTACTTCAGTTTCAGCAAGAGACTATATTTCAATTGTAGGATCTTCTACAGTTTATCCTTTCGCTACTTTAGTTGCTGAAAAAATGGCATCTCAAGGAATGAAAGCACCCGTAATTGAATCAACTGGTTCTGGTGGAGGACACAAATTATTTTGTGCAGGTGTTGGAGTTGAACATCCAGATATCACTAACTCTTCAAGAGCACAAAAAGATAAAGAATTCAAACTTTGCCAAGATGGCGGTGTAACCGATATCATCGAAGTTAGAGTTGGTAATGATGGTATAGCTTTTGCATACGCTGCAGATTATGAATGGAAATATACTAACGGTGCTACAATGAAAGGTGGCATTGATTTAACTAAAGAAGAAATCTGGCAGGCAATGGCTAGAGATAATGCAAATGCTCCAACAACTTGGTATGAAATAGATAAAAGATTACCAAAAGTTGAAATTTCTATCATGGCACCTCCTCCAACTTCTGGAACAAGAGATGCATTTGACTCACTTGTAATGAAAAAGGGTTGTGTTAAAGATATGTTAGTTGCTGACGGTGATTGTCAAGCGTATCGTGAAGATGGCCATGTTATTGAAGGTGGTGAAAATGATGAACTGTATGTTGAGCATATAACTAAAGAACAAGGTGCATTCGGTATCTTTGGTTATAGTTTTGTATCTAATAATTCTGATAAAGTTAAAGCGTCAATGATTAACGGTGTTGAAATCTCTATGGAAGGTATCCAAGATTATTCATATCCAATAGCAAGACCTTTATTCTTCTACATTAAAAAAGCACACATTGGTGTTATTCCTGGTTTAATGGATTATGTTAATGAGTTTGTAAGTGAAGAAGCAACAGAAGGTTACTTACTAGATGCTGGACTTGTTCAACTAAGTCCTGCGGATAGAGCAGCTGTTCTTGATGCTATTTCTAATCAAACAAATTATAAATAAAAATCTTAAATTTTTATAAAATGGGGGCATACAAGCCCCCTTTTTTTTAATACTAAGTTATAAATGTTTTTTTGGTCTTTAGTTTTAATTGCAGTCGGAATTTTCTCATCCTTTATATACGGAAGATCAAGAATTAAATTAAACTCTAAAAAACAAGGTACGAAAAGCAAATCTCTTCCCAATTATTACGCACAATACGTTTTAATGTGGTGTTTGTTTCCTGCACTAATTGTTTATTTTTCATGGGCTATTTTTCAAGAACAGATTATTCAAAACATAGTTATTAGTAACTTTGAATATATTGAGGGCGCAGTTTACAACGAAGGATTATTGTTAGCAGAGATTAGAAATGTTGCTAATAACCCTTCTTTTGCTGATGGTAAATCTATAGAAATAATTAATGCTGCATCTCATTATTCTTCCTTAAGACAAATAAGTCAAATATCTTTTTATACCTCAATAATCATTATAATGTTACTTGGAGCCTTATACGCTTCACAAAAATTAAAACCAGAATTTCATGCTCAACATACAATTGAAAAATATATTCAATATATACTTATATTTTGTTCATCTGTTGCTATTTTCACTACAATAGGAATAGTTTTTTCACTAATATTTGAAAGCCTTCGCTTTTTTGCAGAAGTATCAATATTCGAATTTTTATTTAGTACTGAGTGGTATCCTTTTATTCCAATTAGAGAAGGTCAAACAGCTGCAGAGGGATCCTTTGGTGCAGTACCAATATTTGCTGGAACATTTTTAGTAATGGTAGTAGCCATGTGTGTTGCGGCACCTCTTGGATTATTAACAGCAATTTATTTAGCAGAATACGCAAGTCAAAGAGTTAGAAAAATAGTTAAACCTCTTCTCGAAATTTTGGCAGGGATACCAACAATAGTTTACGGGTTCTTTGCTTTTGTTAGTGTTGCACCTTTCGTTAAAGCATTTGGACAATCAATTGGAATTGATGCTTCACCAACAAGCGCTCTTGCAGCCGGCATGGTAATGGGGGTTATGATTATTCCTTTTATTTCTTCTTTATCTGATGATGTAATAAACTCTGTCCCACAAAGTCTAAGGGAAGCATCTCTTGGTATTGGCGCTAATAAAGCAGAAACTATTAAAAAAGTAATTTTACCAGCAGCTTTACCTGGAATTGTAGGAGCATTTTTATTAGCAATATCCAGAGCGATAGGGGAGACTATGATTGTTGTAGTTGCAGCAGGCACAGCCCCCAATCTTACGGGCAATCCTTTTGAAAACGTAACAACAGTTACAGTTCAAATTGTTGTGGCCTTAATAGGTGATCAAGAATTTGATAACCCAAGAACATTATCAGCATTTGCTTTAGGATTAGTTTTATTTGTTATTACATTATTTCTTAACATTATAGCTCTACAAATAGTAAAGAGATACAGGGAGCGTTATGAATAATTCTATTGCTAAAGAAAAAATTGTTTCTTTGAGAAAAAAGAGAAGTTTAGAAGATATGCGATTTAAGTATTACGGCTTTACAGCTATGTGTTTATCTTTAGCAGTTTTAGTTTTTCTTTTGTATACAATATTTTCTAAAGGATACACTGCTTTCCAAAAAACAATTGTTCTCCTAGAAGTTGATTATAATCAAGAGGTTTTAAAACTAACTCCTGACTCCTCAGATGAAGAAATGGAAAAAGGAAAATTTTTTAGAGTTAAAAAACAGGCAATTGAAAATTTTTTCCCCGATCTCTCAAAATCAGATATTAAATTAGTAAAAAAATTATTTTCTATAAATGTAGATAACGAAATTAAAGACTACTTCTTAGATAATCCTGAAGTTATTAATACAAAGCAACAAATTTGGGTAACTGCCCACAGTGATGTGGATCAACTATTAAAAGGTAATTCAAGAAGGGATGTGCCAGAAGATAGAAGAAAATTAAATGATATTCAATTAAGTTATGTTGATCAATTAGTTGAAGAAAATAGAGTTAAACAAGTTTTTAATAATTTCTTTTTTACAAAAGCAGATTCAAGGCATCCTGAAATTGCTGGTGTAGCTGGTTCATTTATGGGATCATTATTTACTCTTTTTACTGTTTTTATTTTATCTTTTCCAATTGCTATAGGAGCGTCTGTTTATCTTGAGGAATTTGCTCCAAAAAATAGAATAACTGAATTAATAGAAGTAAATATTTCAAATCTTGCAGCAGTCCCATCAATAGTTTTTGGATTACTTGGGTTAGGTGTATTGCTTAATGTTTTTGGTCTTCCAAGGAGCACACCGTTAGTTGGAGGTTCCGTGTTAGCATTAATGACGTTACCAACTATTATTATTGCCTGCCGAGCTTCATTGAAAGCTGTTCCTCCTTCAATTAAAGAAGGAGCACTTGCAGTTGGAGCAACAAAAACACAAGCGGTATTTCATCATGTCGTACCCCTTGCACTACCAGGGACTTTAACAGGGACTATTATTGGATTAGCACAAGCATTAGGTGAAACAGCACCACTTATAATGATTGGTATGATTGCATTTATTCCCAATATTCCAACTGGTTTAACAGAACCTTCAGCAGCACTTCCTGTTCAAATATATCTATGGGTGGAAAGTGCAGAAAGAGGTTTTCAGGAAAAATCAGCTGCAGCCATAATGGTAATTTTAATATTTTTGTTTATGATGAATGCCATTGCAGTGTTCTTAAGAAATAGATTTGAAAGGAAGTGGTAAAACATGAGTAACTCTAAAATATTGGCAAATAGTGTAGATGTATATTATGGATCCAAACAAGCTCTTTTTGGAATCTCAATGGATATCAAGGAGAAAGAAGTTACGGCATTAATCGGTCCTTCAGGATGTGGTAAATCAACTTTCTTAAGATGTATAAACAGAATGAATGATTTAATTGAAATATGTAAAGTATCGGGATCAATAAAAGTAGATAACCAAGAAATTATTAGTGATAAAACCGATGTTGTAAGTCTAAGATCTAAAATTGGAATGGTATTTCAAAAACCAAATCCTTTTCCTAAATCTATTTTTGATAATGTTGCTTATGGCCCAACTATACATGGTTTAGTTGACTCAAAAAATGACTTAGAAGAAATTGTACATTCATCGTTAAAAAAGGCAGGTCTATTTGATGAAGTAAAAGATCGATTAAATGAACCTGGAACAAGTTTATCAGGCGGTCAACAACAACGATTATGTATTGCAAGAGCAATTGCTGTTAATCCTGAAATAATCCTAATGGATGAACCTTGCTCTGCTTTAGATCCAATAGCAACTGCTATTATAGAAGAATTAATTGATGAGTTAAGATTAAACTATACAATTATTATAGTAACTCATTCTATGCAACAGGCAGCAAGAGTTTCGCAGAAAACATGTTTCTTCCATTTAGGAGAATTAATAGAAACAGGCGAGACAAACAAAATTTTTACAAATCCTGATAATACAAAAACACAGGATTACATTACAGGGAGATTTGGATAATGAAACAAGAAGGACATATTGTAAAATCATACGATGAAGAAATTAGAGAAATTAAAAATAATATTGTTGATATGGGCAGTTTAGTTGAAAATCAACTAAAAGACTCACTTCTATGTTTAAAGGATAAAGATACAGAATTTGCCGAAAAAATTATAGAAAACGATAATGTAATTGATAAAGCATATAATGCTCTTGATCAAAACTTAGTTGAAATACTTGGCAAAAGACAACCGATGGCTGCAGACTTACGAACAATTTTTTCAGCAATTAAAATCAATAAAGATCTAGAAAGAATAGGAGATCATGCAACAAATATTGCCAAAAGAGTAGCAGTAGCAGAAATAGTTTTGCCAGAAAAACCTTCGAGAGATATTATTAATATGGGTGCACAAGTTAATATTATGATCAGTGAAGTAATAAAAGCTTTTTTAGAATTTTCAGATCAAGCCGCAAAAAAAGTTTGGTTAATGGATAGACAAATTGATGAAGAATATCTTGGAATATTAAGACAATTATTAACCTACATGATGGAAGAACCAAAAAGAATCACAGCATGTACAAGTCTTTTATATATGGTTAAAGACCTAGAGCGAATAGGTGACTATGTTCAAAATATTGCAGAAGATATTTATTACGCAGTTTCTGGTGAGCCCCTATTTGATGGTAATCCAGACCCAACCTGGGAAGCAATTCTTCCAAAGAAGAAATAAATTGTAATATTATTGTAACAAAATTTTAATAGTAAAGATTCATGAAACTAAAAATGCTTATCGTTGAAGATGAAGAAGCATTATTAGATCTTTTAAAATTTAATTTTAATAAAGAAGGATATAAAATAGATACTGCAACGGATGGTGAAACTGCTTTAGAAAAAATCTTATATAAACCACCTGACATAATTATTCTTGATTGGATGCTACCAGAGTTATCAGGAATTGAACTTTGTCGTAGAATTAGAAAACATAAAGAACATAAGAATATTCCTATCATAATGTTAACAGCAAAAGGTGAAGAAGAAGATAAACTTCGCGGCTTAGAAACTGGAGCAGATGATTACATAACAAAACCCTTTTCGGTTAACGAATTAGTGGCAAGAGTAAAAGCTGTTCTTCGACGAATAAGACCAATGTTTGTAGATGAAGTTTTAACTTATAAAGGAATAGTAATTGATCTTGTATCTCACTCGGCATCACGAGATGGCGAAACTCTTCATCTTGGTCCAACAGAATTTAATTTATTAGCTTTCTTCATGGAAAATATTGGTCGTGTCTTTAGCCGCGAACAATTACTTAATCATGTTTGGAAAAATGAGGCCCATGTAGAACCTCGAACAGTTGATGTTCATATAAGAAGACTACGAAAGGCCATTAATAATGACGTAAAAGAAGATTTTATAAGAACCGTGAGATCAGCAGGATATTGTTTTGGCTCGTAATTAAGCCATAAATTTCACTTATACAAATCACTTACCAAACTATAAAACCACCATATGAAGAGTCTTTTTAGATCATTCTTTACTGTCAGCTTTTATACATTTTTAAGTCGAGTATTAGGTTTTATTCGAGACATATTAATAGCAAGATATCTTGGATCGACAGTAATTGCTGACGCATTCTTCGTAGCATTTCGTATTCCTAATTTTTTTCGCCGTGTCCTAGCAGAAGGAGCATACAGTGCTGCATTAATCCCTGTTTTCTCTGGTGTTGTTCTCAATCCAAAAGATGAACGTGAAGCTTCTGATTTTGTTGAAAACACGACCTCAATGTTACTATTTGCTACGGTCGTTTTAACGATCCTTTTTTTCTTTGGGATGCCTTATATCATTCAAGTTTTAGCACCTGGATTTACCGATAATAGAGAAGCCTATGATCTTGCCGTCCATTTTGGAAAAATAATTTTTCCCTATATTATTTTTATTTCTTTAGCTGCTCACTTTGCCTCAATTAATAATGTTCATGAACGTTTTGCGGCTGGTGCATTTGCTCCTGCGATTTTGAATATAAGTTTTATTCTATCATTATTCTTTTTAACACCTTTTGTAACTACTGCAGGTCACGCTTTATCGTACGGTGTATTAATAGGAGGAGTTTTACAATTTCTATATTTATACAGATCAGTTTTAAATTTTTACCGACCACGTATTCGTATTCCCGTTTTAAATGAAAAACTCAAAAAGTTTTTCAAATTATTTTTACCTGGTGTTGTTGGTTCAGGTGTTATTCAATTAAATATTGTTATTGGCACTATCATCGCTTCTTTTTTACCCATTGGTGCAATCAGTCATATTTATTATGCAGACCGTCTTAACCAATTACCACTTGCGATATTTGGAATAGCACTTGGTATTGTTCTTTTACCAAGTTTATCAAAAGCAATTAAACAATCAGATCAAGAAACAACAAATAATATTCAAAATAGATCTATTGAATTTTCGTTATTAATTTCTTTACCATCAGCCATAGGATTATTTATTTTAGCGGAACCTATTATACAAATTTTATTTGAACGAGGTGCCTTTTTAGCAGAAGATACTTTTTATACTGCTAAAGTTCTCAGTTACTTTGCCCTAGGTCTACCTGCTTACATTATAATTAAAGTTTTAGTTTCTTGTTTCTTTGCGAGAGAAGATACTAAAACACCACTATACATATCTATTGTCAGTGTGATCACTAATGTTGTGTTATCGCTACTTTTAATTGGATCAATGAGAGAAATGGGCATTGCTGTTGCAACAGCAATTAGTGCATGGGTAAATGCATTATTATTGTACCTCTTTTTAGCTATTAGGAATCATATGAAATTTGATGATTTATTAGTAAGGAATTCCATTAAAATTTTACTAAGTTCATTTCTATTATTTGTAGGAATCTATGTATTAAATCGACTATTCTTTACAAATATTAGTAGTAATTCAGTGTTATTAAACTCGGCACTTTTACTTCTGATGATCTTTTTAGCTATAATTATTTATTTTGGATTAGTAATTGTGTTAAAAGTCCTATCGGTAAATCAGTTAAGAGAATATTTAAAAAAATAATATGGAAAAGCCAACAAAAAGAATACTGTCCGGTGTCCAACCATCTGGTGATTTGCATTTAGGAAATTATCTTGGCGCCATAAAAAATTTTGTTAGTCTTCAAAAAGAATACGAATGTTTTTTTTGTGTTGTTGATTTACATGCTATTACAGTTTGGCAAGATCCAAAAGTGTTAGCAAATAAAACACGAGAAGTAACCGCTGCCTTTATTGCTTCTGGTATTGATCCAAATCAAAATAATATTTTTGTTCAATCACAAGTTCCTCAACATGCACAGCTTGGATGGTTGTTCAATTGTGTTGCGAGGATGGGATGGTTAAACCGTATGACGCAATTTAAAGATAAGGCAGGTAAGAATAGTGAGAATGTATCTGTTGGTTTATTTTCTTATCCAACATTAATGGCAGCAGATATATTAATCTATTTAGCAACGCACGTTCCTGTAGGTGATGATCAAAAACAACACCTGGAATTAACAAGAGATATCGCACAAAAATTTAATAATGATTTTAAGATAGATTTTTTTCCTATTCCTGAACCATTAATTTTAGGCGAGGCGACAAGAGTGATGAGTCTCCGCGATGGGTCAAAAAAAATGAGTAAATCAGATCCTTCTGATTATTCTCGAATAATGTTAACTGATACAGCAGAAAATATTATACAAAAAATTAAAAAAGCAAAAACAGACCCTGAACCATTACCACAAGATAAAACTGGTTTAGAAAAAAGACCAGAAGCTGAAAACCTAATCTCGATATTTGCTTCTTTAAACGATACATCAATTGAAAGTGTTATTAAGGATTATGCAGGTAAAGAATTCTCCATCTTTAAAAAAGATTTGGCAGATTTATCTGTATCTAAATTAGAGCCCATCACGAGTGAGATGAATAAACTTATGAGTGATGTTTCTTATATCGATTCTATTTTAAATCAGGGCAAAGAGAACGCTATAGCAGTAGCAGAACCTGTTTTGCAAAAAACTAAAGAAATTATTGGTTTTTTATCCTAAAAATTCCCCAAATTTTAAATTTTTTTTTAGAAAATTCATACTAAAGACATATTAATAACTATATATAGTGCATATGTTTATACAAACTGAACAAACTCCCAATCCACAAACATTAAAATTTCTACCTGGAAAGGTTGTAATGGATGATGGAACGGCCTTTTTCCAAAATATTAGTGAAGCAGCTGACTCACCATTTGCAAAACGCTTGTTTGACGTCGAGGGAGTTGAAGGAGTTTTTTTTGGAAGTGATTTTATTACTATTACCAAAAATCAATCTTTAGATTGGCAAGTTATGAAACCATTGATCTTAGGGTCAATAATGGATCATTATAATTCTGGTGATACAACAATTAATATTAGTAAAAAGGGTGAAGATAAATCTTTAGAGATTGATGATAACGATACCGATATTGTAAAACAAATTAAAGAATTATTGGATACACGTGTAAGACCAGCTGTTGCTATGGATGGTGGTGATATTATTTATGATAGTTTTAAGGATGGTATTGTGTATCTTCACATGCAAGGTGCATGTTCAGGCTGTCCAAGTTCAACTGCTACATTAAAAATGGGTATTGAAAATATGTTAAAGCACTATGTGCCAGAAGTACAAGAAGTAAGGCCTATTGATGGATAGACTGTATAATTTTTTTTGCTTCCCTTTATTACTTCTTGGATTAATTTTTATAGGTAACGGTTTTGTTGGCTATGTAGAGAATAAGACTGTTTATACTAAAAATAACACTCAAACCGCAAATCAAATAAACAAATTATATTCTGAAAAAGAAATTACACTATCTGAAAAAGAAATTACCCTTAAAGGTCCTCCTATTACAGAAATAGTGAATGAAAAATTAATTGTTAAAGTAAGAATAAAACCTATTAATCCTTTAATCACATCAAAGATTGAAGAGCAAGACAACCCTAATATACAGTTAACACTATCAGAAAAAGATTTTGATTACCTTGATTCAAATAAAAAAGAATTTGTAAAAACAGTTTTACCAATAATTATTAATGAAAATCAAAATATCTTAATGATCAGAAGCTTTGTTAGTGAACTTAAAGGTAAATTAGAAACCTTTAGAACTCTCAACAATAAAGAAATAAGAAAACTTAATGATATTGCCATTAAGTATAACATTAAATATCACAACAAGCATAAATTAGACCTGGTTGACGAAATACTTTCTAATGTTGATATAATACCTAATTCAATAGTATTAGCCCAAGCAGCAATTGAAAGTGGATGGGGTAAGTCTAGATTTGCAAAAGAATATAATGCACTTTTTGGTGAGTATACATATGATAATTCTAAAGGTGTTATCCCGCTTGAAAGAGAAAATGGTGAAACACATTTAATTAAAGCATTCAGTTCATATAGTAACAGTGTTGAATCATATTTCGATAACATTAATTCTCATAATGCCTATGAAGATTTTCGAGATATTCGAAATATAATGAGAGAACGAAATAATTTTTCAAACGTTAACTTACTTGTTAATAAACTAAGTACTTATGCAGAAGACGAAAATTATATTAATACAATAAGACAAGTTATTAAAACAAATAACTTTAGTATCTTTGATCAAAAAATTATCTCTTATTAGTTAAAAATAAAATTGGTGACCAAACCATCTCCAGTTTCCTTCACTATCTTTAACAGTACAATTCATTCTAGATCTTCCAGGGGACAATTCTCTTGAAAGCCTTATTTCAATTCTTTCATTAAATTTATAAATTTCTCTATCAACTTGACCTTTGCTATCAAATATAAAACAATCTAGATATTGAACTTTCTTTTCATCAAGAAGAGAAAAGCCTATGAATGGTGGGTTTTGTTTAATGGTTGGACTTTGAGGTATAAAATCATAAACCCCCAATCCTTTTGATGAAGCAGCAAATTTTACTCTATCTATTTCTCCATATCTTTCATTTAATGAAAATCTTGGTAGATAATACATGTTAGAAGTTTCATTAATTATTCCTGAATGCTGACCAAACGCAACTTTAAATTTAAATTCTTTGACTAATTCAATTATTTCATTAGTTGTCTCCCCATAAGGAAATGCAAAAAGAGTTGGTATCTCACCGAGTTCTTTTAGAAAAATTTTATTAGATGTTTCTATTTCTTTTCTTACTTCATCTATGCTAATGTCTGGCATATGTGCATGTGTGTGAGAGTGTGCACCAATAATTACACCTTCTTCTTTAAGTTTTCTTATTTGATCCCAGTTAATATATTTTTTATTATTTGAAATTGTCCCCGTTGTTACAAATAAGGTAACAGGAATATTATTTGCTTTAAATAAAGGCCACCCAACCTCTAAAAAAGACTTATCAGCATCATCTACACTTATGCCAATAGTATTTGCTGGAAGATCACCATCATTAATAATTGTATCAACAATAAAATCTAATGATTTAATTGTATATTTTTCTTTAGTTAACTCTTCAATATGACTATTAAGTTGGTCAATAGTTACACTTGTTGAGGGATATTTAGAAACTCCAAATTTATGATACATAAATACAGTTGCTGAGTTTTTTACTTCATTAGCAAAAGCTCCACTTACTATTAAAAAAATTAAAGAAATACTTTTTAAAAATAGCAATAGAATGTAGTTATGTATTTTCATATGTTGTTATTTTTAGATATTATATCATCAATACCAGAGTTTTGTGTAATTGATGACAACAAAATAATATTACAACAGAAAATTACTCAATCTGAAACAGATAAGTTGAGTGATAATATAATACAATCCTATATAGAAATAGATAAAACATTAAATTTAACTAAAAATTTAAAAAAAATTTCTACAACAATTGGTCCTGGGTCTTATACAAGTTTAAGGGTTGGTTCAGCATTTATATCTGGTCTTATGATTTCTCGTAATATTCCTTATTACCCACTAACTATAGCGGATATCTTAAACTTTAACGCAATAAAACATTCCAAAAAAAAATTAGGAGTTTTTATAACCTCTTCTAATAATCAGAAATTTTTATGTTATAAAATTAATGATAACAAAATGGAGTACCTTAAAATTGAAAATAATAAATATTCAATTCCAAAACATATCGATTTAATGCTTTTTAATAAAAGTAAAATTAATGAAAACAATGAATTAGAACAAATGAAGTTTTCTTTTTTTGAAGAATTTTACAACAATTATAATAATTGTACCTTTAAAAAAAATATTATCATTAAACCAATATACATATCAAATAATGAATTACTAAATTGAATAGAATTAGCTTAATAAATAAAGAACATTTATTATCAATAACCAATTTTATAAATGATAATAGTCATGAATTTAATTATTTTAAAAACATGGGATGGAATATAAAAAATATTGAAAATCAATTTAGTAAAGATAATAATTATTCCGTTGGTTATTATGAAGATAATAAACTTGAAGGAGTTTTAATTGGTGATACAATTAAAAATAATAAAGGGTATGATTTAGAACTGCATATTTTATTTGTATCTAAAGATCAAAGAAGAAAAAAAATTGCAACAAATTTATTAAATTATATTGAAAAAAGTAATCTTAATTTTACAAAGATTTTCATTGAAGTTGCTGTAGATAATGTAGAAGCAATAAATTTTTATCAAAAAAACAATTTTGTCTTTTCAAATTTTAGACATAACTATTATAGGTATAATGACAAAAATATTCATGCTAAATGCTTCATAAAAAATATTAATGATGAGTGATAAATATATTTATATAAAATCTTATGGTTGTCAGATGAATGTATACGACAGCAACCGTATTAAAGATTTGTTTTCAAATAAAGGATATAAAATAACAAAAGATATTTCTAAAGCAGATTTAACTGTTTTGAATACTTGTCATATTAGAGAAAAGGCAGTTGAAAAAGTTTATTCTGATATTGGCAGAGTAAAAAAAATTAAAGAAAAAAAACAGAATATGAAACTAGTAGTTGCAGGTTGTGTAGCACAAGCTGAGGGTCTTGAGATAAAAAAAAGATCTCCTTCAGTTGATTATGTTGTTGGACCTCAATCATATCACAAATTACCTGATATGATTGGTAAAGTGGATGAAATAGAAAATAGTGAATTTTTACAAAATGAAAAATTCAAAAATTTAATTTTCAATTCTTCTAATTTATCTTCTGAATTTTTATCTATTCAAGAAGGGTGTGATAAGTTTTGCTCTTTTTGTGTAGTGCCATATACAAGAGGGCCTGAATTTTCTAGACCAGTTGATGATATAGTAGATGAGACAAAAAAATATGTATCAAATGGAATAAAAGAAATAATTTTACTAGGTCAAAATGTTAATGCCTATCACGGTATTGCCTCTGATGGAAAATCAAAAGATCTAGCTTTTTTGATTAATAAGATAAGTGAAATTGAAGAAATTAAGAGGATTAGATATATGACATCTCATCCTATCGATATGAAAGATTCTCTTATAAATGCCCATGCTGATAATTCAAAGCTTATGCCTTTTCTTCACCTTCCTATCCAATCTGGCTCAGATAAAATTTTAAAAAAAATGAACAGAAAACACACAGTTGATGATTATTTAAAAATAGTTGAAAAAATAAGAAATGTTCGCCCCGATATTGCTCTTTCATCAGACTTTATTGTCGGTTTCCCGGAAGAAACAGATAAAGATTTTGAAGATACAATGAAATTTATTGAAAAAGTAAATTTTGTCATTGCTTATTCATTTATTTATAGTCCAAGACCAGGAACACCTGCTCAAAATAAAGATAATATTAGTTTGTCAGATAAAAAGGCTCGCTTAAGCGCATTACAATCATTACTAACACAACAACAAATAAATTTTAACAAATCATTTGTTAATAAAGGGATGGAAGTATTATTTGAAAAGATAGGCAGGCATAAAGATCAATTTATAGGTCGTACAATCTATAATCAAAGTACATTTATTAACTCGAAAAAAGATTTATTAAATCAAATTATGAATGTGAAAATTACAAACTCAACTAATTTTGCACTTGAATGTCAGATATAGTAAATAAAAACGAAAATTTAGAATTAGAATTAGAAGATAATACAATTTTAAGTAACTTATTTGGAATCAATGATAGAAACTTGTCACTTATAGAACAAATTAATCAAGTTAAAATCCAATACCGTGGAAATAAAATTAAAATATCAGGTAATAAAAAATCAATTTTTGAAACTAAGAAAACTATTCTTAATTTATTTAAAGAAGCACAAAATGGTGCAGAAATAGATGAGGATAGAATTAGAGATAATAAAAGTTTAATATCTATGAATATTAAGTCAGATAAACAAATGGATTTATTTATTCAAACTAAAAAAAGAAAAATTATACCAAGAACAGAAATACAAAATAAATATCTTCAACTACTAAATACTAAAAATATCACATTTGCTATTGGTCCTGCTGGAACAGGAAAGACTTATCTTGCTGTTGCTAAAGCAGTTTCAGCTCTCCAAGATGGCAAAGTAAATAAAATTATTTTATCCAGACCAGCTGTTGAAGCTGGCGAAAAATTAGGTTTTCTCCCTGGGGATTTAAAAGAAAAAGTAGATCCTTTTTTGAGACCAATTTACGATGCTCTATATTCAATGTTACCTTATGAACAGGTAGAAAAAAAATTGCTCAACAACACAATAGAAATAGCACCTATTGCGTTTATGAGAGGAAGAACCCTTGAAGATTGTTTTATAATTTTAGATGAAGCTCAAAATACAACAAAAACACAAATGAAAATGTTTTTAACAAGATTGGGTAAAAATAGTCAAATGGTAGTTGTAGGAGATATTACTCAAATCGATCTAGTAAGTGAAAAAGATTCAGGACTTAAAGATGCATTAAAAAAATTAAACAAAGTTGATGATATAGGTTTTATTGAATTATCAGAAAAAGATGTTGTAAGACATGATTTAGTCAAAAAAATTATTAATGCATATGAAAAACATAAAAGTTGATTTTTTTTCTGAATCAAAAAAATGGCCAAGGAGAATACCTAAAATTAAGACTATTACAAAAAAGACTATAAATAAGATGAGTTCTTATTTTAAAACAGATCATAGATTTGAACTAAATATTATTTTAACAGATAAATCAAAAATGATAAAACTTAATAAAATCTATAAAAATAGTCAATCAGATACAGATGTTCTTACTTTTATTTCTAAGATTTCAAATAAAAATGTTGGAAAAATTTTATATTGTGATATTTTTTTCTCAATTGATATTATTGAAAAATTTATACGTAGGAATAAAATTAACATATATGATCATTTTAACCATCTATTAATCCATAGTTTATTGCATATTAACGGATACAATCATAAAAAAAATTTAGATTTTAAAAAAATGAAAAAAGAGGAGATAAAAATTTTAGGGTTATTTGGCATTAATAATCCTTATAAAACTTAATGAATACAAATAACGCTGATAAATCATCGAGCTGGAAAAATTGGATAATCAAAAAACTATTATCTAATGATTCAACAAAAGAAGATATCTTAAATTTTATTGCCAATGATGAAGATAATAAAGATATCGAAAATCTTAATGACAATAATGAAAAAAATCTAATTAAAAACATTGTAAATTTGAATGAAAAAAGTGTTGAAGATTTAATGATACCTAGGAGTGAAATAGTAGCCTTAGACCATGATAAATCCTACAACGAAATTTTAGAAGTTATTAAGGAAGAGGGACATTCTAGAATTCCAGTATTTAAAAAAAATATTGATAATGTAATTGGTTTTTTTCACATAAAAGATTTTATTAAAACGTCACAGGATACATTTAAAATGAACGAAATAATAAGAGATGTATTATATGTTGCACCAAAATCTCCGATTTTAGATTTACTGAAAACAATGAGATCGTCTAGAATTCATATAGGACTAGTTGTTGATGGAGTTGGAGGTGTTGATGGATTGGTAACAATAGAAGACTTAGTTGAAGAAATTGTTGGTGAGATTGAAGATGAACATGACGCTGAAGATGATGAAGAATTAGTTTATAAAAAATCAGATAATTCAATAACTGTAGATGCTAGTTATAGAGTGGAAGATTTAGAAGAATTTTTTTCTATTAATATCCAAAGAAATGAAGATGATGAAACCTCTTCTGTAGGTGGTCTTGTATATGAAAAAATAAACAGAATACCAAAAAATAATGAGGTAATTGATTTTAACGATGAACTTACGATCAAGATCGTTAAATCAAACAATAGAAAAATTGAAATTGTTGAAGTAAATAAAAATAATTGAGTATTTTAATTTATTTTATCTTAGGACTTTTAACTTCACTTTTATTTCCCCCATATTTTTTTTTACCACTAGGTTTTATTATTTTTCCATCCCTATGCTTTTTATTAGATTTAAATAAAGAAAATTATAGTGATAAAAATATTTTTAATAAATTCTCAATATTCGGGTTTGGTTTTTTTATTAGTTATTTATTTTGGATCAAAAACCCTTTTTTTGTTTTTGAAGAAACTAAAAATTTTTTTCTAGTATTTTTATTACTGATAATATTCTTATCTGTAATTTTAGGTTTAATCTTTACAATAATTTTTAAATTAGGAAAAAAAATTCCAATAATCATTCTTATCCCAATTACGTTCACATCTAGTGAATATATAATATCAATATTTTTTTATGGATTTCCTTGGTTCACATTTTCGTTATTACTTTCTAGTAATGAATATTTACTATTTTCTCTAAAATCATTTGGAACATTATTTTCAAGTTATTTAATTATTCAGATATTTTGCATACCTTTTATTTTTTTAACTAAAGAAAACTTTAAACAAGAATTGAAATATCTAGTACTGTTTATTTCTCTGCCAATTATTAGCTTATTAATTGTAAATTTTAACCTACAAAAAAATAATTCTAAAATTAAAACAATTAATACGGAAATTTTCCAATTAAATTTTAAAAATAATGATCAATTTTTGACACCTGAAAAAAAACTTCAAAGAATAATTAAATATATAGATGAAAGTAATGCAGATTTGCTTATCTTTGGTGAAAATAATTTTCCTTATCTTTTAGATGATCTTGAACTAAAAATCATAAAAGACTCTTTAAAAGAAAATCAAACATTGATTATTGGAGCAACGAGATATGAAAATAATAAATATTATAATAGTTTAGTAAATATTAATTTAGAAAATGTAACTTACTTTGATAAAAAAATTCTTGTTCCCTTTGGAGAGTTTCTACCATTAAGAGATTCACTGACCTTTTTAGAGAGTATCGTTGGTCAAAATGATTATTCAAAAGGTAAAGTTGAAAGAATAATTAATCTAACTGATAATATAAGTTTTATTCCTGTGATTTGTTATGAAATTGTTTTTTATTGGAAGCTTTTAAATAAATTAAATAACAAAGGTAATTTTATTGTAAATATTACGAATGACTTTTGGTTTGGTGATTATCTCGGTCCTTATCAACATTTCTATCTTACTAAAATTAGAGCTGCAGAGTTTAATAAGTCAATTATTCGTGTTTCAAATAATGGAATATCTGCAGTGATAGATAATAATGGTACTGTGCTAAATAAAACCGAATTTAATAAAACTGAAAATCTTAAACACAAATTAATATTTAAAGAAAATAATAATTTTGTAAATTTTCATTTAATATTTAAAATTTATCTCTTTATTATTTTTATACTTACTACTTTCTATTATTTAAGAAAAAATGATTAGTAATAATTATAACAATCGCTTGTTTGGCAGAACAAGAGGAAGAAGCAAGAAAAAAATTGATTTAAAAAAATATCATCAAATAGTTGACAAATACAAGTTTCAAAATTGTGATAAAAAAATAAATTATATTTTAGATATTGGCACTGGATACGGTGAAACTAGTATATTTCTTGCAAATCAATTTTTAGACAAAGTTATTGTATCTTGTGAAAAATACATTGATGGAAATTTAATTTTACTTAAAAACATTGAAAAGAATGAAATAAATAATATTCTATTACATAACGGAAATGTATATGATGTTTTAGAATGTGCACATAGAGAATGTTTTGACCTTGTATGGATATTTTTTCCTGATCCATGGCCCAAAAATCGACACGCAAAGCGTAGATTGATAACTAGTGATTTTTTAATAAAACTTCATAACACTTTAAAAGAGAATAGCGAGATACATATAGCTACAGATTCAACGATATATGTAAGATTTATTTTAAACTCAATTTATAGTTGTAGGGATTATTATGTCTGGATGAACCAATCTGAAATGAATCTGCATATAAAGGATTATTTCGATATTGAGACAAAATATTATAAAAAAGCAATTAATTCTCAAAGAAAACCATCTTTATTCATTTTGAGAAAATTATAGGCTTGAAATTCTGCCAAATATTAATATACGCAATATTATTAAGGTGGGTTATCCCACCTTTTTTTTATAACTATGGCTAAGAAAAAATATAACGTAATTAGGGAAGAAATGCTTCAGGTTGCTACCAATGTAGCACAAGAAAAAAATATTGATCAAGATTCAGTTTTTTCTGCTATGGAACAAGCATTAGAAAAAGCCGCAAGAGTAAAATATGGCCAAGAGATTGATATAAGAATATCTATTGATAGAAGCACAGGGGATATTAAACTTAATTCTTATCTGGAAGTTGTCGCAAATATTGAAGAAGAGTTTCAATCCAGGCAAATTCTTTTAGAAGATGCAAAAAAAACCAATCCAGATATCGGTTTAGGAGAGTTCATTATTAAAGAACTGCCACCTATTGAATTAGGAAGAGTTGCAGCACAAAATGCAAAAGGAGTAATAATTCAAAAAGTAAGAGAAGCTGATAAATCTAATCAATATGAAGAATATAAAGATAAGGTTGGTGAAATAGCAGTTGGTATAGTTAAAAGAACTGAATTTGGAAATTTAATAATAGATTTAGGTAAGAGTGAAGCTATAATTAAACGAGAAGAACTCATTCCAAGAGAAACATTTAAGAATGGAGATAGGGTTAGAGCTTACATTTACGAAGTAAAGAACGATGTAAAAGGCTACCAAGTATTCTTATCAAGAACACATCCTCAATTTTTATCAAAATTATTTTTTCAAGAAGTACCAGAAATATACGAAGGAGTTATTACTGTTAAAAGTGTTGCAAGAGATCCTGGTTCAAGAGCTAAGATTAGCGTTTTTACAGAAGACTCTACTATAGATCCAGTCGGCGCTTGTGTTGGTATGAGAGGTTCAAGAGTACAAGCTGTTGTAAATGAATTACAAGGAGAGAAAATAGATATTGTTACATGGTCTGATAATCAAGCTACTTTTTTAGCTAATGCTCTTGCTCCAGCTGAAGTTAGTAAGATTTTTTTGTATGAAGAAAAAAATAAAGTTGAAGTTGTAATACCTGATGATCAATTAAGCTTAGCAATTGGAAGAAAAGGTCAAAATGTAAAATTAGCTTCTAACTTAACTAGTTTAGAAATAGATATTTTAACTGAGGATGAAGAATCTGAAAGAAGACAACAAGAATTTAAAGAAAAAAGTATTTTATTAGCCGAGGCACTTGATGTTGAAGACGTTATTGCTCAACTTCTTGTTACTGATGGTTATACAAGTGTTGAGTCTATTGCTTCAGAAACTTTGGAAAATTTAGAAAAAATAGAAGGTTTTGATACTACTTTAGCTCAAGAAATAATTGATAGATCTACAAACTTTGTGAAGGAAAAAGCAGAGTCGGACCAAAAACTAATAGATGAAAATATTAGTGATGAAAAATTAAAAAATTTGAATGGTATGAATAACAGTATTTTAGCAAAATTAGCAAAATCAAATATTCTCAATGTTAATGATTTTGCAGATTTAGCTACATTCGAACTTATAGACAAAGAAGAAGGTATATTAAGAGAATTAGATCTTGATGAAGAAATAGCTAACAATATGATAATGGAAGCAAGAAGTTTCTGGTCTGAAGAACAAAATAAGGATTAAAATTGGATAAAGATAAAGGTAATAAAAAAAAGCCATTAAAACTATCTTCATCAGGAAGACTTCAAATAAGAAAAAATCTTGGTCCAGCAGGAGATAAAGCAAGAACTAGTGGTAGTAAAAAAACAATACAAATTGTTTTTAAAAATAAAAATAATCAACAAAAAAGTTCATCTACAACACAATCTAATTTTAGAGGATCATCTAGTTTAAGAACACCTAGGCCAGGAATTAATTCATCACCACAACCAAACTTTTCCTCACCTAATAAAACTAGAAACTTTGAAAATAAAAATAAAAAAACTGTAGATAAAAAAACCCAACAAAAAAAATCAACTCTTCGTCCACTTGAAGATGATTTTAGTAAATCTGATGCTAAAAAAATACTAGAACAAGAAGAACAAGAATTTGATAAATTCCCCAGTTTAGCTAAAATAAAAAGAGCTAGAGAAAAAGAAAGACTAAAATCAGTAAATGATGAAGATGAGAGCAAAATCTCTAGAGAAATTTCTATTCCTGATTTTATTACTGTTCAAGATTTGGCTAATAGAATGGCAGAAAAAACTGCAGATGTAGTTAAAGTTCTTATGAAAATGGGCGTTATGGCAAATGCTACACAATCATTAGAGTCTGATACAGCTCAATTAGTAGCAGAAGAATTAGGTCATAAAGTTACTGTAGTTAAAGATGATGATGTATTAAATGATATTGAAGATTTTGAAGATCAAGAAGATAGTCTTATCAAAAGAGCCCCTGTAGTAACAATCATGGGTCATGTCGATCATGGAAAAACTTCTTTGCTTGATGCTTTTAGAGAAAGTAATGTGGTTTCTGGTGAGGCTGGCGGTATTACACAGCATATTGGCGCTTATCAAATTAATAATAATAATAAAAAAATTACATTTATTGATACTCCAGGTCATGCGGCTTTCTCAAATATGAGAGCTAGAGGATCTAAAACAACTGATATTGTTATACTAGTTGTGGCAGCTGATGATGGGATTAAACCTCAGACTATCGAGTCAATTGCTCACGCGAAATCTGCTGAAGTACCAATTATAGTTGCTATCAACAAGATTGATCTTCCAGGAGCTGACCCTGATAAGGTTAGAAATGAATTACTTAGCCATGAAGTAATTGTTGAAAAACTAAGTGGTGAAGTTTTAGATATAGAGGTATCAGCAACTAAAGGAACAAATTTAGATAAACTAGAAGAGGCAATTCACTTACAAGCAGATCTTCTTAATCTCAAAGCAAACCCTGATAGAAAAGCTAGGGGTTCCGTAATTGAGTCAAAACTAGAAAAGGGCAGAGGTTCAGTTGCAACAGTCTTGGTGCAAAAAGGAACACTAAAAGTAAGCGATATTTTTGTATCAGGCTCTGAATGGGGAAAAGTTAAAGCTTTAATCGATGACAAGGGTAAAAATATAAAACAGGCCGAACCATCAGTACCTGTTGAAGTTCTAGGATTTGATTCTAACCCTTTAGCCGGTGATGATTTTATTGTAGTTGAAAATGAGGGTATTGCTCGTAAAATTGCAGAATTTAGATCTAGTAAACTACAAATTCAAAAAAATACAGTAGCTAAGTCCAATGTTGAAGAGATGTTTGCCCAAATTAATAAAGGTGAAGCAACAAGTCTTCCTGTAGTAATTAAAACTGATGTTCAAGGATCTGCAGAAGCAATTGAAAATTCAATAACTAAACTCTCAACCGAAGA
The DNA here is from genome assembly GCA_902522015.1 of uncultured Alphaproteobacteria bacterium. Classification (GTDB taxonomy): domain Bacteria; phylum Pseudomonadota; class Alphaproteobacteria; order HIMB59; genus CACPNW01. Next base: position 26,877 of record CABYTX010000017.1, read on the forward strand.
AGTTAAAGTAAATGTTATATATAAAGGCGTAGGTGCAATTACTGAGAGTGATGTTACTTTAGCTGGTTCTGGAAAAGGTTTTATTGTGGGTTTTAATGTCAGAGCACTTCCTCATGCAAGAGACATAGCTAAAAGAGATGGTGTAGATATTAAATATTATTCAATTATTTATGAACTTATTGATGACGTAAAAAATCTTTTAACAGGTTTATTAAAACCTGATATTTCTGAAAATATTACTGGTAATGTTGAGATTCGGGAAGTGTTCAACATATCTAAAGTTGGAAATATTGCAGGTTGTATGGTTAAAGATGGTCTTATTTCTAGAAAATCACAAATAAGAATTCTAAGAGATAATATTGTAATTCATAAAGGACAAATAAGTAGTCTAAAAAGATTTAAGGAAGAAGTATCTGAGGTCAAGTCTGGTTTTGAATGTGGTGTAATGCTAGATAATTATAGTGATATTAAAGTAGGTGATATTATTGAAACATTTGAAGAAGTTTCTACAAGTAGAAAGTTATAATGTTTTTTTACAATGGATACACAGAGGCAAATTAGATTTGGTGAACTAATAAGATCATTACTAAGTGATTGCTTATTAAAAGAAGATTTTTTTGATGAAAATATTAACTCTTCATCCATCACAATTTCATTTGTCAGAATGTCCAAGGACTTAAAGATAGCAAATGTATATTTCATGCCTCTTGGTGGTAAGGATAAAATACAAATTTTAGAAGTTTTAAAAGATAGAAAATATATTTTTCAAAAATTTCTATCAAAAGCAAAAATCAATTCAAAATTTACCCCAAAACTCTCTTTTTATTTAGATGATACATTTGATGAAGCAGAAAAAATTGAAAACCTTTTATTAAATAAAAATGTCTTAAGAGATATTAAGTAATGATTTCAAAACAAGGTTGGATAAATTTATATAAACCCAAAAATATTACATCTTTTAAAGCTATTAATTCAATAAAAAAAAAATTTTCAATTAATAAAATTGGTCATGCGGGTACTTTAGATCCTATGGCAGAGGGTGTGTTACCAATAGCTATAGGAAAAGCAACAAAACTAATTCCATATATTAGCAATATGAACAAAGAATATGAGTTTACAGTA
>CABYTX010000018.1 GCA_902522015.1 uncultured Alphaproteobacteria bacterium
TTAGAGATAAAGGAGTCGTTGGTAAGTTTGTAGAATTTTATGGAACAGGTCTTAAGAATTTATCATTAGCAGATCGAGCTACAATATCTAATATGGCACCAGAGTATGGAGCAACTTGTGGATTTTTTCCAACAGATGAAGAAACAATCAACTACCTAAGATTAACTGGTAAAGATAATAATCATCTAAATATTGTTGAAGAATATTCAAAAAAACAAAATCTTTGGGTAGATGAAAATTATTCACCTGAATACTCAGACACAATTTTATTAGACTTAGAAACAATCGAACCATCTTTGGCAGGCCCAAAAAGACCTCAAGACAAAATTCTTTTAAAGAAAGTTCCAATTGAGTTTAAGAAAATAGACAGCAACCAAAATAAAATTGAAAACAAATTAAATACAGGCGATATTGTAATATCTGCAATTACTAGTTGTACGAATACGTCTAATCCAAATGTAATGATTGCTGCGGGACTTGTAGCTAAGAAAGCAATTGATTTAGGTTTAGAAGTTAAGCCTTGGGTAAAAACAAGTTTAGCACCAGGCAGTAAAGTTGTTAGTGATTATTTAGACAAGGCAGGATTATCAGAATACCTTGATAAACTTGGTTTTAATACTGTTGGTTATGGCTGCACAACATGTATTGGTAATTCTGGACCTTTAGATAAATGGGTATCCGATGAAATTAAAAAAAATAATTTAACTGTTTGCTCAGTTTTATCTGGAAATAGAAACTTTGAAGGTAGAGTTCATCAAGAAGTCAAAGCAAATTTTCTTGCCTCACCACCTCTTGTTGTTGCATATGCTATTGCAGGTAATATTAATATAAATCTAACAACTGAGTCTTTTGGTAAGTCAAAATCTGGAAAAGAGATATTTTTAAAAGACTTGTGGCCAACGAATAGGGAAATTAACAAAACACTCAACCTATGCTTAACACCTGAGATGTTTACAGAAAGATACAAAGAAATTTACAAGGGTGATGATAACTGGAAATTAATTAACAATTCAAAAAATACAACATATGATTGGAATGATACTAGCACATATATAAAACATCCACCTTTTTTTGACTCACAAAATAAATTTGAGTTGAAAGATATTAGAGATGCAAGAATACTAGCATTATTAGGTGATAGTGTAACCACAGATCATATTTCACCTGCAGGAAGTATTAAAGAAGATAGTCCAGCAGGTATCTACCTAAAAGATCGACAAGTAAATTCTAGGAATTTTAATTCTTATGGATCAAGACGTGGAAATCATGAAATTATGATGAGAGGTACATTTGCTAATATAAGAATTAAAAATCACATATTAAAAAATATTGAAGGAGGTTACACTAAATCTTTTCTTTCAAATAAACAAATGTCGATTTATGATGCTGCTCGGGAATATATACAGGGTAATATCGATACAGTAATAATAGCTGGAAAAGAATATGGAACAGGCTCATCTAGAGATTGGGCAGCTAAAGGTACAAGGTTATTAGGAGTTAAAGCAGTAATTGCTGAAAGTTTTGAGAGAATCCACAGATCAAACCTAATTGGAATGGGAGTGTTACCACTTGAGTTCATAAATAACGAAAACAAAAAAAATATCAATATTTTGGGTGATGAAACTATCTCTATAACTGGTGTAACTAATTTAGAACCAGGTTGTATTCTTAATTGCGAAATAGCTTCTACAGAAAACAAAAAAATAAACTTAAAGTGTAGAATAGATACTAAAAAAGAACTTGAATATTATAAAGCTGGAGGAATTTTAAATTACGTCTTAAATGAGATAATATCAGAAGCGGCATAATTCGATGCAAGACGATGACGATAATTTACTAGCTATACTTGGGCCCACAAATACTGGAAAAACTTACACAGCTTTTGAAAAACTATTTTCATACTCTTCGGGCATTTTTGGTTTCCCCTTAAGATTACTTGCCAGAGAGAATTACGATAAAGCAGTAAAAAGGGTTGGTCTTAGTAATGTTGCACTAATAACAGGTGAAGAAAAAATTATTCCAAAAGAAGCAAATTATTTTTTTTGCACTGTAGAGTCAATGCCAAAAAATATTGCTGTCGATTGTGTAATTGTTGATGAAATCCAATTAGCCGCAGATTATGAAAGAGGTCATATCTTTACAGATAGAATCCTAAATTTAAGAGGTAATTTTCAAACAATTTTTTTGGGATCACTGAACATAGAAAACATATTAAAAAAAATCTATCCTAATATTACAATTAATAAAAAGAACCGATTTTCCAAGCTTACATTTCTTAGGAAACAAAATTTATCTAAACTTGAACCAAGATCTGCAATAATAGCATTCAATATTAATAAAGTTTATGAAATTGCTGAAAATATCAGAGCACATAAAGGTGGAACTGCTGTTGTTTTAGGATCACTTAGCCCTAGAACTAGAAATGCACAAGTTGAAGTATATGAAAATAAAAATGTTGACTATCTTGTTGCTACAGATGCTATTGGCATGGGTTTAAATTTAAATATTAATCATATAAGTTTTTCATCACTAGAAAAATTTGATGGAAGATATAATAGAAATCTTGCACCTCATGAATTGGGTCAAATAGCAGGTCGAGCTGGTAGGTATAAACAAGACGGTACATTTAGTTATACTAAAGAAGCAGGTAATTTAGATCCACTAATAATACAGCAAATAGAAACACATAACTTTGAAAATATTCAAAAAATATATTGGAGAAATAGCAATTTAGATTTTAGTTCAATTGAAAAATTATTATCTTCATTAAAAAAATATCCTGTAAGAAATTATTTTATACATAAAAAAAACGCTTTAGACGAAGTTAATTTTCGTAATTTAATAAATGATAATGAAATAAGAACGTGTATTAACACAGAAAAAAAATTAAAACTATTGTGGGATATTTCTCAAATTCCAGATTTTGAAAAACTGTTTAATGATAATTATTTATTACTTTTGAAAGAAATATTTCTTATTTTAATCCAAAATAATTATAATATTCCTGAAGAATGGATTGATAGAAAAATAAGTAGAATTAACAACTTTGGCGGCGCAATACCTGAGCTCTCAATAAAAATATCTCAAATTAGAACTTGGACATATATCTCTAATAATCATAATTGGCTCAAAGATAAATATTATTGGAAAGAAAAAACTCACCAAATAGAAAATGAACTATCTGATCAGTTACACGATAGTCTTACAAAAAAATTTATTGATTACTCTTCTAAGTTTTTCATTGGCCACCAAAAGTTAAAAAATTCTCAAGGTATGGTTGAAAAAAACAATAATGAAATATTCCTAGATAACTACAAATATGGAATTTTAAGAGGTTTTGATCTTTTTGAAGATAAAAAAATATTTTCACAGTCTCTTTTTTCGATTAGTAATATAAAAAAATCAGTTAGAATTATGATTGAAGAAAAAGTAAATAATTTTTTGAATGCTCCAATGGACTCAATTAGTTTTGGTGAGGTTAGTAAAACCAAAATTAATGATGATACATTTATTTATTGGGGCGATGAACCTGTTGGAAAACTAAAAAAAGGTAGATCAATTTATAAGCCTGTAGTTGAGGCACTTAATTCAGAATATTTATCTTCTGAAAATAAATTATTAATTTCAGCAAAACTTCAAAAATGGATTGATAATGAGGTTAATGTAATACTGCATCCGCTTAGCAAAAATCTAGATGAAGATTTAAACTCAGAAATAAGGGCAATAGTATTTAATTGTGTTGAAAATTTTGGTAATTATCCAATTGAAAAGTTTAAAAGCTCTCTCAAAACACTATCACAAAATAGTAAAACTCAACTATCAAAATTAGGTATTAGAATTGGAGCTAAATTTTTTTTTACACCAAATCTTTTAAAAAAAAGACCATTAGAATTTTGTGCTATCTTGTGGAAGACTTTTTATCAAAAGGATATTGATGAATATTTACCCTTACCTTCGAATGGAAGAGTATCTTTTACATCTGACATAAAAATGCCTGACAACTATTGGCAGTCAATAGGATATATTAGTATTAAAAATTTTGTGTTCAGGATAGATGTTTTTGAAAAAATCTTTTTTCTTGCGAGACAGAAGTTAAAAAATGGACCTTTCTTAGAATCTTCTGATTTAATGAATCCCGTTGGATGCAATAGTGAACAACTTAAAGATATAATGGTTTTTTGTGAATATAATTACTTAACTATTTCAGATAATAAAAATTTATTTTTTATTAATAAAAACAACAAAGAAACAAAAAAAATAGTGAAAAAAGTTAAAAATAAGAAAATCATAAAAAAAAATACTAAAAATAAAACAGCAATAGATCCAAATTCTCCCTTTGCAGTTTTAGAAAAACTTCTTTAATAGGAAATTAAAAGGTAAAAATTGTTAAATATACTAAATAATATTTTTAAAAATAATAACCCTAAACAAAATAATGAGGACATCACAAATCTAGAGTTATTGTGTGGGTTGATGATTGAGGCTGCCAACACTGATGGCCAAATTGATAATAGTGAATTAGATAAAATTAAGATGAGTTTAATAAATATATTCGGTGAAAATGAAAAAGATGTAGATTTAGTTCTAGACGGAGCGTTGAAAAACAAAAATAATTCAAAATCTCTTCATTATTATACATCATTTATTAATAAAAATTTTACAGATAATAAAAAAATTCTTCTTATTGAAACTTTATGGGAAATCATTTTATCAGATGGAAATATTCATGATTATGAATCTAATCTTTTAAGGAGACTGTCTGGTTTACTCTATATTTCTGACGTAAACTCTGGAAATGCAAGAAAAAGAGCTCTAGATAGATGCTTAAAGTAGTATGACGTACGTTGTTGATGAAAAATGTATTAAATGTAAACATATGGATTGTGTAGAGGTGTGTCCTGTTGATTGTTTTTATGAAGGTGAAAATATGCTTGTAATACATCCAGATGAATGCATTGATTGTGGAGTCTGTGAGCCAGAATGTCCAGTTGAAGCTATACTATCAGACACAGAGGATGGAATTGAAAAGTGGGCTGAAATTAACAGAAAATATTCAGAAATTTGGCCAAATATAAACGAGAAAAAAAAACCACCTGCCGATGCAAAAAAATGGGAAGATGTTAAGGACAAATTCAATAAATATTTTAGTGAAAAATCAGGAACATAAATGGCCACAAAAAAAAATTCAGAATTTAAAATTGGTGAAATAGTAGTTTATCCCAAGCATGGAGTGGGTGAGATTACAAAAATTGAAAATATGGAGATATCAAATATTAAAACTAGCTTCTATGTTGTTAAAATGGAGCAGTCAAAGTTAACAATCAGAGTTCCCCTTGATAAAAAAGAAGAAGTTGGTTTAAGAAAAATTTCTTCAAAAAAAATTATTGATGAAGTTTACTCAACATTAAAATTAAAACCAAAAATTAGAAGAATTATGTGGAGTAGGAGAGCTCAAGAATATGAAACAAAAATTTTCTCTGGTGATCCTATTAAAATTTCAGAGGTAGTAAGAGATTTATTTAGAAAAAGTAGCCAGGCAGAACAGTCTTACAGTGAAAGACAAATGTTCCAAGTAGCAATCGAACGTTTAGCTAGAGAAGTAGCAGCCGTAGAAAAAACAGATTATTTCCAATCAACTGAAAAAATAGAACAAATTTTAAGTAAAAAATAATATTTTGGATACCATTAGTAATTTTATTGAATTAAAAAAATCAAATAAGTTGTGGGCAATTGGATCAATTCATTCTAACTTGAAATCGTTTGATTCAATAAAAAAATTTATTTTAAGTAACTTTGAGTCAAGCGATAAATTAATTTTTCTTGGGAATGTAATTGGACTTGGCGATGATTCAAAAGAAACTCTTAATAGTGTAATCAACTTGAGATTTGAACTAATGTCGAAATTTAAATTAAAACCTGATTCAATTGTTTTTTTAAGAGGAGCTCAAGAAGAAATGTTTAGTAAATTACTCCAATTACAACTTGCTCCTAACCCAACAGAAATTATAGAATGGATGTTTGATCATGGAGTAAATAAAACAATCAAATCATATGGATTTTCAGAGGATGAATTAAAAAATATAGCGTCTTCTGGAACCTTAAATATTTCAAAATGGACGGCGAATTTAAACAAAGTTTTCCTGAATAATCCTGGACATAAAGAATATTTATTGAATTTAAAACATGCTGCATTTTCTAATACAAAGAAAATATTATTTGTTAATAGAGGTGTAGATATAACAAGGCCCTTATCAGCTCAAAACGATTGTTTTTGGTGGGGTTATCAAAATTTTTCCACATTACGACGCCCTTACAAAACATTTCTTAGAATTGTTAGAGGATATGAATCTGAACATTCAAATAATAATGATATTTCGAAAAATAATGTCGTTTGTACATTATTTAAACAGCCTTTATCCAATAAGTCCATTTTATGTGGGATTTTTGGAGAAAATGGAGAAATTATAGATTTATTTGAAAATAAATGATCCAAATAATAAAATATTCGTATAATATGGTATGGTTTCAAAAAATTTTTATTTTTCAAATAATCTCATAGAACTGTCTAAAAAAGCAGCTATTCTTGAAAAAGAAGAGGAATTTAAACTGATTAATGATTGGAGAGAAAATAAAACACCAAGATCTCTTCAAAAAATACTAAATTCATATCTTCGATTATCTGTTTCTTTTGCAAGAAAATATTCAAGCTATGGACTACCGATAGACGATTTGATACATGAGGGTGTCCTTGGTATAATGCATGCTTTGGAGAAATTTGATACTTCTAAAGATTTTAGACTGTCTACTTATGCTTCTTGGTGGATAAGAGCTTCAATTCAAGATTATATTTTAAAAAACTGGTCAGTTGTTAGGACTGGCTCTACCGCCTCTCAAAAAGCTTTATTTTTTAATCTTAAAAAAATCAAGCAACAAATCAATGATGTTTCAAGAGAATTTATGGGTCAGGAAGAAATAAATAAAGTATCAGACCTACTTAATGTTAAATCCATAGAGGTCCAAAATATGGAGTCAAGACTAACAGGAGGTGATTTACACCTAAATCAAAAAGTAGATAATGAAACTGAAAATGACCTTATGAGTCTATTAGCTGATGAACGCCAAAATCCTGAAGAAACATATGAAGATTTTAATGATAAAAATATAAAGAAAGACTTTATCAATAAAGCAATAAATACTTTAAATGATCGAGAAAAAACTATTATTCGCCTTAGAAAATTTAGAGAGAAAAGCATAACTTTAGATGAATTAGGACAAATGCTTAAGATAAGTAAGGAAAGAGTTAGACAAATAGAAACCAAAGCATTAGAGAAATTAAAGAAATCTTTGTTAGAAATTTCCCAACAAAACAAAGAATTTTTTGTTTGATAGATAATTAAATTAATTATAAGATATTTTTTATGTTCAGAACTCTACTTATGGTTCTATCAGTGCTATTTGCAAATAATGCAATTTCTCAAAGTACAAATGTTTTTGGAATTGGTGTTTATGATGTTAAATTTGATGGTTCTGAAAAAAATCAGGCTACAGATTTTCGATATGAGTTTAGAAGTAATAAATCTTTACTTGATATTGGGCCCGAAGAAGATAATTTCTTTTTCTTAAAACCTTTTTTTGGATTTGAATACACAAGTGACGCTGCCTCCTATTTTTTAACTGGAATTTATGTCGAGGATAATGTTGGTGAATTATTTACAGGAGACAAAAATAAATATTTTTTTACACCTAGTTTTGGTCTTGGTATTTACGATGATGGATCTGGAAAAAAACTAGGAAACGATTTACAATTTAGAACATCTTTAGAAGTTAGCTATGAATTAAAAAATAAAAATAGAATTGGAGTTTCGTTCAGCCATATATCAAACGCAAACTTAGGTGACAAAAATCCGGGTGTTGAAATCCTCAGCTTCTCGTATCACATTCCTTACTAAAAATATCACGTAAGATTTTTTTCATTAATAAATTTCATTAACAAATCTTCAATTAGATTAATTTTCTGATCTTTCATATAATCGTTAATTTTGGTTTTATAAATTTTTCCATGAGGAACAGAAAAAAAGATATGAAGTAATGGACTTAACAATCTAAATATTGACTCAATACCTAATTTTGGCCTTATATATTCAAAATAGTTATTGATTACTGTTTCATCAATCAACCTAGTTGTTTCTTTAAAAATTTTATTATCTACATCTTTTAAAATAAATGGATTATTTTTAATCAATCTTCCAACCATCACACCTTCAAATTCTTCTAATAGACTTCTAGCTTTATCAAGATTATCTATACCGCCATTAAGTATGAATGTTATTTTAGAAAATTTGTTTTTAATTCTTTTAACAAAATCATAATTAAGTGGAGGTATAGTTCTATTGGCTTGTGGACTTATACCGCTCAATATTGCATTCCTAGCATGTACATATATAATTTTAATTCCAGTTTTTGATATCTCATCGATAAACTCCTCAAAAAATTCATAATTTAATTTTCTTCCCAATCCCAGCCTACATTTTAATGTTGCTTCAATTCTTTCGTTTTGTAATGCTTCTATACAATTTCTAACAAGAATTTTATCTTTCATAAGACAAGCACCAAAACTTCCTTTTTGTACTGCTTTACTAGGGCAACCAACATTCAAATTAATCTCATCATAATTATAGTCTATAGCTATTTCAGAAGCTTTTTTTAATTCATCAATTTCTGAACCTCCTACTTGAAGAGCAACTGGGTTATTGAAGTCATTATCGATAATATTTTCTCTATTTTTTGAATAAATTAATGACTTAGTTGCAATCATTTCACTAAATAAAAAACTATTCTTTGACAAAATTCTGTAAAGTTTTCTTGCATATGGTGTTGTATACCCCATCATCGGAGCAACACAGAATTTTCTACTAATTTCCTTTTTCATTTATTTTGCTATATAAATAATTTTTAAAATAATATTATGGAAATACCAAAATTTTTAATTGAAAGATATCAATTCTGGAAAAAGAACACATTTGAAGATTATAAAGATATATACCATCAAGCTTGTAAAACATCACAAAAACCAATTGCAATGATTATTACTTGTTGCGATTCTAGAATACTTGAAAACACAATATTTGGTGGAACTGTTGGAGATTATTTTATACATAGAAATATCGCTAATATAGTGCCTTCCGTAGATGATAAGGAACAAAATATACAAACATTATCTGCTGTAGAATATGCATTAAAAGTTTTAAAGATCCCAAACTTAATTATTTTAGGTCACTCAAATTGTGGTGGAGTTGAGTATTCATATAAAACATTAATAGATAAAAAAAATACAAAAGATTTTGAATACTTAAATCAATGGATAAATAGCTTAAAAAATTCGTACAACAATATCCCTAATGATTTTTCGGAAACTGAAAAAATAACTTTTTTTGAGCAGGAAAATATTAGACAATCTATTAAAAATTTATATGAATATGATTTTATAGATAAATTAGTTAATGAAAATAAACTGAATGTAATTGGTTTATGGTATCAAATAAATTCTGGTGTTATAAAATTTTTAGACGACAATGATAACTTTATCGCTTTAAATTAATTATAAGTAAATTTAGCACTAGGATATTTTTTAAGCTTTACTTCTTGATTATATTTTTTAACTGCATTGCTAGCAATTTTATTAAAATTAAGATAATTTTTTACAAATTTGGGTTTTTTATTATTTGTTGTTAAATTTATTAGATCATCAAATACTAAAACTTGACCATCACAGTATCTTGAAGCACCTATACCTATTGTAGGTATCGAAATATTTTCTGTAATTAGTTTAGCTGTATCAGCTGTTATACATTCCAACAATACAGCTTTAGCCCCAAGTGTTTCAGATTCTTTTGCTAAATTTAATAAATATTTTTTTTCTTTATTAGTTCTTCCTAAAACTTTAATTTTATTAAAATTTTTATAACTTTGTGGTGTTACTCCTATATGAGAAATGACATTTATTTTTTTATCAACTAAGTGTTTTAAAACAACTAATTTTTTTTCACTAATTTCTATCTTTAATAAATCTGGCGCACAGTGATTTAAAAGTATTTTAGCATTGCTATATGCATCAATTTTATTATCATATGTTTTATAGGGCATATCTAAAACCTTTAAACTTCTCTTAATTTCTCTATTAACAGCTTTTCCATGATGTTTCATCATGTCCATTGTAACTCCTTGAGTATTTATCATTCCATAAAGTGTTGAGCCAAGAGAGTCACCAACTAGTATTAAATCAATTTTTCCATCTAAAATTTTTGCAATTGATGGAGAGTATGCAGTCAAACAGCTTATCGGTTTAGTAAAAGCTTTGTTTAAAATTTTGATTTTTTTCATTTTTAAATTTTAATTAAATTTCAAATAAGAATTAAACTTTTAATTTAAAATTCTTAATATCAATAATTTTATTCTCATAAAAATTATTAATGTCTCTGATTATTGATTCAGTATCCATTTTAATATCTTGATATTGTTCATCTGGAGTCATATGTTCTACAAATCTATCTGGAAAAATTAAATTTTTTATTACAACATTATCCTTTTTTGATCTTATATTATGCACATAATGTAAAACATGAGACGAAAATCCACCTATTGAACCTTCTTCTATAGTCAGGATATACTTATGATTATTTAGCAAGTTATCTATTAATTGTGTGTCCAATGGTTTTGCAAATCTTGCATCTGCAATAGTAGGATAAATATTATTTTGATTGAGAAACTTACTAGCTTCAATACATTTTTCAAGTCTTGTTCCTAAATTTAAAATTGCAACATCATTACCTTCAATTAGAATATACCCCTTTCCTATATTGATATCTGTTGGTTGATTACTGAATAGTTCATATGATCCTGTTCCTCTTGGAAATCTAAAAGCAGATGGTGTGTCATTAATCTCACAAGATAACTCTATCATATTAGACAAATCTCTTTGATTGCTGGGGGCCATAACTATAAAATTTGGTAGTGTGGCTAAATAAGTAATATCAAATGAACCAGCATGAGTAGGACCATCTGACCCTACTAACCCTGCTCTATCAATTGCAAACCTAACAGGTAATTTTTGAATAGCTACATCATGCACGATTTGATCATAAGCTCTTTGCAAAAATGTTGAATAAATTGCAACAAATGGTTTGAAACCTTCTGTAGCTAATCCAGCTGCCATTGTAACAGCATGTTGTTCAGCAATACCAACATCAAAAAATCTTTTTTTAAAATTTTGTTGGAATAATTTTAACCCTGTACCAGACATCATAGCTGCTGTTATTGCTACAATTTTTTCATCATTTTCGGCAAGTTTTAGTAGTTTTTCTCCAAAGACATTGGAGTAAGATTTTAAATTTGTTTTTTTAACTGAATAACCTGTACTAATATCGAATTTTTCTACACCGTGGAATTTATCTTCTGATTTTTCTGCTGGACTGTATCCTTTGCCTTTCTTAGTTATACAATGCAGAAACACTGGTTTATCAAAATTATTATCTCTTATATTTTCTAAAACATTAACCAAGTTATTTATATTATGCCCATCTATTGGACCAAGATAATAAAAACCTAATTCTTCAAATAAAGTACCACCAGAAATAAACCCCTTAGAATATTCTTCAGTTCGAGAAAGAGTTTCCGTAATATTTTTTGGAAAAGTTTTACTAATTTTTTTTATTATATTTCTCAAACTTGAATAAGATTTAGATGATAGCAACTTTGTAAGATACGTGCTCATTGCACCCACTGGCTTATCAATTGACATTTTATTATCATTAAGAATAACAATTAAACCTTTTTTTTGTGCACCAGCATTATTAAGTCCCTCGAATGCCAATCCGGCACTTAAGGCACCATCTCCAACAACACATATAACTTTTGCGTTATCCTTATTTATATCTTTTGCAGCTTTTATTCCCAATCCTGCAGAAACTGCTGTTGAGCTATGAGCTGTACCAAAAGGATCATATTCACTTTCTGATCTTCTTACAAAACCATACACACCATCTTTTTTTCTCAGTGTCTCAATATTTTTTTTTCTACCTGTTATTATTTTATGAGGATACGCTTGATGTCCTACATCCCAAATTAACTTGTCATGTGGAGTGTTAAAGACATAGTGGATTGCTACAGTTAATTCAACAACACCTAATCCAGCACCTAGATGACCACCAGTTTTTGAAACGGTCTCAATTGTTTTAGATCTTAATTCTTCTGATATTTGCTTTAGATCTTTCTTTTTAAATTCTCTTAAGTCAGATGGAAAATTAATTTTATCTAAAAGCTCATAATCCATGATTTATTTTACTATTTTTGCCTAGATTTGATATTTTAATATCTACAAAAAAACAAGAGTTTGTGGAAAGATTTTATATAAGAATTTAAATATTTAAGTTTTTTTAAAATTATTAAAGATAAATTTTAAAGTCTAAATCTCTAGACTTTTTAGAATATAAAAACTAATTATATTATTGATGTTTTATGATGTAGATACAAAAAAAATTGATAAACTTGCATATCTATCTATTAAAAGAGGAATTGCGCTTCAAAAAGGTCAAAACCTTTTAATAACAGCACCGTTAGAGTCTTTACCCTTGGTTAGAAAAATAGTTGAATATGCTTACAAAGAAGGGGCTGGAATTGTGACCCCACTTTTCAACGATTCTGATATTACATTGTCTCGATTTAAGTATGGAAATGATGAATCTTTCAATGTTGCAGCAAATTGGCTTTATAATGGGATGGGTGAAGCTTTTGATAACAATACAGCTAGAATGGCTATTGCTGGTGATGATCCCATGCTATTATCTGAAATTGATCCTGATAAAGTTTCACGTGCAAATAAAGCTAATGCTATTGCATACAAACCAGCAAGAGAAAGAATCACTGAATTTAAAATTAATTGGAATATAATTTCGTGGCCAGGAAAAGCATGGGCAAAAAGAGTCTTCCCTGATCTTGATAATAGTGATGCAATTAAAAAATTAGGAGATGCTATATTTCATGCATCAAGAGTTAGTAACGATGATCCTGTAGCTGAATGGGACCAACATAATAAAAATTTAAGAGATAAAACAAATTGGTTAAATGCTAAAAATTTTCATTCTTTAAAATACTCTGGTCCTGGAACATCTTTAACTGTAGGTCTTGCTGATGACCATGAGTGGATGGGCGGTGCTTCTGAAGCCCAAAATGGTATTATTTGTAATCCGAATATTCCATCTGAAGAAGTATTCACAACTCCTCACGCTAGTCGTGTAAGTGGTGAAGTTTGTTCAACTAAACCTCTTTCTTATCAAGGAACACTAATTGAAGATATTAACGTTCGCTTTGAAGATGGTAAAATTGTTGATGCAAAATCTTCTAAAGGACAAGATGTTTTATTAAAAGTTCTAGATTCAGATGAAGGTTCAAGGAGACTTGGTGAAGTAGCCTTAGTTCCTAATAGTTCACCGATTTCGCAATTAGGAATAACTTTTTATAACACTCTATTTGATGAAAATGCTGCGTCTCATATTGCTTTAGGACAGTGTTACTCAAAATGTTTCAAATCCAAAAAAGACTTAACGAAAGATGAAATTACTCAAAGAGGTGGTAATTCAAGTATGATACACATTGATTGGATGATTGGCTCAGGCAAAATTGATGTCGACGGTGTTGATAAGGATGGCATTGTAACGCCAATATTTAAACAAGGAGAATGGTGTAATTAATTATACTATTGTTTTAAATAAGGTCCAAAGCTAAGATCTAAACCCACACCAACTCTTGCTAATGAATAAATAATAACTAAGAAAAAAATTACTATAATTAAGTTTCGTATAATCTTTTTTTCATCCATAAAATTACGCTGTTTGTATTTTTGTATTAGATAATGGTTTTTCTCTAATTGGTAAATGGATTATTGCAGAAAATGCACCAACACCTATACCCACCCACCATACAATGTCATAACTTCCATAGATATCATAAAATAGACCACCTAACCAAACACCTACAAAAGATCCTAACTGATGAGAAAAAAATACAATGCCATATAATGTGCCCATAAATTTTAATCCATAAATATGGCCTATAATTCCTGAAGTTAAAGGAACTGTTGCTAACCATAAAGCACCCATAACTATTGAAAATATAGCAATAGAACTTGGTGTTATAGGGAGTAAGATAAATAAAATTGCTGCAATAGTCCTTCCGGTATAAATTAAAGATAAAAGATATTTCTTATAATGTCCCTTTCCTAAGGCTCCAGCAATCAAACAACCAATTATATTAAACAATCCTATAAGAGCCATAGATAATGCTCCTAAACCTTCTACAGAATTACAAACCAAACTTATTAAACTTCCCTCTATAATTGGACTACTAGATTCAACAATAAATGCTGGAAAATGTGCAGTAATAAACGCTAACTGAAAACCACAAGAAAAAAAACCAAAGAACAACATTGAGTATGTTGGATCTTTTAATGCAACAAATACAGCATCAGTAATTTTTTCATTTTCATTATTAATATTAGTATTTGATAATTCGGTTTTTAAAATTGGAACAAGAATCAGTGTAATTAATAATATAATTGAAAAGATTTCAAAAACTGAAGACCAAGGCAAAAATGATAATAGAATAGAAGCAAGTGGTGGACCAACTACTTGACCCGCTGATCCTGCAGCAGTTGTAATACCTAGTGCTAAAGATCTTTTTTCTGGAGATGTGGCTCTTCCAACTACTGCTAAAATTGGACCAAAACCACTACCAGCTATACCAAAACCAATTAATAGGTTTAAAGTTTGATGCGCCTCTGGAGTTGTAGCATTACTACTTATGAAAATTCCAATTGCATAAAGAATTAAGCCTAGCGTTATTGCTTTTCTATCACCATATTTTTCGGCAAAAGCACTAAATAGTGGAGTGCCTACACCCCAAGCTAAATTTTGAATAGCAATGGCAAGAGAAAATTCTGAACGGTTCCATAAAAAATCAGACGCAATAGGAATTTGAAATAGGCCAAATGTAGAACGAATTGCAAAACTTATTAGAAGAATTAAGCTTCCACCAATTAGAATAGGAGTAAATACAGAATTAATTCTCTCATCTTTCATATTTTATTAGATAACAGGAAGAATTTTTATTTCTAGAATTTTTATTATTATTAAATCGTATTATTTAATTCTGTCTTTTCGTTTTCTTCTTTTTCAGGGACAACATATGCAACAGCGCAATGATCTAAACAATAAGGCTTATCTTCAAATCTATCTTTACCACAAAAACGAAAGTCAGCTTCATCAGGATGACCTTCAGGCCATTCACAACCTCTCTTTGGAGTTGAAGTGAATATATTTTTAACAACCGGTTGGAAAATAGCAGGCTCTGTAGAGACATTCTCTGGTTCCTTAGTGCTTTCGAAATTTAATTTTGGCATCACTGGAGATCTAGCTTTTTTTCGATCCGGCTTAACAGCTGTTCTTCTTATAGGTGATGGTCTTCTCTCGAGTCCAATTCTATGAGCTTTTCCAACCACTGCGTTTTTTGTGAAACCTAGTAATTTCCCAATTTGTGCTGTCGGTAGACCTTGGTCCCACAAATCTCTCAGTTTTGCTACGTTATTATCATCCCAAGGCATTATCAATCTCCATTACTACATTTAGTAGTTTAAAAAGGGTTTAATATACTAAATATATGTATTAAAAAAGATAAAACTGCAAATTTCTAAAAAAAATCAATGATTTCCAGCATTTTTTTTATATACATGTGAATAGAAATGAAAGAATTAAGAGATCTAGACTTTAAAAATAAAAAAATAATTGTTCGAGTTGATTTAAATGTACCAGTTTTGGAAGGGACAATTACAGATCATTCAAGAATTCATTCTATTTTACCAACATTAGAAAAACTAATTAAAAATAAAAATAAGATATTCTTAATTGCTCATTTTGGCCGACCTAAAGGTGAAGTTAATAAAAAATATTCTATTGATTTTTTATGTTCAGAATTAAAAAAATTTTTAAATTTAAACACAATTCATTTTTTAGCTAACTATGAGAAAAAAATAATTGAGACAAAAATTGCTGCAATGAACATGGGGGAAATTTGTCTATTAGAAAATATTCGATTTAATGCTGAAGAAGAAAAAAATGATCTTAATTTTTCAAAATTATTAGCTTCTAGTTTTGACATATATATTAATGACGCGTTTTCTGCATCTCATCGCAATCATGCATCTATAGTAGGTATTACTAAATACTTACCTTCATACGCTGGATTAAGTTTCTCAAAAGAAATTGAAAATTTAGATAAATTTTTAGAAAATTCAAATAAACCAAATTTAGCAATTATTGGCGGCTCAAAGGTTTCAACAAAAATAAAAGTTTTAGAAAATATAGTTGAAATTTTTGACACTTTGGTGATTGGTGGTGCAATGGCTAATACCTTTTTGCTATCAAATAATTATAACGTTGGCTCTTCTCTGGTAGAAAATGATTTTATCGAACTATCAAAAAAGATACAAAAAAAAGCAGAATCAAAAAATTGCAAAATACTTTTACCAATTGATGCTGTTTGCTCAAAAACAATAAAAGATAGATTAAATGTTAATACTTATTCAATCAATAATATTCCAAATGACCAAATGATATTAGATGTTGGTGAACAAACTACAAAATTAATTTCAGATGAAATATTAAAATCTAAATCACTATTATGGAACGGGCCTTTAGGTGCATTTGAGTATAGTCCATTTGATAAAAGTACAATTTCAGTTGCAAATATTATACAAAATTATTCAAGTAAATCTCAATTAGATGCTCTAGCAGGAGGAGGAGATACACTTGCGGCAATAAAAAAAGCTAAAGCCAATGATGCATTTAAATATTTGTCTACAGCTGGCGGTGCATTTTTAGAGTGGCTTGAGGGAAATAAATCACCAGGATTTACAGCATTAAGAGAAAACAATTTTTAACTTAATCTTCAATTTGATATTTTTTAATTAAAGGGAATTGTGTCATCGTAAAAATAAACGTAATTGGCAAGATACCAAAAACTTTAAAATTTACCCAAACATCAGTACTTTGTGTTCTCCAAACAATTTCATTTAAAACAGCAAGTGCAACAAAAAAAGCAATCCACCTTTGAGTCAATATTCTCCATCCATCTTCTTCCAGTTTAAGTGCAGCACCTAAAAGATACTTTAAAAGAGGTTTTTTAACAATCACTCCTCCATATAAAATTAATGCAAAGACCATATTTATTATTGTTGGTTTCATTTTAATAAAAATTTCATTGTCAAAATAAATTGTTAGACCTCCAAATATTAATACAATCGCAGCCCCAAGAGTTGGCATAATTGGTATTTTTTTCTCAAGTATATATGAAATGATTACTGAAATTACAGTTGCAATCATAAGAGGAAGTATTGCTTCTTGAAGACCACTTCTAGTATAAAAAATAAAGAATACAGCAAGCGGTCCTATATCAATTAATAATTTATAAACTGACTTCATTTTTGTTCTTCTAGATTTAAAATAGATCTAGCAAAGTTTTGAGAATTAAAGATTACAAGGTCCTCAATACTTTCTCCAAGACCAACATAACTTATAGGGATTTCAAATTTATTTGCAATTGAAATTAATGCTCCGCCTTTTGCTGTTCCATCCAATTTAGTTATTATAAGACTTGATACATTAAGTTCATTTCCAAAGATTTCCACTTGCTTAATCATGTTCGAACCATTCGTTCCATCTAAAACTAACACAGTTTCAATATTAAAAGAGGAATTAACTTTTGAGATAACATTCTTCAATTTAATTAGCTGATTAATGAGATTAGTATTATTTGATAATCTTCCAGCAGTGTCTATAAGTAAAAAATCATAATTTTCTTTTCCAAATTCTTCAGTTGCCTGATACGCTACGCTTGCTGGATCTTGATTACTTTTTCCGGCAATAAAACTATTATTGTTTTTTTTTGCCCATTTTTCCAACTGCTCAACAGCTGCTGCCCTAAATGTATCACAAGCCGCAATCAGAATTTTTTTATTTGATAAAATTTTATTTGCAATTTTACCAATAGTAGTTGTCTTTCCACTTCCGTTTACCCCAACAAAAATTAATATTTTTTTTTCATCATTTTTTTCATTTATCAGAACATGTTCTCTTGGAAGTAATATACTTGCTATATTTTGAGCTAAGATTTCTAGTACATTTTTTATTCCATCGTCATTTGAAATTTTTATTTTTTTTATAGAATCTATTAGCTGATTTACAACATCCAAACTAATATCAGATGAAATAAGAACATTTTCTAATTCTTCTAAAGTTAAATCGTCTATTTTTTTGTTTTTTAAAATCTCCACAATATTAAAAGAAAGTATATTTGAGGTTTTACTTAACTTATCTTTAAATATTGAGAACAAACTCATGCTATTCTTGCTAATAACGTATCATTTTCTACGCCTGTGTATATACAGGAAATTATATTTCCCTCTTTAAACTCTTCTTCAAGTTTTACTTTTAAAAAATGCTGATCTTTTCCAAGTGAATAATTTTCTTTTCTACTTTCAATTAAAATTTGTTCCTTCTTTCCAATATTTTTTTTTAAATGTTGTTTTAACTTTTCAATACCTTTTTCTCTAAGTCTTCTTGCTCTATCTTTGATAATATTTTTTTGAACTTGAGGCATTCTAGATGCAGGAGTGTTTTCTCTTGGTGAATAAGGAAAAATATGAAGATGAGTTAAATTACACTCATCAACTAGTTTAATTGAATCTTGAAACATTGTTTCTGTCTCTGTTGGAAAACCGGCAATTATATCAGCACCAAATGTTGCATCTTCTCTAATAGATAAAACTTTCTTACAAAAATTAATTGCCATTTCCCTTGAATGTCTTCTTTTCATTCTTTTCAAAATTAAATTGTTTCCAGCTTGTAAACTTATATGAAAATGAGGCATCAATCTTTCGTCCTTTAACACATCCCAAAAATCTTCCTCTATTTCAGCGCAGTCAATTGAAGACAAACGCAGCTGTCTTAATTCAGGTACTAATTTTAGAATTCTTTTAATTAAATTAGAAAAAGTAGGTTTTGCTGGAAGATCTTTTCCATAATCAGTTATATCTACTCCTGTTAAGACTACCTCATTATATCCATTGCTAACAATTTTTTTTATTTTATTTACTATCTCTCCAGCAGGTACACTTCTATTATTGCCTCTGCCAAATGGAATAATACAAAAAGTACAGCGATGGTTACAACCTTGTTGTATTTCAATATAAGCTCTCGATTTTCCTTCAAATTTTTCAATTGAATTAGGTACTGTTTTACTTTCTTCTAATATATTTCCTACTTTAAGATTTTTAGACTGATCGATATTTTTCCATGCTAAAGTTTCTAATTTTTCTGTGTTCCCAATTACTGAGTCTACTTCTTTTAAATCTTTATATTTTAATGGATTGATTTGAGCCGCACATCCTGTAACTACTATTTTATTATTAGGAAAATTTTTTTTTGCCTTTCTAATTTCATAAGAAACTTTTTTCTCAGCTTCTTCAGTTACTGCACATGAGTTTATGACTGTAACATTATTTAAATTATTTGTTTTAAGATGGTTTTTAATAATTTCACCTTCATAAATATTCAATCTACAACCCAGATTGACTACATAGTTTTTATTTTTCATAAATTATATTTCTAAACTACCCCGATAACTTATTTCTGCAGGTCCTGTCATAATAGATTCATTATTAATTATATTTATGTACAGTAAACCTTTTGCAAGTTTCACTTCAGCGTTATTTTCAATCAATCCTTTTTTCCACGCCGCATATACAGCCGCACAGGCACCACTACCACAAGCTAACGTGATTCCAACTCCACGTTCCCAAACTCTCATTTCAATTAAATTTGAATTAATAACTTCAACTATTTCAACATTAGTTTTTTTTGGAAAGAGCTCATGATTTTCTATTCTAGGACCTATACTTTCAAGATCTGTATCTTTGATCGATTTTCCAAAAAAAACTACATGTGGATTACCTACATTAACAGCAACTCCTTTACTATATCCATCAATTGAAATTGGTATATTCATTGTATCGACTTCTTTACTTAAAGGAATTTTATCCCAAGTATTTTTTATTGAACCCATGTTGACACTTATATTGTTATCTATTTTTTTTGATTCTAATATACCTGCATCAGATTGAATTTTTAAAATTTCTTTATTTGAATCTTCATCAAATAGTATTTTTGCCACGCAGCGTGTTCCATTACCACAAGCTTCGGCTCTATCACCACCAGGATTAAAAATTTCAATTTCAGCATCAGCAATTTGATTATTTGTATTATTAATTGTGATTAATTGATCACACCCTGCCCCAGTTCTCCTGTCACTGAGTCTTTTAATAATATCTTCAGTAATTGCGATATTGTTAGACCTTTTATCTATAATAACAAAATCATTCCCAAGTCCATGCATCTTTATAAAGTCTACTTTTTGCATATTTGTTTTATAACCTAATTTATCGATAAATCTCAGTAAATATGGGAAATTTAAGAATACTTGACTTTCAATTATTCAGCTAATAGAGGGTCACCAACAAATCCTATATTTGTAAACGAATTGAGCTTGTTACAATTGTGATAGGTACTCTAGCCCACGAGTTTCGTGCCCTGGAGTTAAAATACTATTGGAGATTTATGTTTGATACACTGAACACAAAATTTGAAAAAATTGTTCAAAGTATTCGGGGTAAGGCTGTTATATCAGAAACAGATCTTGAAGTTACATTACGTGAAATTAGAATTGCTCTCTTAGAGGCAGATGTTTCCTTAGTTGTAGTAAAAGAATTTATAAATTCCATCAAGTCAAATATTTTAGGAAAAGAAATTCTCAAATCTGTTAAGCCAGATCAAATGATCATAAAGCTTGTGCAAGATGAACTTGTAAAAATTCTTGGATCAGAAAATAAATCTCTAAATTTATCTTCTTCTCAATTAACTAAAATATTGTTTTGTGGATTACAGGGATCTGGGAAAACAACATCAATTGCCAAACTTTCCTATTTGTTAAAGAAGTCTTCAAAGAAAAAAATTTTACTAGCATCAGCAGACATTTATCGACCAGCAGCACAAGAACAATTAAAAGTATTAGCTGAAGAAACTGGCTCAGATTTCTTTAATCACAATCTATCATCAGCTAGTAAGATAGTTGATGATTCCATAGACTATGCTCAAAAAAATTTATTTGATATTCTTATTTTAGATACTGCTGGACGACAAGTTGTAGATAAAAAGTTAATGAGTGAATTAATAGAAATTGAAAATAAGTTTAAACCTGACGAAACATTATTAGTAGCAGATGCTCTAACAGGACAAGATGCTGCAAATGTAGCTAAAAGTTTTAGTGATGCAATAAATATCACTGGATCAATTTTAACTAGAATAGATGGTGATAGCAGGGGTGGTGCAGCACTATCAATTAAATCGATAACAAACTCTCCTATAAAATTTATAGGACTAGGTGAAAAAGTAGAAAATTTTGAACCTTTCCATCCTGAAAGAATTGCGCAAAGAATTTTAGGTATGGGAGATATTGTATCTCTTGTCGAAAAGGCTGCTGAAAATATTGATAAAGAAGAAATGGAAGATATGGCAAAAAAGATCGCTAAAGGAAAATTTGATCTTGAAGATTTTGCCAATCAATTAAAGCAAATGGGTAAAATGGGTGGAGTCTCCGGTTTACTTTCTATGATGCCAGGTGTTTCAAAGGCACAGAAGTTAATGGCAGAAAATAAAATTTCTAATTCAATGATTGATAAACAAATAGCTATAATCAGTTCAATGACAAAAAAAGAAAGGGCTGATCCAGATATTATAAAGGCTTCACGTAAAATTAGAATTTCAAAAGGATCTGGAACAAAAGTTCAAGACGTTAACAGGTTATTAAAACAGTTTCTCCAATCACAAAAAATGATGAAGAGAATGAAATCAATGGGCAAAGGAGGAATTCCCAGTGATTTAATGCAAAAATTACAAGGAAATCTTCCTCCAAACATAAATTAGAAAGGAAATAAAATGCCAGTAAGAATAAGATTATCAAGAGGTGGTGCAAAGAAAAGACCATTTTATAGAATAGTAGTTGCAGATTCTAGAAGAGCGAGAGATGGAAAATTTATAGATCAAATCGGAACTTATAACCCAATGCTTCCAAAGGATAGCGCTGATAGAGTTAAAATGGATTTAGACAAAGCTAAGGAATGGATTGCAAAAGGCGCAAAACCATCAGATAGAATTTCTATTTTTCTTAGCAATCTTGGTGTGATGGAAAAACCAGTTATTACTGAAAAAACAAAAAAACATCTACCTAAGAAAAAAGCACAGGAACGTTTGGCTGCTGCTAAAGAAAAAGAAGAAGCTGCGAAAGCTGCAGCAGAAGAACCAAAAGCAGAAGAAGCAGAAGCTAAGCCAGCTGAAGATGAACAACCTGCTGAAGAACCAAAAGCAGAAGAAGCAGAAGCTAAGCCAGCTGAAGATGCACAACCTGCTGAAGAACCAAAAGCAGAAGAAGCAGAAGCTAAGCCAGCTGAAGATGCACAACCTGCTGAAGAACCAAAAGCAGAAGAAGCAGAAGCTAAAAAAGAATAAAATCAATTTTTGCTTTGAGTAATAAAGATATTATTCTTGTTGGTCAGTTTGGATCTCCTGTAGGATTAAAAGGTGAAATAAAAGTTAATATGATGACTACCTCGTTTGAAGTTTTTAAAAATTTAAAAAACTATTATAATTTTGATGGTTCAGTTACTTGGAATTTTAAAAATATTTTATTCAAAAATAATAAGTGTGTTGTTCAAGTTGAAAAATACTTTTCTAGAGAAGATGTTTTAGAGCTTAAAGGTCAAAAAATTTTTTCAAATAAGAAATTTTTTCCAAAATCAAAAGATAATGAGTTTTACATAAATGATCTAATCGAATGCAAGATTTTCTTGAAAGACAATACTAGTATTGGAAAAGTTTTAAGTGTTCAAAATTTTGGGGCAGGTGATTTATTAGAAGTCAAATATAATACCAAACTTATTCTTATACCTTTTGATAAAACAAATGTTTTATCAGTTAATATTAATAAAAAAGAAATTATAGCTGATCCAATACCTGGTATTCTTGATTAAAATGAGAGTAGTAATTTTAACTTGTTATCCTGAGATGTTCCCTGGTTCACTAGGATATTCTGTAATCGGAAATGCATTAAACAATAAAAAATTTTCTCTTGAGATAGTCAATCTACATAATTATGGAGTTGACAAAAGAGGAAGTGTTGATGATGAACCTTTTGGGGGAGGCCCTGGAATGGTTATTCGTCCAGATGTGATTGAAAAAGCATTAAATTCAATCACTTTCAAAACAGATAATTACTGCAAAATTTTTCTAACACCGTCAGGTCAGAAATTATCTCAAGCCAAACTTAATAATCTATCAAAACATGATGAAATGCTTATTTTATGCGGTAGATTTGAAGGGGTTGACCAAAGAGCTATAGAAATTCTTGATTTTCAGGAAATAAGTATCGGTGATTACGTCCTATCTGGTGGTGAGATTGCTGCCCAGGTGTTAGTTGAAGGTTGTATTCGTCTCATTCCTGGAGTATTAGGGCAGCCACAAAGTTTATTAGAAGAATCTTTTTCTAATAATCTTCTCGAATATCCTCATTATACCAGACCACAAACCTGGGAAGATATTCAGGGAAATAAACATGAAGTTCCAGATGTTTTAACATCAGGTCATCATGAAAAAATTGATAAATGGAGAAAAGAAAAATCGGTTGAAAAAACTAAAGAATTAAGACCAGATCTTTATAAAAAGGAAATATAAAATGAGTAATTTATTAGAGACATTTGAAAAACAACAGATTGAAAAGTTAACTTCAAAAAAAAGAGTTCCTGCTTTTCGTCCAGGTGATACTTTAAAAGTTACTGTAAGAATCACAGAGGGAAGTAAGTCAAGACTTCAAGCATTTGAAGGTATCTGTATTGCAAGAAAAAATAATTCAGTAAACTCTAACTTTACTGTGAGAAAAATATCTCATGGAGAGGGTGTTGAAAGGGTATTCCCTTTATTTAGTCCATTAGTAGAAAAAATTGAAGTTGTGAGAAAAGGCGATGTAAGAAGAGCTAAGCTTTATTATCTAAGAGAATTATCTGGAAAGAAAGCAAGGATCGCAGATAAAGATAGGGGAGATGAAGCCGATCAATATGAATATATAGAGGAAGGTCCTCCGGTAGAAGAAACAAAAACTGCAGATACGGATACAAATGCTGCAGAGGAACCAAAAGCTGAAGAGGTAGAAGCAAAACAAGCAGAGACAAAAGTGGAAGAAGCAGAAGTCAAACCAGCAGAAGAATCTAAAGCAGTAGCTGCAGAGGAATCTAGTAAACAAGAGGAAAAAGCAACCGAAAATAAATCGGATGACAATAAATAATCTTAAAACTCTTTTTGATAAAATTTGGGAACATCATCTTGTTGATAGACAAGAAGATGGAACTTGTCTTATATATATTGATAGACACCTTGTTCATGAAGTTACAAGCCCTCAAGCATTTGAAGGTTTAAGGAACAATAATCGTAAAGTTAGAAGGCCCGAATGTACTTTTGCTGTAGCTGATCACAATGTTCCAACCTCAGATAGATCTAAAGGTATAGAGAATAAAGAAAGTAGAATTCAGGTTGAAACACTAGAAAAAAATTGCAAAGATTTTGATGTTACACTTTTTCCATTATTAGATAGCAGACAAGGTATAGTTCATATTGTTGGACCAGAACAAGGCATTACTCAGCCAGGTATGACAATAGTTTGTGGTGATAGTCATACAGCAACACACGGAGCATTTGGCGCATTAGCTTTTGGTATCGGCACAAGTGAAGTTGAGCATGTATTAGCTACTCAGACCTTAATTCAAAAGCCTGCAAAGAATATGCGAATTTCTGTTGAAGGTAAGTTAAACTTAGGTGTTACAGCAAAAGATATTATTCTTCATATAATAGGGAAAATAGGAACGGCTGGTGGAACTGGTTATGTTATTGAATATGCTGGTAATGCAATTTCCTCTCTTTCTATGGAAGGAAGAATGACAATCTGTAATATGAGTATTGAAGCAGGTGCTAGAGCTGGTTTAATCGCTCCTGACGAAAAAACTTTTGAATATATTAAAGGTAGACCATACGCTCCATCAGGAGATAATTGGAATAAAGCGGTAGAATTTTGGAAATCTCTTCCATCTGATGAGGGCGCAAAATATGATGAAGAAATTTTAATTAATGCTGAAGATATTTCACCACAAATTACTTGGGGCACAAGCCCACAAGACGTTGTTGCTATAGATGGTATAGTACCAAACCCACAAGAAGAGAGTAATCCGAATAGAAAGAGGGCTATGGAACGTTCTCTTGAATACATGGGTTTAGAACCCAAACAAGAAATACAAAAAATTAAAATTGATAAAGTATTTATTGGCTCTTGCACTAATGGAAGAATTGAGGATTTAAGAGAAGTTGCCAAAGTTGTAGAGGGCAAAAAAGTTTCAGTAGACTCAATGATCGTTCCTGGTTCAGGTCTAGTAAAAAAACAAGCTGAAGAAGAAGGTTTAGATAAAATTTTTATTGAAGCAGGATTTGATTGGAGAGAGCCAGGATGCTCCATGTGTTTAGCTATGAATCCAGATCAATTAAAACCGCAAGAAAGATGTGCATCAACATCAAATAGAAATTTTGAAGGTAGACAAGGTAGAGAAGGTAGAACACATCTTGTTAGTCCTGCAATAGCTGCTGCCTCTGCAATCAAAGGTTCTTTTGCAACAGCAGAGGATTTATAAATGGAATCATTTAAAACAATAATTGGTATCCCCGCACCACTACCAATGATTAATATCGATACCGATATGATTATTCC
Organism: uncultured Alphaproteobacteria bacterium; assembly: GCA_902522015.1. GTDB lineage: Bacteria > Pseudomonadota > Alphaproteobacteria > HIMB59 > CACPNW01. The sequence continues at coordinate 25,963 of CABYTX010000018.1, forward strand.
AAAACAATTTTTGAAAACAATAAAAAGATCTGGTTTAGGAAAAAACTTATTTCATGAATTAAGATACGATATTCAAGGTAACATAAAGAATGATTTTGTTCTTAACTGGGATCCTTATAAAACTTCAAAAATTTTAATTGCTGGGGCAAATTTTGGTTGTGGATCAAGTAGAGAGCATGCACCATGGTCACTTTTAGATTTTGGTTTTAAGTCAATAATTGCACCAAGCTTCGCAGATATTTTCTATAATAATTGTTTTAAAAATGGAATTCTGCCAATTAAGTTAGATCAACAAAAGGTAGATATATTAATGAACGAAGCAGAAAATAAAAATGATGTTTCAGTTGATTTAGAAAATCAAAAAATCACTTATCAACATGATAAAACAATAGAATTTGAAATTGATGCATTTCGGAAAAAATGTTTACTAGAAGGTTTGGATGATATTGGTTTGACGCTCCAAAAAAATAAAAAAATTGATGTTCACGAAGAAAAAATACACAGTATCCAACCTTGGATAGTGTAGTCAAAAATGAGTAATAAAAAAATTTTAATTTTACCTGGTGATGGAATTGGCAATGAAGTTATGGCTGAGGTATTAAAAATTATTGATTGGATGGAAAAAACTAAATCTTTATCTTTTGATATTTCTGAAAGATTAGTTGGTGGTACGGCATACGA
>CABYTX010000019.1 GCA_902522015.1 uncultured Alphaproteobacteria bacterium
ATTTGAAGAATCATATAAATCAAAAGTTGAAACAGGTTTATCTCTTATTAAAAAAAAATTAGCAGAAAATCGTAAAAATTGAAAAGTTTAATAATATTTGTTTTTATTTTATTTTTTTCATTCAATCTTCAATCTCAGAATACAATGATACTAGATAACTTAGAAACACCCGGAATTTCTTCTCAAGGTCAAAATTGGGCCTTTTTTACTGATGGAGTAATGGGTGGATTATCTCAGGGTAAAGCGATCATATCAAAAGTTAATGATGTTAATTGTTATCATATGACAGGAGATGTCACGACTGAAAATAACGGTGGTTTTATTCAAATAAGAAATCAATTAAAACCTTCAATATCAACAGAAGAGTTTGAGGGTGTTTATTTTAAAGTGTTTGGTAATAATGAAGAGTATTCAATTCATGTAAGAACCGCTTTGACGATAGCTCCATGGCAATATTATAAATATAGTTTTAAAACAAATTCTGAGTGGACAGTAATAAAAGCACCCTTTAGTGAATTTAAAAAATCAAATGCTTATCAACCAAAAAAGTTAGTTGGTCAGAATATAAAAACATTAGGGCTAGTTGCTGGATTTAAAGATTTTCAAGCAGATATTTGTTTATCAGAAATTGGCTTTTATTAGTAATCTATTTTCAATAAATATAATCCTTCAGGTGGTGCAGTAACTCCTGCATATTCTCTTTTTTTGGATTGAATAATTTCTGAAACAGATTTTTCTATTTTACTAAGTCCTATATCAACCAGTGTACCGACCATGATTCTAACTTGAGAATGTAAAAAGGATTTAGCTGATATTAAAAAATTTATTTCATCATGATTAAAATTTATATCTAGTGAATTAATAGATTTAATTGGTGATTTCGATTGGCAATTTATTGACCTAAAAGCAGACAAATCAAATTTGCCTATAAATTGTTGTGATTGTTTTATTATTTTTTCAGCATCTATTTTTTTATGTACACACCAAACTTTGTTTTGCTCTAAAGTAATTGGTGATCTTCTATTTAAGATCTTGTATTCATACCATCTCAATTTTGCTGAAAATCTTGAATTAAAATCTTTATCTACCTCTTCAGCATGTAAAATAGATATGGGTTGGGGTCTTAGATAATGATTAATGCCATCTCTAATAGTATCAGTATCAAAATGTTGCTTTAATTCAAAATTAGCTACTTGTCCTCTTGCATGAACGCCTGCATCTGTTCGACCAGCTCCAAAAAGTGTTATTTTTTGTTTTGATAGTTTTTCTATTGCCTCTTCAACCAATTGCTGAACGGAAGGACCATTTTCTTGACGTTGCCAACCAACATAATTAGTTCCATCATATTCTAATGTTATTTTGTAGTTAGGCATTTATTACTTCATTAACCTTAAAACTATATCCCCGAAGAAAATCATCTTTAGAAATAGGATTTTTGCCTTCTCTTTGTAAAATTAGTGGTTCAATACTTCCATCATTGCACCCAATATCAAAGGTCTCGTTAAGAATTGTCGATACATTGCCAATAGAATATGATTTTCTTGCTTTGATGATTTTAATTCTTTCATTTTGAATAGTAAACCAAGCACCAGGTTTAGGAGAATGTGCTCTTATAAGATTTAAAACTTCATTTACAGATTTATTAAAATTAATTTTTCTGTTTAGTGAAGAAATTTTATTTGCATATGTTGCATAATTATCATCTTGATCAGAATAGGAAATTTTTTTATCAAATATAAGAGGAATAGTTTCCACTAATAATTTTATTCCAACGTCTGTTAATTTTTGACTTAATTCATTTTTATTACAATCATCTTCTATATCTATTTTTTTTTGATTAATAATTGGTCCAGCATCTAATTTTTCGATTAATTGTATTATTGATATACCCGTCTCTTTATCACCACTCATTAAAGAATGTTCTATTGGTGCTGCACCCCTCCATCTAGGCAATAAAGAGACATGGATATTGATACAACCAAATGGTGGTAAATCTAAAATATCTTTTGGCAATATTTTACCATATGCCATGACAATAATTAAATCAGGATTTAATTTTTTTACTATCTCAATAGTATTTTTATCAAATATGTTTGGACAAAAAACTTCAATGTTATTTTTATTTGCTAGCTGATGGACTTCAGATTCAATTATTTTCATTCCTCTAGATTTCTTTTTTGGAGGTTGTGAAAATACTGCAGAGATTATAAAATTATTTTCAATTAATGCCTCAAGATAGTCAGAAGCTATTTTAGGCGAACCCATAAAAATTATTTTTTTATCTTTCATTATTTTTTGTATTTTAAAAATTTTTGTACTTTTTTGATCATTATATTCCTTTTTAATGAAGAAAGATAATCTACAAATAACTTTCCAGAGAGATGATCAATTTCATGTTGTAAAATTCTTGATTCCACGCCACTAACTTCTTTTTTTATTTGCTTGTTATTTTCATCTAAGTACTCAACTACTATACTTTTAGGTCTCTCAATTTCTGCAAATTGTTCAGGAAGTGATAAACAACCCTCTTCCATAACAATTTTTTCTTTGGAGTAAGAAATAATATTGGGGTTAAATAATGTATATTGGGTTTCTTTTTTAGTCTCTTGATCAACAAAAAATATAGTCACAATTTGTTTTAGAATTCCAATTTGATTTGCTGCTAAACCTACACCTGGTGCTTTTAACATTATTTGCATCATTTTTTTTGCAATTTCTTTTTCCTTAATTCCAACAGATTGAATTTTATTTGCTTTTTGGCGTAATAGTGGATTTGGAACGTAAAGTAATTTATCCATTTTAATTTATGTAATTTTTTTTCTAGATTGGAATGCTGTATTTAATGTGTTTTCATCTAAGTAGTGAACTTCTCCGCCCATAGGGATACCTTGTGCAAGTCTTGTTACATTTAAATCTTTAAATTGTTCTAGTTTATCTGCAATTACAAAAGATGTTGTTTGTCCTTCCATAGTTGTACTTAAGGCAAGAATAATTTCTTTAACATTATTTGTTTCAATTCTCTTTAGGAGATGTTCTATTTTCAATTCATCAGTTCCTATACCTTGTATCGCTGATAATGAACCACCTAAAACATTATAGAGGCCACGATAAAATCCTACTTTTTCTAATGTCCACAAATCTGACACATCCTCAACAACACAAATAGTTGCTTTATCCCTTTTAGGATTTGCACAAATATTGCATGGATTTACCATGTCTATATTTCCACATTCTGAGCACTCAATAATTTTATTAAAAGATAAATTTAAACTCTCAATTAAAGGAGATAAATTTTTATCTTTATTTTTTAATAAAAAAAGAGCAATTCTTTGAGCTGATCTTCTTCCTAATCCTGGTAGTTTTGAAATATCGTTTATTAACTTATCTATTGGGGATTGCTCCATTTTTAGAAAGGAAGTTTCATTCCTGGAGGTAATGGTAGGCCACCAGTGAGATTTTTCATTTCTTCTTGAGCTGCAGCTTCTCCTTTTTCTTTGGCATCATTTATTGCAGCGACGATCAGATCTTCAAGTATTTCTTTCTCATCTAGTTTAATCAAGCTGTCATCAATTGAAATTCTTTTGAATATACCTTTTGCTGTAGCTGTTACTTTAATAAGACCACCTCCAGAAGTACCTTCAACCTCAATATCATTTAATTTATTCTGTGCTTCAGCCATTTTCTTTTGCAACTGTTGAGCTTGCTTCATCATATTACCTAAATTAACCATTATTTCTCCTTTTTCATCTTTGGTTGATTTATATCTACTTCATCATCATTAATTTCACCTAGTTCTGTAATAGAGTGAATTTTACTTTCAGGAAATTCATTTAATATTTTTTTTACTTCTGGATGATTTTTCATTATTTCAATTTCTTTTTGCTGGTTAATAATATCCTCATCATGTAAACTTTTTCCAAGATTACTTGTAGATGAGTGTATCTGCCATATTCTTCCTGTCCACTTAGAGATTAATTTTGCAACTGTTCTATTGAAGGCATTGTCATTAATTTTAGATGTATTTAAAGTAACTTCTCCCTCTTTAAAAGAGACTAATTTAACATCATTATACAACTTAGTGTGGAGCAATCCTTCTCTATTTTTAAAAAACATATCAACAAAATGTCTAAAATCTTGAACATGCATTATATCTACATTTTCTTTTGTTAAAATTTCTTTTTTATTTTCATTAAAATTTAGAACTTTGATACTTTCATTAGCTTCATTTTGTAGTTCAAGATTTTTTTCTAGAGGTTCTTTTTCGATAACTTCTCTGTCCATTTTTTTAATTAAATCTTCTGGACTTGGACCATCATGTAAGTAAATTATTCTTAAAATAATCATTTCCCCATGTTGATATAAATGAGAGCTATTTTGTAATTCTTGATAACCTTTGAATAAAATTTGCCATATAATATTCAGATTATTTAATGTCATTTTTGATGACAATTCAGCCCCCTTATTTCTTTCAAATTCAGGAATATAAATGTCATCTTTTAAATCTGGTGCTATTTTTATTTGAACAAGGAAATGTACTACGTTTAAAAGTTCATCAAATATCATTGCTATATCTGCTCCTAATTCATACAATTCTTTATATTTGTTAATTGCGCCAAGCGCATCTCCTTCTAAAATAATTTCAACTAAGTTAAATATTTTTTCTCTATCAGCTAATCCAAGCATGCTTATTACAGTTTGCGAGTCAACTTTTTCATTTGGGCTAGTTATTGCTTGATCTAATAAACTAAGACCATCTCTTACAGATCCATCTGCCGATCTAACAATTAACGAAATAGCATCTAAATCAATATCAATATTTTCTAGTTTGGAAATTTTTAATAAATGATCTGATAAAATTTTATTCTCTATTCTATGTAAATCAAATCTCTGACACCTCGATAAAACAGTTATAGGTACTTTTTTAATTTCTGTTGTGGCAAAAATAAATTTAACATGTTCTGGTGGTTCTTCTAAAGTTTTAAGCAGCGCATTGAATGCACTTTTTGAAAGCATATGAACTTCATCAATTATAAATATTTTATAGTCTCCAATAACGGGTTTATATTTTACATTGTCAATTATTTCTCTGATGTCATCAACTCCAGTATTCGATGCAGCATCAATTTCAATAACATCAAGATTGCTGTCTGAAGTTGTTGACTTGCATGAATCACAATTACCGCATGGTTCACAATTTTTTTTATCCCTATTTTTACAATTAATACTCATTGCTATAAGTCTAGCAGTTGTGGTCTTTCCAACACCTCTGACACCTGTTAGAATATAAGCATGAGCTAGCCGATCATTATTTATAGCGTTTGATAGAATTTTTACTAATAATTCTTGACCAACTAAATCTTCAAATTTTTGAGGTCTGTATTTTCTAGCTAAAACTTTATATTTTTTTTCTTCTGTCATTATAATCAATGGAAGGAGTTGAGACCCAAACAAGATTGTTACAGCTGCTTCTTTTCAGATCTGACTGGATTAGCAATTTATTTGCCCTCAATCCTCCCTGTAGCAATATAACATTAATGTAAATAAAATATAAATAGACTTTTCAAAAAATCCTATTTTTTCCTGAATGAAGATTTTTCATATACTCCAAGGATTTCTATCTTCTTACAAAAAAATTTCATCTCTTCTAACGCTAATTTTACAGATGTATTTTCAGGATGTCCCTCAAAATCTATATAAAATTGTGCAACATCGAAACCCTGTGGGTGAATGTAACTCTCAAGCTTAGTTATATTAACACCATTACTAGCAAATCCACCAAGACATTTATATAAAACCGCTGGAATACTTCTAACTGTAAATACTAATGTTGTAAGAATATCCTTTGTATCTGGATTTATATCTAATAAATTTTTTTGCATAACTAGAAATCGGGTTACGTTATTTTGGTTATCTTGGAAATTTTTTTCCAAAATATCAAGATCATAGATCTTAGCAGCAAGTGCAGATGCGATAGCAGCATCTTCAATATTGTTTAACTCTGAAATTAGTTTAGCAGATCCAGCCGTATCAGCTTCAACAATCATTTGTTTATCTAGTTTTAAAATTTTGTTTCGACATTGAGCAATTCCCTGCTCATGACTTCTTATTCTTTTGATATCTGAGATTTTTGCACCTCTAATTCCAAGTAAGTTATGATTTACCTCATGAAAATATTCATAAGTTATTTTTAAATTAGAGTCGGGTATCAATCTTTGTGTATCCGCTACTCTTCCTGCAAGTGAGTTTTCTATTGGAACCATTGCTGCTTCTGATTTTCCTGATCTAACATATTCAAACATATCTTCAAAAGTTGCACACGGTATACTTGTTGCGTTTGGAAAAATATTTTTTCCAGCTTGTTCACTATAAGCACCATTTACGCCTTGAAATGAAAAACTATCAACTTTTATCATTGTGCTCTCTTATATTAGTTTCAATATTTATTAAATCCTCTTTTGTATCTACACTCATTGGAACCTCAGGAACATACGTAACTCCAATTGGAATGTTGGAATCCATAGCTCTCATTTGTTCTAAGCTTAAATCTATTTCATTTTTTGATTTAGGTAGATTGATAAATGTATTTATTGAATCTGGAGTATAACTATAGATACCAACATGATGGTATAAGTTTTTATTTTCTATCGTAACTTTTCTATAAAAACTCAACGCCTGCGCTATTTCATTTTTTTTAAAATCAACTTCAACTTTTGTTACATTGGGATTATTTAATTCATTATCATTTAAGTTTGTTGCGAGTGTACCAATAGCAAAATTTCTTTTTATTGGGTCAATGACTTTAAGAATATGTTCTGGATTTATAAGAGGCATATCACCTTGTAGATTGATTATTACATCAATGTCTTTGTTATTTTTTATCTTTAAAAAAGCAGAATGAACTCTATCAGTTCCAGAGGGGAGATTTGGATCTGTCATAATAGCGTTACCACCATTATTTACTATTAAATCATGCACTTCAATTTCCGAGCAAGCAACAAAAACTTCTCCAATATTTGACTCAATTGCTTTTTGCCATACTCGTTGTATCATTGGAATACCATTTATCTCGATTAAGGGTTTGCCTGGCAGTCTAGTGGAAGCCATTCGTGAGGGTATAATTACTACGCTTTTCATAATTTATGCGACAATTAAGCAAGAGAATTTAAATTTCATACTTACGACAAATATATTCTTTCTTCTAAAAAATCTGTATATGTACTTATACATGTCTGGGCTTGAAGTTAATAAAATTTTAGCATCTATTATATTAGCAGTCTTAATTGTTACCCTTATCGGCCATTTTGGAGATTTAGTCATTGATATTGATCATGATGAGAAAAAAGAAACTGCTTATAAAATAGATGTCCCAGAGGATTCTACTGGTGTAGGAGTAGTAGAAAAAAAAGAAGAGGTAATTGAACCAATTTCTATTTTACTAGCAAGTGCTTCTCTTGATAATGGAGAAAAATTATTCAAGAAATGTGCAACATGCCATAATTATGAGAAAGGTAGTGCCAATAAAGTAGGCCCTCACTTATGGAATATCATTAACAGACCAAAAGCGAATGTTGAAGGTTTTGCATACTCTAAAGCTTTAGCCGAATACGGAGGAGAATGGGGGTATGAAGAATTGGCAGAATTTTTATATAAACCAAAAAAATATATAAAAGGTACAAAAATGAACTTTGCAGGTTTGAAAAAAGTAAAAGATAGAGCAGATTTAGTTTATTTCCTTAGAGAGCACTCAGATAATCCAGCACCACTCCCATAAATTTAAGTAATGATTTTAGACACAGAAGAGTTTTCAAAATTTGCAAACTCTTTAGCTGATGATGCATCTAAAACTTCAATGCATTATTTTAGAAACAAAATTGAAATAGAAATTAAAAATGATGAAAGTCCTGTAACTTTAGCAGACAAAGAAACAGAACAAGTATTAAGAGAGAGAATAAGAAAAGAATATCCTGATCATGGAATTTTGGGTGAAGAGTATGAAAATGAAAAAATAGACGCTGAATTTATATGGGTATTAGATCCTATAGATGGAACAAGAAGTTATATAGCTGGACATAAAGATTTTGGTAATTTAATTGCATTACTTCATAACAAAAAACCAGTTTTAGGAATTATTAATTGCCCTGCACATAGTGAACGATGGATAGGAGTAAAAAATCAAAAGACAAAATGTAATGGAAAAGACGTTCAAACTAGTGCAATTGAACAAATTAAAGATGCTTATCTTTTTACATCTGGATTATATTTTGATGAACCTCAAATCAGAAAAGGATTAGAATTACTAAAAGAAAAATCAAGATATTATAGACTTGGTGGTGATTGTTACATGTATGGGATGTTAGCCTCAGGTTTAATTGATATTGTTTTAGAGGATACATTAAAAGTACATGATTATATGGCTCTAGTAAATGTAATTGAAGGAGCTGGTGGAGTAATTACGGATAAGTTTGGACAAGATATATCGCTAGACTCAGATGGCAGTTTGGTTGCCTCCAGTACAAGCTCTCTTCATGATGAAATAATTAAATTAATAAACTAAAATTTATTTTAATTTTTAATAAATAGACATATATTAAAAGTATGAAAATACTCACTTTTATCTTTACATTTACTCTAATTTTTCAATTAAAAGCACAAGCTAACACTAATATATCTCATGCAATCGCAATGCATGGTGAGCCAAAATACTCAAAAGATTTTGAAAATGTTGAATACATTAATCCAAATTCAATTAAAGGTGGGGCGATAGTAAGAAGTGCCATTGGAACCTATGACAGCTTCAATCCCTTTATTTTAAAGGGTACTTCGGCAGCTGGAATTGGAGGATTGTATGAAACATTAACAACGGGATCAAGTGATGAGGCATTCACTGAATACGGATTATTAGCAGAAAAGATTGAATGGCCAGACGATAGATCTTGGGTTTCATTTACATTAAGAAGCGAAGCATATTGGCACGATGGGAAAAAAATTACAGCTGACGATGTTATTTGGACATTTAATACCTTGATGGAAAAAGGTCACCCATTTTATAAATATTATTATGGTGATGTAAAAGAAGTTATTAAGCAAGAAGAAAATAAAGTAAGATTTAATTTTACATCAAATACGAATAAAGAATTAGTATTAATTGTTGGCCAATTACCTGTACTGCCAAAACATTATTGGGAGAATAAAAATTTTGAAGAAACATCTTTAGAAGTTCCAATTGGGAGTGGTCCCTATAAAATTAAATCATTTGATAGTGGAAGATCAATCACTTACGAACTAGATCAAAATTATTGGGGTTTTGGTGCATCAATACCGATTAAAATTGGTAAAGATAACTTCGGCACAATTAGATATGATTATTACAAAGACAGAGGTATTGAAAGAGAAGCTTTTAAATCTGGTGAGATTGATTTCTTCTCTGAAAATTCATCGAAAGAATGGGCAACTGCGTACGACATAAATGCTGTGAATGAAGGTTTAATTAAAAAAGAATTAATAAGTCATGAAAATCCACAAGGTATGCAAGGTTTTGCATTTAATATTAGAAAAGATAAATTTAAAGATAGAAGAGTAAGAAAGGCACTTTCTTATGCTTTTGATTTTGAATGGTCTAATAAAAATTTATTTTTTGATGCATATAAAAGAACAGATAGTTTTTTTGAAAATTCAGAACTTGCTTCCTCTGGTCTTCCTTCAAAAGAAGAATTAAATTATTTAAATCCATATTTTGATGTACTGCCAAAAGAAATATTTACAGAAGAGTATACAAATCCAGTTACAGATGGTTCGGGTTATATGAGGATGCAACTGCAAAAAGCCTCAAAACTTCTAGAAGAATCTGGATGGGAATTAGTTGATGGTAAACTTCTACACTCTAGTACAAAAGAACCATTTGAATTTGAAATCTTATTACGATCACCTGCTTTTGAAAGAATAGTTTTCCCATTTAAAGATAATCTTGAAAAATTAGGAATAATTGCCGAAGTAAGAACAATCGATAGTGCACAATATCAAAAAAGAATGGAAACATTTGATTTTGAAATGGTTGTTCAAACATTTGGACAATCATTATCACCAGGTAACGAGCAAAGAAATTTTTGGGGTTCTGATGCAGCAGATACTGAAGGCTCTAGAAATGTTGTCGGTATAAAAAATTATGCTGTAGATGGATTAATTGAAAGTCTAATTAATGCTAGCGATAGAGAAGAGTTAATTACAATAACCAAAGCTCTAGATCGTGTTCTTCTATGGAATTATTATGTTATTCCACAATGGCACATCTCCTCATACAGAGTTCTATATTGGGATTTTTTTGATCAACCAAAAATAAAACCAAAATATTCTTTAGGCTTTGATACATGGTGGATTAATCAAAATAAGTTTGAAACAATCCAGTCAAATAGAACATCAAACTAATTATTAAAGTTTATTAGAAATAATATAAAATAGCACAATATGGGTGCTTACTTAATAAAAAGACTTCTTTTAATTATCCCAACTCTTTTTGGGATAATGGTTATAAATTTTGCAATCATTCAAATTGTTCCAGGAGGCCCGGTAGAACAAATGATTGCACAAATGACCGGGACAGCTGTTGAGTCAACAGCTCGATTTTCTGGTGGTGGCGAGGGTGAAACTTTAGAGTTTAATCGTGATAATTCTACATCAGTTAATGATAGCAAATATAGAGGAGCACAAGGCCTCGATCCAGATGTTATAAAAGAAATAGAAAAGATGTATGGAATGGACAAACCAGCCCATGAACGATTTATTAAAATGCTTAGAGATTATCTAACATTTGATTTTGGTGAAAGTTTTTTTAGAGATCAAAAGGTTACTTCTATTGTTTTAGATAAAATGCCTGTTTCAATATCGCTTGGTTTATGGACAACTTTATTAGTGTATTTAATCTCCATACCTCTAGGTATCAGAAAGGCAATAAAGGACGGATCAAAATTTGATATTATATCAAGTTCTATTGTAACAATAGGTTATGCAATTCCAAATTTTTTATTTGCTGTAATATTAATTGTATTTTTTGCAGGTGGAAGGTTTTATGATATTTTTCCCTTACGTGGTTTATTTTCTGAAAATTTTGATGAATTAACTTTGCTTCAAAAAATAATAGATTACTTTTGGCATTTAGCTTTGCCTCTAACTGCTATGCTAGTGAGTGGATTTGCAGGTTTAACATTTTTAACAAAAAATTCATTTCTTGATCAGGTAAATCAACAATATGTAATTACAGCTCGATCAAAAGGTTTGACTGAAAGAAAGATTCTTTATGGTCATGTTTTTAGAAATGCAATGTTAATAGTAATTGCTGGATTTCCATCAGCATTTATTGGAATTCTTTTTTCAAGTTCTCTTTTCATTGAGGTTATTTTTTCATTAGATGGGTTGGGATTACTGGGATACGAAGCAGCTCTGACTAGAGATTATCCAGTTATATTTGCAACACTTTATTTTTTCTCACTACTTGGTTTGGTTATGGGAATAATTGGTGATTTTATGTACTCAGTTATTGATCCTCGTATAGATTTTGAATCAAGACAATGAAAAAATTATCAAAATTAAATCAAAGAAGATTAAATAATTTTAAGAGCAACAAGAGAGGTTATTATTCTTTTTGGATATTTAGTTTTTTATTTATTATTTCTTTGTTTGCTAATTTTATTGCTAATGAAAAACCTTTGTTAGTACAATATAACTCAAATTTTTATTATCCAATATTTTCTTTCTATTCAGAAACAACATTTGGAGGTGATTTTGAAACCGAGGCAGATTATAAAGATCCATATGTTAAAAATTTGATTGAGGAAAATGGATGGATGATTATGCCTATAATTCCATATTCATATAATACCATAATTAGAGATTTATCTTCTCCAGCTCCTTCACCACCTTCAAATAAAAATTGGCTTGGTACTGATGATCAAGCTAGAGATGTTCTTTCAAGATTAATTTATGGTTTCCGAATATCCATATTATTTGGATTTACCTTAACATTTTTTTCAATGATTATAGGAGTGTCTGCTGGAGCAATACAGGGTTATTTTGGCGGAAGGACTGATTTATTTTTCCAAAGATTTATGGAGGTGTGGTCAGCAATACCAACTCTATATGTGTTAATAATTTTAGCTAGTGTAATTCAACCAAATTTTTGGTGGCTATTAATAATTTTATTACTTTTTAGTTGGATGGGTTATGTTGGTGTAGTTCGTGCAGAATTTTTAAGAGCAAGGAATTTTGACTATATAAGAGCGGCGAGAGCATTAGGAGTTTCAAATACAAAAATTATCATAAGACATATGTTACCTAATGCAACTATAGCTACCGTTACTTTTCTTCCATTTAGTTTAAGTGCTTCAGTCACAGCATTATCTGGTCTTGATTTTTTAGGTTTTGGGTTACCACCAGGATCTGCATCCTTAGGGGAAATGGTTAACCAAGGAAGAAATAATTTACAAGCTCCTTGGCTTGGAATTACGAGTTTCTTAACTTTAGGTTTAATGTTAGGCCTTTTAGTATTTGTTGGTGAAGCGATAAGGGACTCATTAGATCCAAGAAAGACTTTTAATTAAAATGGAGAAAATAATATCAATAAGTAATTTGAGTATAGCGTTTAATAAATATACTGACGTAGTTAAAAATGTAAATATTGATGTAGTAAAAGGTAAAACTACAGCAATAGTTGGGGAATCTGGGTCAGGTAAAACATTATCAGCTCTAAGCATATTAAAATTATTACCAAATGGTGCGCGCATTAAAACAGGAAAAATAGAGTATAATAATAAAAATTTATTAAATTTAAGTCAAAAAGAAATTCAAAATATAAGAGGAAATAAAATTTCAACAATATTTCAAGAGCCAATGACAAGTTTAAACCCTCTTCATACGATAAATAAGCAAATTGAAGAAATTATTACAACGCATAATACATTAAGTAAAAAAGAAGCTAGAAAAAGAACTATAAAATTACTAAATGAAGTTGGCCTTAGTGATATTTCATCAAGACCAAAAATATATCCATATGAATTATCAGGGGGACAGAGACAAAGAGCTATGATTGCAATGAGTATTGCAAATCAGCCAGATTTATTAATAGCTGATGAGCCCACCACAGCTTTAGATGTAACAATACAATTACAAATCTTAGATTTATTACAAAATATTCAAAAAAAAATGGGTATGTCTATGGTATTTATAAGTCATGATCTGTCTGTTGTAAAAAAATTATCAGATTACATATATGTTATGAGAAATGGTAAAGTAATTGAATTTGGAACAAAAGAAAAAATATTTAATAATCCAAAACATGAATATACTAAAGAATTAGTATCCAATCAAAGTAATATTAAGGAAAATAACAATCAAAAAAGTGAGTCGATAATAAATATAAAGGATTTAAATGTTTGGTATCCAATAAAAAAAGGATTACTTAGAAAAACAATTAACTATGTAAAAGCAATTAACAATGTTAGCTTTGATTTAAAAATTGGAGAAACCATTGGAATTGTGGGTGAGTCTGGTTCAGGAAAAACTTCGCTAATTTTGGCAATTCTAAAATTAATTCAATCTAGAGGGGAAATAATAATAAATAAAAAAAATTTAAATAATTTAAGTAAAAAAAAGGTTTTAGACTTAAGGAAAGATATTCAAGTTGTATTTCAAGATCCATTCTCATCCCTGAGTCCAAGAATGAATATCGAAGATATTATATCTGAAGGCTTAATGGTTCATTATCCAAATATTAGCTTAGAAGAAAAAAGAAATAAATTAAAAAATATTTTGGAAAAAGTTGGTTTAGAATATGAAAATACAATAGAAAAATATCCTCATGAATTTTCAGGTGGTCAAAGACAAAGGATTGCAATTGCAAGAGCTTTAATTTTAGCACCTAAAATACTTATTTTAGATGAGCCTACGTCTGCTTTAGATGTGACTATTCAGAATCAGATAATAGATCTATTAAATAAACTGCAACAAGAATTAAGCTTAAGTTACATTTTTATAAGTCATGATATGCGAGTTATAAGAGCAATTGCTAATAAAATAATTGTTTTAAAAGATGGAATAATTGTTGAAGAAAATTATAGTAAAGAGATTTTTAATTCGCCTAAGTCAGAATATACAAAGAAACTCATCTCTTCAGTTATTTAAATGATTAATCAAGAGCCTGATAAAAAAACTATCGAAAATATAATAAGTTTGTTTAATGAAAAAAAATACACAGAAATGCAGAACTCAATTAATGATATATTAAAAGATTTTCCTAATTCAGTTTTAGTAAATAATATAGCTGGAGTGCTACAAACAGAATTAAAAAATTATGATGTAGCAAAAAAAATTTTTAAAAAAGTAATTAAATTAAATCCAAAATATAGTGATGGTTTCTATAACTTGGGAAATATTTGTAATCATTTAAAAGAAGTTGATAAAGCAATTAAATTTTTTGAAAAAGTTATAGAATTAGATAAAAATTATTTTAAAGCATACAATAATTTAGGAAATATTTACAGGAAAAAAAATTTACATAAAAAAGCATTAGATTATTATATTTTATCATTAAATGCTAATCCTAATTATCTAAGAGCATATTATAACCTAGCAGGAGTACTGCAGCACTATACTTTAAATGAAAAAAATGATTATATTAATAAATTCTATTTATATTTGTTAAAACAAAAGATAATTGTAAGACCATATGCCATTGCTAAAAATGTAATTAATGGTTTGTATTTTAATTCAGATTTAGAAACTAGCTTATTGGCTATAGATGATATTATTTTTCCAAACAATTTAAATAAAATTATCAAAGATTTAAATAATAATGAATTACTATTACAATTCATGAAAGTATGTCCAATCCCAAGTTACAAATTTGAAATAAATTTTATCAAATTGAGAAGAGAAATATTAAATCAGATATATAATTTAAATTTAGATAAAATTTATTTAAAATTTTTGATTTCATTGTCAGCACAATGCTTTTTAAATGAATATATATACGTTGAAACTACGAATGAACTTCAGAAAATAAAAAAAATAAGTAAAAAAATTAATATTGCTATTCAAAAAAATAAAAATGTTAATGATTTAGAAATTTTAATTTTGTCTTGTTATTTACCATTGAACAGTTTTAGTTGGTGCAAGAGAATTAATCCTTCAATTCATATGCAATATATATACGACCTACAATTCACAAATTATAGTATAGAAAAAAAACAATTATCATCAATTAAATCAATTTCGAAAATTGAAAATCACGTATCAAAAAAAGTAAAAAATCAATACGAAGAAAACCCATACCCAAGGTGGACAAATCTTGGATTAAGTGTTGAGGCTAGAAATATTAAAGAAGTATTTAAGTATAAAGAGTTAAATATAAGCTTAGAAAAAGATAATTTTCCAAAAAAAATTGAAATATTGGTAGCTGGTTGTGGTACTGGGCAACATGCTATTACTAGTGCATCAGTATATAAGAATGCTAAAATATACGCATTAGATTTAAGTTTTAATAGTTTATCATATGCTAAAAGAAAGGCGCAAGAATTGGGTTTAAGAAATATGAGTTTTATTCAAGGAGATTTACTAGATTTAGAAAAATTAAATAGAAAATTTGATTTAATAGAATGTGTAGGGGTTTTACATCATATGGATGATCCTTTCTTAGGATGGAAAACTTTGACTAAAAATATAAAAAATAATTCTTTAATGTATATTGGTCTCTACAGTAAGAAGGCAAGAGAAAATATCTCACGAATTAGAACAAAAATAAATAATTTAAAAATTAAAACTACAAAAGAAAATATTACTAGCTTTAGGAAAGATATGATTAAAAACTTTAAAACTGAATGGCGAAGTATTGAAAATAGTCCTGATTTTTATTCAACCAGTGGGGTAAGAGATTTATTATTTCATGTTCAAGAGCATCAGTTTACAATATCGAAAATTAGAAAATATATGGAAGATTTAAATTTAGTTTTTGTTGGTTTTGAAGACACTTATATAACCGAAAGATTTAAAAAATTTTATAGCAATCCTCACGATCTTTATAGTTTAGATAAATGGGAAGAATTTGAAATAAATAATCCTAGAATATTTTCAGGAATGTATCAATTTTGGTGTAAAAAGATTTAATCGTAAGTTTTTTTTATAAAAGTATTTATTTTTAATTAAGAAAGAATCAAATCTATTTTTTATTAAACGAATCAACATTAAATACATCAAATTCAAGTTTAATAGTAGATTACATAAAGTGTAGTTGCAAACCTTCGAATAAATAGAATTTGTTTAAATTTTTCTAAATATCCTATAGTTTGATGTTAAATTATATGAAGCACAAATACCTAATATACTTACTAATATTATCTCTAATACCTTTAATACTTACATTTTTTTTACTAAAATCAATTAATTCTAAAACGTTTGATAGATACTACTCAGCTGTAGTTCATTATAAGATAGCACGAGATATAAAAAATAAATACATTGATACTATTGATGGATTGAATACGTGGATGTCATTAAATTATATTACAAGTGGTATGGATGAAAATTACTTGCCCATACTAGATAAAAATTCCCTGTATAGATTAATTGATGGTTATTCCGTTTGTGATGGTTCAGCTCACACATATACTCAAATTGCTATTTTTTTGGATATTAAAGGATATACAATTCCACTATATAATAAAGAATATAGTTCAAGCCCTCATACCATAACTCTGTTAACGCCAAATAATTATGAGGAGCAGCCTATAGACAAATTAATATCTAATTCAGTCGTAATAGATCCAGTTTTAAATATAATTTTTAAAAATGAAGATAATTACGCTTCTTTAAAAAATATATGTAGAAATGAATTTAATAAAAAACAAAAAAATTATTTTGATAAATATTATACAAATAGCTCAGTTTTTTTAAATTATTATTGTTACACTAAAGATAAATGGATGCGCAATAGTCCTAAAAACAACTTGGGAATTCCTTTAAAGTCAATTATTTTTATACTTGATTTGCTTCCTGATAAAATTTTATTACTTTTACATAAAATATTTATTAATCTGTATTTTGAAAGCAATTATTTGAAAGCAAGAAATTTTGATATTTTTGGAAATTTTGCAGATGCAAAAAAATATTATAATAAGGTAATTTTAGAGAATTCTAAAAAAAATTATAATATTTTTAGAGGTGCTGCTAAAAATGAAATCTACAATATAAAGATAGATACTATTAAACCAATAAAAGAAAAGGATTTATCAAATTTTTATTTGAATATTTTAAATTATAAAGAAAATAACATAATCAATAAAAATCCTTTTACGATAAATCAAAAGCCATTCTTCAAACTTTATGAAAATTATTTTTATAAAATAAAATTATAAATTCTCATATAATAAAAAATAAAAGAAATTATAGAGGAACCTATGTACAACAAACAGTTTTTTTTAAAGTGTTTATAATAAGTACGAAGTTTAATTTATGGCGGAGAGAGAGGGATTCGAACCCTCGGTAGTATTGCTACTACACACGCTTTCCAAGCGTGCTGATTAAACCGCTCTCACATCTCTCCACAATAATTCACCGGATTTATCATACTTAAATTCATGTTGGTAGTAATTAATTAATTCTAAAAGAATTGAATCTATTCTTTAAAAAATTCATTATTTAATTTGATAAAAATTTTTTTTTATTAACTTTTTTTTTAAAAAAATATTCATTAATTTATTAAAGTATATTTGCCATGGAAAGTATGATAAAAATAACAATCTTTTTGCTGATAATTATTTTTATTTAAATTACCTATTATTTTTGAATTATAAAATCTTTTGGTCATAATAAATGCAATATACAAAACTATTTGATCAATATGCCATCTTATTTTTTTGTAATTTAATACATAATAAATATATTTTTTATAAAAATTTAGAAATATTCTAGAGTTTTCAGTATTGTTAAACATTGTTTGGTTTGCAGAAATAATCAAATGGAAATATCTAAATGAATTTTTAATACATATTGATATATCAATATCCTTATTTAGATTTAAATATTCTAATAAATCTTTGTTTATTATGTAATCTGCATCAAATACAAAGATAGTTTTAGAGAATTTTTCCATCATGTCATTAGCTAAAATGAATCTTCTAGCAGTATAATAAGCTTTTGTTTCACTCTTATCTAAGTTTAAAGGTGTGCTACTTTCAAAAGTTATAGATAAATTTTCAATTTTTAATTCCTCAATTTTTTTGTATATTGATTTAATATTTTTATATTCAACATCATGTATTAACAAAGATAGTAAATATTTTGATGATGTTTGTTTTAGAGATTTTATAAAACCAAGCATTTCTTTTTCAAATATTTCATGGTTTCCAACAACTATAACTACATAATCAAATTCAGATTTGATTTTTTGTTCTTGAAACATAATTTCATGTTTTTGCTCTAATTTACTATTTAAAACTTGATCAAAAAAATTTTTATTGAGAAAAAAAATATCTAATATTTTATAGAAGCTATGATTTTCAGATTGAATTTTTTTTAAAACTATTTCAGCTTCCGAATAGTTTTCTGTTTCTAACAAATAATGTAAATACTCAAATTCAGTGAAAACAAAACGTTGGTGTTTGGGATCAATCGAATTATATAATTTATCAAATTCAGAAAATTTTTTGAATTCTCTCAAAAGTTTTAAGTTTAAATAATTTAATTCATTAGAAATTTTAGGTTTATTATTTTGTTTGTGTCCAAGAATAATTAAATCAGATATAAATTTTAATTTTGTATTTGTTTGTTTCATAGATATGAAAGCGATATCTATAAGTCGAGGTATTATTTCTATTAAATTGTATTTTCTATAAATTTTTTTATAAAAAGAATAAGAAAGTAAATATTTCTTATTTTTATAGGCTTCTTCTGCAAGTGAAAGGCTTTGAGAAAGATGATTTTTCAATTATTTGTCACTCATTTTTAAAGCATTTAAAAAAGTATTTTGAGGTATATCAACTTTTCCAAACTGTCTCATCCTTTTTTTACCTTTTTTTTGCTTTTCTAAAAGCTTATTTTTTCTTGTAACATCTCCACCATATAATTTTTGAGTAACATCTTTTCTAAATGAAGCAACTGTTTCACGAGCAATAACCTTACCGCCTATGGCTGCCTGAATTGCAACTTTAAATTGCTGTCTTGGAATTAGATCTTTTAATCTTTCGCATAATGCTCTACCACGTTGCTCAGATCTATCTTTATGTACTATTAATGAAAGCGCATCGACGGGATCACCATTTATAAGTATTCCAACTTTAACCAAATTATTTATTTCATATCCAGTAATTTCATAATCAAAACTAGCATAGCCTTTTGTTATAGATTTTAACCTGTCATAAAAATCAAAAACTACCTCATTCAGTGGAAGTTTATATTCAACAAGAGGTCTATTACCTGCATAGCTCATATTGATTTGAATCCCTCTTTTTGCTGTACACAATTCTAGAACTGAACCTAAAAATTCTTCAGGTACGATAATTGTTGCTTTTATCCAGGGCTCTGAAATGTTTTCAACTTTCACTGGATCCGGCATGTCTGTAGGATTATGGAGATTAATAGTAGAACCGTCTTTCATTAAAATTTTATAAACAACTGATGGAGCAGTAGTTACAAGTTCTAAATTAAATTCTCTTTCAAAGCGGTCCCTAATAATTTCTAAGTGTAACAAGCCTAAAAACCCACATCGAAATCCGTAACCTAATGCAGGACTTACTTCGGGTTCATAAGAAAAACTTGAATCATTTAATGCAAGCTTAGCCATACTATCACGCATGTGCTCGTAATCATCTGAGTCAACTGGAAACATACCACAAAAAACAACTGGTTGAGATGGTTTAAAGCCTGGAAGCACTTCTTGTGTTGGAAGTTTATCATCTGTTATTGTATCTCCAACTTTACAATCAGAAACACTTTTTATACCAGAATTTATAAATCCAATTTCTCCTGGTCCAAGCTTATCAACTTCAGTTGCTTTTGGGGAAAAAATCCCCACCCTATCTATAGTATAAGTAGCTCCCGTTGCCATAAATCTAATTTTCTGACCTTTTTTTAATTCTCCATCTATAACTCTTACAAGTACTACAACACCAAGATAACTATCATACCAACTATCAACTAACATACATTTTGTTTCCTTATTTATTTCACCTGATGGCGATGGAAGAAGCATTATAATTTTATTTAATAGATCTTCTATTCCAATTCCTGTTTTAGCTGAAACAAGAGATGCATTTTCTGTTTCAATACCTAGCACATTTTCAATTTGTGATTTTATTTTATCTGGTTCAGAGGAAGGAAGGTCAATTTTATTTAGGACAGGTAAGATTTCATGATCATTATTAATTGCCTGATACGCATTGGCTAATGTTTGAGCCTCAACACCTTGCGTAGAATCTACTATCAGTAAAGATCCCTCACATGCTGCTAAAGATCTTGATACCTCATATGAGAAATCAACATGTCCTGGTGTGTCCATAATATTAAGTATGTAAGTCTTGCCATCATTTGATTTATAAGAAAGTCTAACTGTTTGAGCCTTAATGGTAATACCTCTTTCTCTTTCTAAATCCATTGAATCTAAAACCTGCTCTTTCATCTCTCTATCTGTTAAGCCTCCACAAAATTGTATTAGTCTATCTGCTAACGTCGATTTTCCATGATCTATATGAGCAACAATTGAGAAATTACGAATAGAACTGAGTTCTGTCATTAGTTTCTTATAGATGCGTCAAGCGATTTAGATATTTCGTCTATTATTTTATTTGATAATTCCTCAATTTCTTGATCATTGAATGTTTTTTCTTGAGGTTGAAGTAAAACCCTAAAAGCAATACTTTTTTTATTTTCTGGAAGTTTATCTCCATCATAAACATCAAATATCGTTACGTTTTGAATTATATTTTTATCTATTTTTTTTACTTTTTTAATTATCTCACCAGCTTTTACTTCTTTTGGGAAAAGAAAGGCAAAGTCTCTTTCAACCATTTGATAGGGATTGTTAGTAAAACCTCCTTTTGAAGAAGATTTATTCTCTTGAAATTGTGAAATATTCTCCAAATATATTTCAAAACCATATACCTTGAAATTAACATCCATTGTTTTTAATAGAATTGGATGTAATTCTCCAAAATTAGCTATTTTGTTTTTACCAAGCCTCAAAGAAGATGATTTTCCAGGATGATAAATTTTACCCTCTAATTTTTCATATAGCAAATTATCTATAGGTACATTTAAATCAGCTAAAATAGAAAATAAATCAGCCTTTATACTAAAGACATCAATATTTTTTTTATTTGACAACCAATTTTGTTCATCATCTGAGCCATAAGCTATAGCGGTGGCAACATTTTCTTGTTGGTCAGGTAGTGATTTAGAGAAATTTGGACCTACTTCAAATATTTTTGCTCTTAGATACATTCTTGATTTATTTTGATTGATTGCTTCTAATAAATTTGGAAGCGTAGATGGTCTCATTGTGTTTAAATCGGTACTTATAGGATTTTTTAAACTAATTATTTCATCTGATATGATTTTTGCATTATTTTCATCCATAAAAGACCAAGTTACAACTTCAGAATATCCATTCAGAGCCATAGTTTTTTTACTTTTATAAAAAGTTTTTATTTTGGTATTTAAAATCTGCTTTTTTTCTTCTTGATTAATTACTTTTTTAAGAGGAATTTTATTATAACCATAAATTCTAATTATTTCCTCTACTATATCTGCCTCACCAACAATATCTGGTCTAAAAGTAGGGCTTTGAATTTCAAATTTTGATTTTTTTTTGTTAACAGTAAAACCAAGTGAAGCTAAAATTTTTTCTTGTTCCTCATTATTGATTTCTATTCCACCAAAAGTCTTCACTTTATTTGTATCAAACATAAATGGTTTACTTTTTTCTATATTAATTTCTGAAGAAACGAACTCACTTACTTCACCTCCACATAATTCTAAAATCATTTGAGTTGCAGCATCTACACCCCAATAGATGGAATCCAAATCTATCCCTCTTTCAAAACGGTAACGTGCATCACTTTGAAGATTTAGTTTTCTTCCAGTTTTAGTGACAGAAACCGGATCAAATAACGCAACTTCTAGAAAAACATTTTTGGTTTCCATACTGCAACCACTATCAAGGCCACCCATAACACCACCAATTCCATGAAGTTTATTTTCATCATCAGAAATTACAATCATATCACTGTCACATTCATAATTAACTTCATTTAATGTTAAACATTCCTCATTTTTGATGGCTAATCGCATGGTTAAATTGCCTGACACTTTATCAGCATCGTAAACATGAAGTGGTCTTCCTAAATCGAAGGTAATATAATTTGTAATGTCAACAAGAGCTGAAATGGGTCTTAATCCGATTGCAGTTAATCTATCTTGAAGCCATTTAGGGCTTTCTACATTTTTGACATTTTTGAAATATCGACCTGCTACTCCAGGACATAGATTATTATTTTGAAATTCTTTTTTCCAAGTAATTGGGCTTTTAAATGATTCTTTAACTTTTTTATAATTTATGTCTTTTAATTTACCAATTCCTGCTGCCGCTAAATCTCTTGCGATACCTCTGACCGATAAACAGTCTGATCTATTTGGTGTTAAATTAATTTCAATGACAGGTTCATCTATTTTAAAAATTTTACTAAACAAATCACCAATTTTATAATTACCTTTTATTTCAATAATTCCATCATGTTCGTCAGAAATTCCCATCTCTCTTTCTGATACAAGCATACCACAAGACTCAACTCCCCTTATTTTAGTTTTTTTTAATTGTAAGTCTGTACCAGGAATATAACTATTTTCAGGTGCAAAAATCCCTAACATCCCCTGTCTTGCATTTGGAGCTCCACACACAACTTGATAATTTCCATTTATTGTTTCAACCTGACATACTTTAAGCTTATCTGCATCTGGATGTTTTTCTGCTTTTAAAACTTTAGCTACTGTAAAATTCTTAAATATTTCTGATTTATCTTCTACACTTTCAATCTCTAAACCAACATTGGTTAAAGTATCTGTTATGGTATTTAAATTTTCAGAAGTATCTAAATGATCTTTTAGCCAATCTAATGTAAATTTCATTTATAACCCTGATCGTGTTTGATTATCTAAAATACTAAAACCATAATGATCCAACCATCTATAATTTGGATCAAAAAAACTTCTTAAATCTGTAATGCCATATTTAAGCATCGACAAACGCT
>CABYTX010000020.1 GCA_902522015.1 uncultured Alphaproteobacteria bacterium
TGAAACTTATAATGGAATTATTGCAAATTTATTTAGTATAGAAACAAAAGATGAATTAAATAATGATGACTTAAAATGTAAAAATATAAGAAACAATAATATTAATAATAAAATATTCAGCAAAGAATATAAATTTACAGATTTAAATAATGAACTGAAGTCAAAACTCATTAACATTAATGATTTTATTAAATTTACAAATGATGACAAGAATTTATATGTAGTTTTATGTGAAATAAAATTTAACAGAGAAATACTAAATAATATTAAGATAAATAAATTAATAAATTTACAAGTTAGTGATATAGAAAGTATATTTATTAATAAATATTCAAAAATTTATAATTTAATAGAATTAAATGTCTAATATTGTTGCTGTATCTATTGGTGATCCAAATGGAGTAGGAATACATATTTTAATAGATTGTTGGAAAGGTAGAAAAATTAAAAATTTTATTTTATTTACTGATATTGAAATTATAAAAAATTTACTAATCAAAAAAGGAATTTATAAAAAAATCAATATTATAAATAAAAAAAATAAAATTAATTTTGAAAAAAAAAAATTTAATATCTATACTTACAAAAGTCATTCAAAAGAGGGAAATACATATCAGTCACTAAAATTTGTACATAATTTTTGTAAAAATAAATTTTGCATAGGTTTAATTACCCTGCCTATTAGAAAAGATTTAATCAAATTACAAGTAGATAAAAAATTTATAGGACATACTGAATTTTTTCAGAAACTTGAAAATAAAGAAAATATAAATATGATTTTATATCATAATAACATTATTATTTCTCCCCTAACAACGCATGTTGAAATAAAAAAAATTTCTAAAATTATTTTAGATAAAAATTTTTTGTATAATCAAATTTTAAATTTAAATAAATGTCTTGAAATAGATTTTAAAATTAAAAAGCCAAAAATTGCTTTATCAGGATTTAACCCACATTCAGGTGAAAATGGTACAATTGGAATAGAAGAAAAAAAATCTATTGAACCTTCAAT
The DNA here is from genome assembly GCA_902522015.1 of uncultured Alphaproteobacteria bacterium. GTDB lineage: Bacteria > Pseudomonadota > Alphaproteobacteria > HIMB59 > CACPNW01. The sequence goes on from CABYTX010000020.1 coordinate 1,016, forward strand.
AAAAAAACTAAGATTGGAGGGAATTAACATAGATGGGCCAATATCTGCTGATAGTATATTATTGAATAAAAATTTAAAAAAATACGATTGTTTTGTATTTTGTTATCATGATCAAGCATTAATACCATTTAAATTAATAAGCCAATTTTCTGGGGTAAATTTTACGGGAAATTTAGAAATTATAAGAACTTCACCTGATCATGGAACTGCTTATAATATGATTAACAATAAGAATAGATCAAATAAGTCATTTTTAAATTGTTATAAGTTAATAAATAAGATTCATAAAAATAGAAAATTGAATGCTCAAAGCTAAAAAATCTTTGAGTCAAAATTTTCTTATCGATAAAAATATCTCAAAAAAAATATTAAGTTATACAAATATTTATAACAAAATAGTTTTAGAGATAGGACCTGGATATGGATTTATGACTGATAATATAATTGAAAATAATCCAAAGAAATTATTTTTAATAGAAAAAGATATAAGTTTAGTAAAGTACTTAAAAAATAAATATAAAAATAATACTAATATTGTAATTATTGAAAAAGATATTCTAAAATTTGATTTAAATAATTTTAAAAATTTAATAATAATTTCTAATTTACCCTATAACTTAAGTACTAAAATAATATTATATTTGTTTCATTTTAATAAAAACATTAATGAAATGATCTTTATGATACAAAAAGAGGTTGCAAGAAAGTTTGATTATAAAATTCCAAATATGAATAAATATAAGTTTTTAACAAAAGTTGTTTCAGATTTTAGTATATGTTTTGATGTTTCATCTAAAGTCTTTTTACCTAGACCTAAAGTAGCATCTTCAGTAGTAAAATTTAAATTTTTAAAAAAAATATATGATTTTGAAAATGCTAAAAAATTTTCTTTGATAATATTTAGAAATATTAGAAAAAAAATTTATAAAAATATTAATATTAATAAAAAAAATCCATTATTAAATAAAAGGGTAAATGAATTAAATATAAATGAGTTATTAAAAATTTATAATCTTTTTTAATTTTTTGTTAAGTAATTTTTTTTTAACAGATATAATTTCATTATACTCAATTATTTTCTTAATATCATTAATAGTATTTTGAACATTTTCATTAATTAAAACATATTTGTATTCTCTATAATGTTTCATTTCTTGTATAGCATATGACAATCTCAAATTAATTTCTTTGTTGTTATCTGTTCCCCTTTTAATTAGCCTTCTTTTAAGTTCCAATCGTGAAGGTGGTAAAATAAAAAAATCAATTATATCTTCTTTTTTATAATTTTGTCTTATTTTTCTTGCACCTTTCCAATCAATATCAAATAAAATATATCTAATATTTTTATTATTTCTTTTTATTATATTATAAGGTGAACCATAAAAATTGTTAAAATTTTTTGCTGTTTCAATAAAAAAATTCTTTTCCTTAAGTTCCATAAATTTATTTTTGGTAACAAAATAATAATCTTTCCCATGTATTTCATTTAATCTTTTATTTCTTGATGTATAAGAAATAGAGAGACTAATATATTTCATTTTTTTTATTAGTAATTTACAAAGAGTAGTTTTTCCAGCTCCTGACGGTGAAGATATAATAATTAGTTTATTTTTGGTTTCTATATTCATTTAATTTGTGTTTATGTTCTTGAAAAGTTTTAGAAAATATGTGCCTTTTTAAAGAATTATTAAAAAAATAAAACAAAAAATCAGTTTTATAATTTTCAAATATTAAATCTAGAGTACTTTTTCCTACATAAGATATAGGTTTAGGTGGTAAGCCATTAATTTTATACGTATTAAACGGGTGATTAATTTTTAAATCATCTAATAAGATTTTTCTATTAAGATTATACTTTCCATCTGTTATTGCGTACAAAACAGTGGCATCTATTTGCAACCTCATATTTTTATTTAATCTATTAAATATAACTGAAGAAATATTTTTTTTATCTAATTCATCTAGCCCTTCTTTTTCAATTAATGACCCTATTATAATAATTTCTTCTTCTGAAAATATTTCTAAAATTTCACTACCTTTGTATTGATAAAAATAATTTTTTTTAATTTTCTCTAAATTATTTGCAAATATCTTAAAGTTATTACCATTTTTGTAATAATACGTATCTGCAAGTATGTTTTCATAAGGTATCACATCAAAGGTTTCGAAATGTTTTTTTAATTCAGTTTGTAATTCTAGAAAAGACCAACCTTCAACAATAGTAATTTTATTTAAAATATTACTAGGTTTATAAATAATATTAAAAAAATCATTTAAAGATATTTTGTTACTTATATTAAAGTCACCAAAATGAATAAATTGATTTTTAAAGTAATTATTTACCAAATAATAAATTTTTGCAAATTGAATTTCTGACTCAGAAAGATTAATTACATTCTTTTTAAGGACTGTTTCTATACTTTCACCTTTCTTAATAGAAATAGGATTTTGGACAAGTGTAATTTTTTTATTGAAAACATATAAGAAACTTATTGAAATTAAAAATAGAAATAAAAATATTATATAACTAAATACTTTTATATAATAACGCAGTGTTTGTTCCTCCAAATCCAAATGAATTACTTAATGCATAAGAAATATTTTTTTCGATTGGTGTTTTTGGTATTAAATTAATTTTTTTCGTTTCTATTGGATTATCTAAATTCAAAGTAGCAGGCAAAATATTTTTGTTTAAAGACATTATTGCAAATATAGACTCTACACTACCTGCTGCACCAAGAAGGTGTCCAATTGACGATTTAGTTGAACTAACGAATATCTCATGATTAAATAATCTTGAAATTGCGTTTAACTCTATTTCATCACCTTTTACGGTTGATGTGCCATGGGCATTGATATATTCAACTTCACTTGGTTGAATATTCGCCATTTCTAGTGCACTTTTCATAGCTCTAAAACCCCCGTCACCATCTTCAGCAGGTGCAGTAATGTGATGTGCATCACCAGACATTCCATAACCGACAAGTTCTGCATAAATGTTTGCTCCTCTTTTTTTTGCAAACTCCATTTCCTCTAATATAACTATACCTGCACCTTCACCCATTACAAAACCATCTCTGTCTTGATCCCACGGTCTCGAAGCTAAATTTGGTTTTTCATTGAATGAAGTACTTAAGCTTCTTGCTGCACAAAAACCAGCTATACCTAATTTACATACTGCAGCTTCTGATCCACCTGCAACCATTACATCAGCTGCTCCTCTTTTAATCATTTCACTTGAATCTCCAATAGAATGAGCTCCTGTAGCACAAGCTGTAACAACTGAGTGATTAGGGCCTTTAAAACCATATCGTATAGAAATTTGTCCAGAAAGAAGATTTACCAAGGAAGACGGAATAAAAAATGGAGATAATTTTTTATTTTCTGAATTATTAATTGTCAATGAACCTTCATAGATGGTTTCAAGTCCTCCAATCCCTGAACCAACTGATACTCCAACTTTTAATTTGTCATGATCGCTGAGATTTGATAATCCTGCATCATTTATTGCCATATTAGCAGCAACTAATCCATATTGTATAAATCTATCATTTCTTTTAATATCTCTTGTATCTAAGACCAACGATTTATTAAAATAGTATTTATCGTCAGGATCATTTGAAATATAACCTGCAATTTTTGAAGGTAAATTTGAGACATCAAAATGATTTATTTTTTTTATTCCTGATTTACAATTAATTAAGTTGTCCCAAGAAGTATCCTTATTATTACCAATAGATGTTAATAAACCTAAACCAGTAACAACAACTCTTCTCATAAAAAAAAGCTTATTTTTTACTTTGAATAAAATCTATGGCATTTTGAACTGTTTGAATAGTTTCAGCAGCATCGTCAGGAATCTCAATTCCAAATTTTTCTTCAAATGCCATGACTAGCTCAACAGTATCTAAGCTATCTGCACCTAAATCATCAATAAATTTTGCTTCGGGAATTACCTTTGACTCTTCTATTCCTAAATGATCAACCACAATTTTTTTCACTTGATCTTCTATTTCACTCATATTTTCCTCCTATTATTTCTTTTAAATTATTATTTGAATGTATGTCAACCAATTAAACCATCAACATTCCACCATTAACATGAAAATTTTGACCCGTAATATATGACGATTCATCACTTGATAAAAAATATACTAAATTTGCTATATCCTCTGGCATACCAAATCTTGACATAGGAATTCTAGACAAATATTGTTTCTTTTGTTCATCATTTAGATTGTCAGTCATCGAAGTAGTTATAAAACCTGGTGATATAATATTTACATTTATATTTCTTTTTGCAACTTCGAGAGCTATTGACTTATAAAGACCTACTAATCCTGACTTTGAAGCAACATAATTGGCCTGACCTGGATTTCCTGTAGAGCCTACTATTGATGATATCCCAATAATTTTTCCATATTTTTTAGATAACATGTTTGGAAGCAATGATTTAATAATTTGGTAATTAGAATTAAGATTCGTCTGAATTACTTCTGACCATTGATCATCTTTCATTCTAAAGATTAAATTATCTTTTGTCGTACCAGCATTATTTATTATTACTGAAATATCCTTATGATCTTTTGAAATTATATCTAGAGAGTTTTGCAAATTTTCAACGTTAGAAAGATCAATTTGATAAAAATAATGCTCTTCGCCATATTTAGCTTTTAAACTTTCTATTTTTTTTTGTGAGGAAGATGTCAATACTAAAGTAAAATTTTTATCTTTAAATCTTTCACATATAGCTGTGCCTATTCCTCCATAAGCTCCAGTTATAAATATTTTTTTTGAATTAGTCATTTTAATTTATATCAGATATTTGATTTATAGAAATAATATCAAATTTATTTGAGATTCTCTTTATTAAACCACTAAGTACTTTATTTGGTCCAATTTCTATAATTTTTTTCTCTCCTATATTTTCAAGTTGCTTAATACTTTTAGTCCAATTAACTTTATTAGCCATTTGATTTTGCAAATTTTTTTTAATTAAAGAATTGTTATTGTAAATTTCTCCATCAAAATTTGAAATAATATTTATGTTGTTTTCTACAAAAACTAAATTTTCAATTTCATTACTTAAAATTTTTTGTGCATCTAACATATATTTACTATGAAAAGCAGCTGATACATTAAGTAATACAAATTTTTTGATATTATTTTCTAAAAATAATTTTTTGCTTTTATTTATATCATTTAAGTTTCCAGATAGAACTAATTGAATTGGCGAATTATCATTTGCAATTTCAAGATTTAAATTATTGTCATTAATAATTTTTTGAACATAATTTGAATCTTTTCCTATCAAAGCTACCATCCCAGTTTCATTAGACTTAACTGCATTGTTCATTAATTCACCTCTTTTTTTTAGAATTAAGCTACAATCTTTCAAGTTAATTTTATTACTACAAGCTAAAGCAGTATACTCTCCAAGTGAATGGCCCATCATAATATTAATATTATTTAAATTTGAATTTGTTTCCGAAAAATAAGTTTTAAAAATTACATATGATGTAGCAAAAATACATATTTGTGTAAATTGTGTTAAATTTAATTTATTTTCTTCGTTTTCAAATATAATTTTCCTTATATTTATTTTAGTAATATCCTCTATTTCTTCAAAAGTTAATCTTGCTATTTCAAAATTATCATTAAAATCCTTTGCCATTCCTTCAGTTTGGCTACCTTGGCCTGGAAAAACAATAGTTGTCATTTAAACTTGATTTATTTTAAAAATTTAATATATGCAAGATCAACTTCTCTTATATTATAAAATATAAGATTAACCGTGGAGTTATATGAATAAGTTCGAAGTAGTACTAATTTTAAGTCCAGATTTGTCTACAAATAGCCTCGAGAAAGAGATTGAAAGCTTTAAATCTAAATTAAATTCAATTTCTGCAAAAGTTATTAATGAAGAAAACTGGGGTTTAAGAGATCTTAGCTATAACATTAATAAGTTTAAAAAAGGTTTCTATAGATTTTTCCAAATTGAATGTTCTGGTGAAATAATTAAAAATATAAATAAAGAACTTAATCAATCTGAAAGTTTAATAAGATACATTTTTATAAAAGTCAAAGAACATCAAGAATTACCAACAAAGTTGATCTATGAAAAAAAATAAATTTAAGCCAAGAAAAGACGAGAAATCTAATTCGCCCTTTGAAAACAAAAGAAAATTTTGCCCATTCAGTCAACCAGGATCACCAACTATTGACTATAAAGATATAAGATTATTATCTCGTTATATAACAGAAAAGGGTAAAATTATTCCAAGCAGAATTACTGGTGTGTCTAGAAAAAAACAAAAAGAATTGGCCAAAGCTATTAAAAGAGCGAGATTTCTATCTCTACTATCCTATACTAACAAATCATCATTATCATGAAAGTAATTCTAAAAACTACGATTAAAAAACTTGGGAAAATTGGTGATATAGTTACAGTGAAACCTGGTTACGCTCGGAATTATTTATTTCCCAATGATATGGCCTTAAGGGAAAATAAAAAAAATATCGATTATTATGAAAAAATCAAAGATGAAATTAAAAAAAGTGAAGAAAAGAAATTAAATGATGCAAAAATATTAATTGATAAAATAAAGAAATTAAAAATAACTTTTGACAGAGAAGCAGATGAAAAAGATCAATTATATGGATCAATTTCAAAAAAAGAAATAATAGAATATTTATTAGAAAAAGAAATTAAAGTTAAATCGGATGATATTTTGATAAAAAATCAAATAAAATCTATTGGAGAACACAAAATTGAAATAAGTCCGTATGATAATATAACAGAAGAAATATCTATTATTATTAATAAAAATTAATTTATTCACACTATTAATAAATTATTAACTGAAATTAATTACTTACACTTGTTGTAGTTTTAGAGATGGTTTAGTTAGTATTAATGTCTGTTGAATTAATTAATTCAAAACAAATGACTTCTACTGAAGAAAATAATTTTTCTAACACTGATGCTGAATTAGCAGTTATTGGGTGTATTTTATGGGATAATAAAAATTATGAAAAAGTCTCTGATTTTCTTAATGAAATTCACTTTGTAGATGAAACCAATAAAATAATCTTTTCAACAATTAAGAGTTTATTAGATAAAAATATTCTAGTTTCACCAATAACACTAAAAAATTATCTACCAGAAGATAATTTAAAATTAAATAAAGTTAATTATTTAAATCAATTAAAAGATAGTACACCATCAACGCAAAATACATATAATTATGGTAAAATTATATATGACTTATATGTTAAAAGAAATTTAGTTAGTGTTGCTCATAATTTAATACAAGAAACAAATTCTAATATTAATACATCATCAGAAGATCTAATTGAAAGTGCAGAAAATAATCTGTACAAATTATCAGAAAGTGGAAATACAGATAGATCATTTGTAAATTTTGGTAATGCATTGCAGGGTGCTGTAGAAATTATAAGTGAAGCCTATAAAAGAGAGGGTAAGATTGCTGGTGTTCCAACTGGCTTCAAGGATCTAGATAATAAATTAGGTGGACTTCATAAATCAGATTTAATAATTATTGCTGGAAGGCCTTCAATGGGTAAAACGGCCCTCGGAACTAACATAGCTTTTAATTGTGCAATTAAATATCAAGAAGAAAAAGATGAATTTGAAAATATTAAAATTGTAGATGGTGGAAAAGTTGCTTTCTTTTCTTTAGAAATGTCTTCAGAGCAACTTGCTACTAGAATACTAGCAGAACAAACAAAAATTTCCGGTGATAAAATGAGAAAGGCCGAATTAAATAAAAATGATTTTAATAAAATTGCAAAAACATCCTCAGATTTAGAAAACTTAAACTTAATAATTGATGATAATCCAGTATTAACAATACCAACACTTAGGTCAAGAGCAAGAAGACTAAAAAGACTTCATAATATAAATTTAATAATTATAGATTATTTACAACTAATGTCTGCAGCTTCAAACAATAGGAATGATGGAAGAGTTCAAGAAATTTCTGAAATAACAAGAGGTTTGAAATCTATTGCAAAAGAATTAAATATTCCAATAGTTGCTTTGTCTCAACTATCAAGACAAGTAGAACAAAGAGAGGATAAAAGACCACAATTATCAGATCTGAGAGAAAGTGGAACTATTGAACAAGATTCTGATGTAGTAATGTTTATTTATAGAGAAAGTTATTATTTAGAGAGATTAGAACCAATTAGGAAATCAGAAGAAGATGATATGAAGTACAATGAGAGAGTTTCTCGTTGGCAACAATTAACAAATGAGAATTATAATAAGGCTGAAATTATAGTTGCGAAACAGAGACATGGACCTATTGGTTCAATTAAAATGCATTTTGATGCAAATTATACTAAATTCAGTGACTTAACAACAAAAGATTATGATAATATAATTGAGTGATTAACGAAAGTGGCATTTTAAACATAAATACAAAAAATTTAATTTATAATTACAATTTTTTTAAAAAACTTAAAAAAAATCTAATCGTAGCTCCAACAATAAAAGCTAATGCTTACGGATTAGGGGATAAGAAAATTTATAAACTTTTATTAAATCAAGGTTGTAAACATTTTTTTGTTGCAACATTAAGTGAAGGATTAAAATTAAATAATAAAAATAAATTAATAAAAATATATGTTCTTAATGGATTACAAAATTATAAATTACATAAATTTACAAATGCAAATTTAATACCTGTAATCAATACCATTGAAGAATATAATAGAATAAAGAATGCTAAAATAGATTATGCTATTCATATAGATACTGGAATAAATAGACTGGGTATTACACCTAAAGAAGTAGAGATATTAGATTTAAAAAATCATAATATTAAATTAATAATTAGTCATTTATCAAGCTCTGATGAGTATAAAATTAGATACAATATTAAACAAAAAAAACTTTTTAACACTTTTGTTAAAAAAAAACCAAAAGATGTTATTTTTAGTTTAGCTAATGCTCATGGCTCAATTCTAGATAAAACATATTTATACGATATGATTAGACCTGGAATAGGTATTTATGGTTGTTATGAAAATAAAAAATTAGAAAAAAAAATTAAAAATGTTATCAATTTTAAAGGAAAGATAATACAAATCAAAGATTTACCAAAAAATCAATTTGTTGGATATAATCGCACATTCAGAACAAAAACTAAAACAAAAGTGGCAATAATTGGCCTTGGGTACGGAGATGGGATACCTAGATCATTGAGCAATAAAGGTTTTGTTTATTTTAAAAAAAATAGATTTAAGATAGTTGGAAGAATTTCAATGGATTCATTTACAATAGACATATCAAAATGTAGTCATGATTTAAAAGTAGGAATGTACGTAGATATTATTAACGAAGAACATAAGGTAGATAAATTTGCTAAAAAATGCAAAACAATATCATACGAAGTTTTGACTTCTATTGGTGATAGAGTTTACAGAAGTTATGAGTAAACAATTAAAATTTATTTTATTTATTTTTCTTATCCTGTCTTTATTTTTTGCCAGTTTCTATTTAAAAGATTTTAGAATAGATGCCTCTTCTGATAGTTTGGTATCACAAAACGATGAAGATTTTAAATATTTCTCTTATTATCAGAATTTATTTCCTACAAAAAATAGTCTTGTAATAGCTATCAAAGGTAATGATAAAATAGATAAGTTATTATTAACTGAAATAGAAAATATAAGTAAAAAATTATCTGCATTACCAGAGGTTTATTCTGTATTTAATATTAATAAAGCCCCTATTCTTCTTTTAAATGAAACTAATCTTTTAGATTTAGCAAACGATAATTATGAAACTATAATAAATACAAATTTAGAAATAAAAGATGTTTTAAATGAGTTTTCAAAAAGTCCAATTTACAGCGATCAAATTATTAATAAAAACAATAACATAACTTCAATTATAATTTTTCTTAATGAAAACAGAAAAGCAATTGATCTTAAGGAAAATAAAAATTTATACCTATCTCTAGGAAAATATTACAAAATAAAAACAGAAATAGATAAAGAAAGAAATAAATTAATCAGAGAAATTAGAAATATTATTTCTAATAGTAATCAAAGTTTTACATATTATTTAGGTGGAGTAGAAATGATATCTAGTGATGTTATTTCTTATGTAAAAAATGATATTTTTATATTTAGTTTAATTGTTCTTCTAATTATAATTTTAATTCTTTTCTTAATTTTTAGAAGACTTAAATGGGTATTTGCAATCTTATTTACTTCAATAAGTGCGGTATATTTATCAATAGGATTAGCTGGTTTTATTAATTTTGAAATTACAGCAGTTTCAGCAAACTTCTTATCCTTAATGTTTGTTTTATCTATTTCTATGAATATTCATATAATGAATAATTATTTACAAAGAGATATTAAAATTATTGAAAATTTTAGAATGATGTTTTGGCCATGTTTTTATACCTTTCTAACTACAATTGTTGCTTTTCTTTCGCTAGTAATATCAGACATTAAGCCTGTAATTGATTTTGGGATTATAATGATAGTGGCATTATTTATAGTTTTAATTTCATCATTTGCGATCTTGCCACTAATTATTTCACTCTTTTCAAAGGAGGAAAAAAACTATTCTCTAAATTTGAGTTTTTTAAAATCTTTTTATCCTTTTGCATTTAAGAATAGTAAATATATTCTTGGATTAAATATTATAATATTTTTCATATCTCTATATGGAATTACCAATCTGAATGTTGAAAACTCATTTGTAAAATATTTTAAAAAAAATACAGAAATTTATAAAGGGATGTATCTAATAGATAATGAATTAGGTGGAACTACACCATTAGACATTATTCTTAAATTCAAAAATGATGATCAAATAATAGATACAACAATTAAAGTTAAAGATGAAGATGAAGATGAAGATGATTTAGAAATTGAAGATGATTTTTTCTCAGATGATCTTTTTGGAGATGAAAATAATATTTGGTTCTCAAATGAAAAAATTGAAACAATTAAATCTGTTCATCAATATTTAGAAAGTAGAATAGAAATTGGAAAAGTTACTTCAATTTATTCTCTTATAGAAACTGCAAATCAAATAAACAAAAGTGATTTATCAATGTTTGAATTGTCAGTATTGTATAATGAAATACCTATTGATTATAAAACTGATTTAATTGATCCTTATCTAAATATTGAAAACAACATGATAAAAATTGCTACAAGAGTAAAAGACTCTAAAGATATTAAAAGAAATGATCTTATAAATGAAATTGATTCTTATTTATTAAATGAATTCAATAACTTGGAAGAATTCAAAGTTAACGGATTATTAGTATTGTATAATAACATGTTAAAATCTTTATTTAGCTCTCAAATAAAATCGTTAGGTTTTGTAATTTTAGCAATTTTTATAATGTTTGTAATATTATTTAGATCCTTTAAATTAAGTTTAATAGGAATAATTCCAAATATTTTAGCATCAACTTTTATTTTAGGCATAATTGGATTGCTCAAAATACCACTTGATATAATGACAATTACAATTGCAGCAATATCTATCGGTATAGCTGTTGATAACACAATACATTATATTTATCGTTACAAGGAAAATATGAAATTAGGTAAAAATCATGAAATGATTGAAAAAACACATTTAACAGTAGGTAATGCAGTTTTAATTACATCTATTGCAATAACTGCAGGCTTCCTTACTCTTTGTCTATCAAACTTTGTTCCTACAGTTTATTTTGGTCTATTTACCAGTTTGGCAATGATATTTGCTATGATAGGAGTACTAATTACTTTACCATCAATATTGAAATATCAAAAATGACTTTTTTAAACTTTGAATTAATATTTTTCGATTATGTAATATTAATTTTAACTGCAGTAATTGTTATTTTTAGTTTATGGAAAGGATTTATTAATTCTATATTAGGGTTATTAACATGGGTTGGTTCTGTATTTGTAACCATATATAGTTATCAATATCTTTCAGATTTTTTAAGTAAACAACTTTTAAATATTAATTTTTTACAAAGATTTGAACAGTTTGTTAGCGTTATAAGTATAATCATTTCAATACCAATAATTTTTTTAATTAGTTTATTTATATTAAAAAGAATAAGAAAATTTTTAAATAATGACTTAGATAAACAAATTTTAGGAGTGATATTTGATAAATTTTTTGGAGTCTTATATGGCATTCTATTTTCATATATAATTTATAGTAGTGTATTGTATTTAACTGATAATAATGACGTGGAGATATTGAATAATTTTCATTTATTTTTTGTAGAAAATTCAAATATTCTCATGCAAATTTCTGAATATAATAATAATATTATTGAGAGTTATACAAATACAGAGCAATAATAATTAACCATAAGGGTTCTTAGATTTAGAAAATAAAATTTTTAAATTTCTACTTTTAATTTTAAAAAAATTATAAAAATTATTAATCAAATATTTTTTATATGAATTAGATATTTCTTTAGAAAAGTTTGAAAAAATTTTTATTGTTAAAGGATTTTTTGAAACCTGAGTACCATATTTAAATTTAACTTCTTTTCCATTTATTCTAGGGTGAGAATTTTTTTCAACAACATGATTTAACCATTTATTAATTTGTGAGGTTGATATATTTTTATTTAATTCTAAAATAAGTTCACGAATCTTATTTTTTAAAAATAAAATATCTCTTTTATTTAGTGTTGAAATTGGTACAATAATTATATTTTTTGATTGAGAAAATTCATAATTAATATCTTTAATTAATTCATTAATTATCTTCTTTTTATTTTTTTTAACTAAATCAGTTTTATTAATTATAAATAATAAAATATTAGATTTTTGATATATTAAATTAAATATTTTTTTAGATTGAGTATCAAAGCCTTGCTCAATATCAATAAGGAAAATATTTAAATTAATTTCATTGATAATCGATAAAGTTTTTTTGGTAACATAAAAATCAAGACTATTTTTATCAATTTTATTTTTTTTTATTAAACCTGCAGTGTCTTTAATTGAATAGGTATTACCTTTAAAATTATATGCAGAAGAAACAATATCAGTCGTAGTTTTTGGTTGATTACTAACTATTGATCTCTCAAATCCTACTAATTTGTTTAAGAGAGTACTTTTCCCTACATTTGTTTTACCAAATAGCCCCAATGAAAAATCGTAATTTGTTAATTGATTATCTTTAGTATCATATTTTAATAAAAAATCTAAAAAACTTTGAATGCCTCTATTATGTGAACACGAGATAAAAAAAATATTCTTGATACCAAGATTGTCAATTTTTTTATCTTGTTTAAAATTATCATCTTTATTAATAATAACTAATATATCCTTGTTATATTTTCTTAATTCGTTAATTAATTCTTTATCTTTAAAGTAATTCTCATCTTTATAGTCAATTACATAAACAAAAATATCTATTTTCCTTATTATGTAACTGATACTATTTGTTACTAAATTTTTTTGATTAATTATTCCTGGTGTATCATATACATTAATATTACTATTTAATTTAAGAGGCGATACATGCCAATCTCTTGTTGTTCCAATGGTATCATGAATTATATTATTATTTTTATTTGTAACTAAATTATAAAGTGATGTTTTGCCTACATTTGGCATACCTAAAATTAATATATTCATTTTAATAAATGTAAGTAATACCGTTTTCAGTACTTATAAAAAATTTTTTTTGATAATTATAAACTTTATTAATATTTTTAATTTTTAGATTTATCATTTCTTTAATTTCAAGATTTTGATCAAAAATAATTATTTCACCATTGTCTGTAAATAAATGCATATTTTTATTTATGATTAAAGAATTTATTATTTTTGATTTTTTATTTAGTATTTTGTTTATATTAATTCTTGAGAATAAATTTCCATTCTTAATATTATAGAATTCAATAAAATTTTCATTTTTAGAAATTAGCGAATTATTAAACAATATCGCTGAAGACGAATTTTTTATTACAAAATCAACTAATACAAACTTGTCTTTATTAATGTCATAAGTTTGAATAATGTTTCCGTTATCAAAATAGACTAAAAAATTTTTATAAAGGTGTATTTGATCTTTTAAATTATTAAGTGAAGTACTAAGTTCAATATTTTCAAAATTTAGTCTATGTTCCTCAAACAAATATGTATCTAAAGAATTAAATTCACTATTAGGGAGTATAAAAAAAACAATATTAAAATAATTTTCAATCTTTCCTCCCGATGATTGAATTATATTACTTGATTTAAAAGCTTTCTCATAAACTATATCTCCACTTAAAATTGATAAGAAAACTATATTTTCTGGATATAGTATTATTAGATAGTCATTAAATATTTTGACTGGAGTATTTAACAAATCTTCATTTTTAAATAACCAAATAACTTGACCTAATTTGTTAATTCTAACTACTTCTCCTGATTTAAAAGCAATAATAAAATCATTATCATAAAGAGAAAAAGATATAGGTACTTTTTTTACTTGACCTAAATCAATAATAATTCTTTCAATCAACTTTCCACTATTTAAATCAAACTTTAGAAGTTCGCTGTCTTTGTTTAATGAGTAAATACTTTCATTAAGATGTATAACATTTATTGGTTCATTATTGTTATATTTTGCTTCATAGTTATTAATTTTTAATACAGGTAGATCTTTATCTAAAAAATTATAATCAGATGCATTATATGTATAATTATCAATTACGTTTTCATCATATTTTTCAAAAATACTAAAATCTAAAAATTCTTCTGTTTCTAATTGAAAGGTAAAATCTTCAGAATCTATATTTTCATTATTTCTTAATGATGAAATCGTATCCTGACATGAAAAAATAAATATGAAAGATAGATATAGCGATATTCTACTTATAAAGCTGAAACTCATGAATCTTTTTCACTCTTTCTTTTGTAGAGGCAGAAATCAAGCTTGAATTAAATATTTCATTATATTTATCCAATGCTTTTGAATTGCTATATTCAGATTTGTTAAGATCAATTTCTGTAACGATTAATAAATATTCTAACTCTTTTTTAATAGAAAAATAACTATCGAACTCATCATTAATATTATTTATATAAATTGATATATCATTTAAATAATTATTGGTATTGTCTTGATAAGATGCATTAATCATTGTGTATGAAGCATTTGCAGCGATAGCCGATTTATATAGATCATCTAAATTTGATGAAGAAAGTAATTCTTTATACAATTCATTAGAGTAACTAAAGTTTTTATTTTCATTATTTTGCTGAATTAATTTTAATTTTGATAAAAAAGAAAAAATATTATCATCATAAATTAAGTTTTCTAAACTACTTAAATCATTTTGATCATCTTGAATAATATCAAAAAAACTTATACTGGATTTTTTAATATCTTGAATTTTAAAATAATTATATGTTTGGAAACCAATAAATATAATTAGCAAAATTACTAATGAAATTATTAATTGTATGTAGTTTTTAAAAATAAAATTTTGTATTTTTTTAAATAAATTTTGATTTTTATTCTCTTGATTCATACTATTTCCATTTTATTGAACAACCGATACTATTCATTTGTTTAGTTGGGCCTACTCCATCATTTTTGATTTTAATCATTGCATTAAAAAGATCTCTTTCAATGTTTGAATTTTCATTTGAATTCATTACACCCGAGTCTATTCTACCTCTATATTTTAATTTAAGATCTTTATCAAAACCAAAAAAATCTGGAGTACAAACAGCATTATAATTTTTTGCAATTTCTTGAGTTTCATCGTAAAGATATGGAAAATTAAATTTGTATTTTTCTGAGAATATTTTCATATTATCGAATGAATCATCCGGATATTTAATTACGTCATTTGACATGATAGCAATTGTATTAATAGAATGCTCTATTAGCTCATCAGCGTCTTTTTTTAATCTAGAAGCAATAGCTTTTACATAAGGGCAGTGATTGCAGATAAATACAATTACAGTTCCATTAATTCCTTTTGCACTTTCTAATGAAACCATTTCATTATCTATATTTTTAAGAATAAATGATGGTGCAAAAATATCTAAATTATCATTTGGGGCATTTACAGGCATAATTATTTGATATATTCTTTAAATATGGGTCTAGTATCATCTAGTTCTAAAACTAACAATCACAATCTATATTTTTCCAAGTATGAACTTGCTAAAATCTTAAATCTTTATTCTAAAGGGGTATCAAGTGGTGAATGGAAAGATTATGCAATTGATTTTACGAAAAATAATGCTTTTTTTTATATATTTAAGCATAGTCTAGCCACTCCTGAATGTATTTTAAACAAAAGTGTAGAAAAAAGAAAAAAAAGAATTTTTTATAATTTAAAATCTAAAAATCAAAATATAAAATATGAAAGTTTAGATTTGTTATTATCATCATTAAACAGAAAAATTTTTAAAATATTGGACTAAATAAAAATAATATAATTTTCAATATTATCAGAAATATTTAAGTTATCTTAATAGATTTTCTTAGAAGATAATTTTTTAAAGATCGTCCATCAAAAAATGTAAAAATAGATTCATTTAATAAATTTAAATTTTTTAAATAACTTGCTACATTATGTTTAATATTTCTTATTCTGATTAACTCAATATTTGGATGAGAAGAAAATTTAAAAAATTTATTATAATGGATTTCATCTTCTAAATCATCTCCAAGTATTAAAGCATATTTAATATCTTTATCAAAATTATCTCCTAAGTCTTTAAATCTATATTCTGTTATTTGATGTCTATAATGCATCCATCTTTTTTCATCAGGCACAATATCAGGGCAAACACTAAATTGCGGATTAAATGCAATTACTTTTTTAGCATTTAAATATTTTGAAAATAGAATCCCTAAAAAGCCACCCATCGAGTTTCCAATAATAAAAATTTTTTTATTATGAGATATTTTTTTTAATATTTCAGATATCTTTAGAACATTAAGGTTATTACCCCAACTCCTTTTTTTATCAGTAATCCAAATAATCATTCCAAATTTATGTTGGGAATAAAATTCTTCTCGCTGAATATCTATACCTCCCAATTTGTGACCAACCCCAGTGAAGACAACTAAACATCGACTTGAAATAAAATCATCAACAAAAGTTATTTTCAATAAATTGTCTTCATAAAGAATTTTCATAAATTTTATATTTTAGCTGATTGAATTTAAAGCTAATCTATCTAAATTTTTTCCAGTTATCAAAGGCCTAACTCCTGATCTACCATAAGAATTGCCAAAATTATTAAAATTAAATTTAAATAAATTATTTATAAATTGTTTTTTTTCATTTATTGATTTTTTAAAATTTTTATCTTGAAATATTGTCAAAGATTCATTTTGATCATAAAAAATATTATCAAATAAACATTTTAGCTCCCAAGAAAATCCATCAATTATAAATATATTATTTTTAAAATTAAGAGATATATTTGTAACTTGATTTTTTGCTAAATTATCTAATATTATTGTTTCATCATATTGATGAAAATTAATGTTATTATTGTAATGTACAGCAACATTTTTATGAAATTCTCTATATAAATTTTGTAATAGATAATAAAATTCAAGACATATGCCTTTATACATTTGTTCTAATTCATCATGGTTTATTTGTAATTTATCACCATCAACAATTTTTTTTCTTAAATTCTCTATTTTGTTAAAATTAATAAATTCAGTGTTATCAAATTGAGTACCTATTGATTTTAATCCTTCATAAGAATGAATAAAAGAATGTCCTTCAACTAATAGCTTATTTAAATTAATATTTTTTTTATAAATATTTATTAAAAAAGAAATTATTCTAGAATGTATAAATTCCATTGAATTAATTATTATTTGGTTTTTAGAAATTGGATTATGATGATGAGAGAATTTTTTTCCATGTATGACTTTCATCTTATTAAAATCATGAAAAGTAAATTTAGATATCATTTTTAGAGAGGAAACTGGAAAAATACCAGGTTTGTGAAGAAAAAAAATTTCTTTATTTTTAATTTGATTTATTATTTTTTTGTACTCAAATAAAAATTCATTAGCAAATAAAAAATCATCTTCAAACCCAATTAATAAATCAATATCTGAGATACCTGGTGAATTAATATTTCCAGTCCAAAGAATAGATATTGGGCGAATGTGTGATGGTAATTTATCAATTTTATATAAAAGAAGATCTATTGCATCAATGTAATCCTTTTTGTAAAGCATATTTAATTTATCATAATTGTATTAATGGTTTTTTTTAAACTGAAAGATTTATCAATTTCATTTAACATACTTCTAGAATGATCCTGAATTTTTTTTATAAGATAATTAGAAATACAAAAGTCAATAGTTTTTGTCTGCTCAGGCCATTTTTCTCTTATCTCTGAACACAAATTAAATATATGTAAAAAATTATTGCTATTGGCTTGATATAAAATTTCACTAAAGATAGTTTTTTTATCTAAAAATTTCATATTTAAAATTTCATATTTTAAAATTATTAACATAAAGTATGAACTAATTATAAATTTAATATTATAAAAATTATTATTATTACTTTCAGGACTAATTTTATTTATTGAACTATATATTCTTAAAAAGGTATCAATAGCTATATCAACAGAGAATCTAGTTTGTGCAGAAATAGTTTTTTGATTCTTCGATATTAATGATTGTCCTAATACGTCAAGAGGCATAATACTTTCAGGATAGCAATTTAAATCGTTAGTAAGATTCAAAAATATTGAATGATGAGATTCTAAATCAAATTTTTTGACACAATTATTTAAAATTAAAATATCATTTTTGATTTTTTCAAAATCAAAAGTAGATCTTTGATTACTTATAAAAATTGATACATCTAAATCACTAAAATTTGTAGTATAACCATCAGCATGACTTCCATGAATATATATCGACAAAAAAGGATTATTAATTTTTTCAAATAAATCAATTAACTCTAATGCTTTTGACGTAGGATTTAATTTAAATTTTTTTGGCTTATTTTGCTTATTTAAATAATTGATAAAATTATTTTGAAAATCAAATAAAATTAATTCACTTATATTGTTAAATTTTTTGCTTGTTAGATCCTCAATTTGTTTTTTTAGAATTTTTATTTCAGCTTCTTTTTTTGGCTTATAAATAATAAGTCTTAACAAATCTCTTCTAATTTTTTGTGC
>CABYTX010000021.1 GCA_902522015.1 uncultured Alphaproteobacteria bacterium
TAGTTTTCGCTAGTTTTTTTGTTTTAGTTAACGAATTTATTAAACTAGATTTTCCAACATTAGATCTACCTATAAAACAACATTCTTTTTTTATATCTGAATAAGGAATGTCTTTAAATGACTGAAAGGAACCTAAAAACTTATTATTATTAAAAAAGTTATTTAAATTTTTATTAAAGCTAGCCATTTTTGGCTAAAATTCTTCTTTGAATATACCATTGCTGCGCAATTGATAAAATATTGTTCACTGACCAATATAAAACTAAACCAGCTGCAAAACCAGCTAGTACAAAAGTAAATACAAATGGAAGTAATGCAAAAATTCTAGCCTGTGTTGGATCAGCGGGAGCAGGATTTAGTTTTTGTTGTAACCACATAGTGA
This sequence comes from uncultured Alphaproteobacteria bacterium, assembly GCA_902522015.1. Lineage (GTDB taxonomy): Bacteria > Pseudomonadota > Alphaproteobacteria > HIMB59 > CACPNW01. The sequence continues at coordinate 383 of CABYTX010000021.1, forward strand.
AGCCCATAATGATAGGAAGAATACCAATATCAATTATTGAAAGTATAGGTGGCACATCCCAAGGAACTAATCCAAATATTGTCATTAAGCCTAATGGGTCTGGCGCAGATAGATCATGAATCCATCCATAAAAAGGAGCGTGATACATCTCTATCGTAACAAACAACACTTTATACAAAGAAAAGAAAATTGGTATCTGTACTAAAATTGGTAGACAACCCGCAACAGGATTAGCACCCTCTCTTTTATACAAGGCCATTAGTTCTTGCTGCATTTTTTGTCTGTCATTTGGATATGTTTCTTTTAATCTTTGCATATCAGGCTGAAGTTTTTTCATCTTTGCCATAGATTTAAAAGATGCTTGTGCCAGTGGGAATAAAATTAAACGCATTAAAATGGTAAAGGCAATTATTGCTAGACCAAAATTACCTGCATAACCAAAAAACCAATTAATGGCATATGAAACAGGTTTAGTTAAAAAACTAAACCAGCCCCAGTCAATTGCATCAGTGAATCTTGGTATAGAGAGATTTTCGTCATAAGCACTTAAGACATTTAATTTTTTTGCACCCACAAATAATTTTCCGCCGTAAGATATATTTTCACCTGAGTTAATTTTATATATCTGACCAACATAACCTGCCCTATAGCTATCACGTCCATTATTACCATACCTATAATTGACGTTAATGGATTGGTCAGCATCAGGAATTAAAGCAGACATCCAATATTTGTCTGTAAAACCTAACCAACCTCCTTGTGTTTTATTATCGCAAAACTCTTTTTTTGTTTGCATTGATGAATTACAATCATCGGCAATATCATCATAATTTTTTTCCAATAATTCGTCGTTTATTAGACTAATTAAACCCTCGTGAAGTATAAAAAAATTAATTGTATCTGGTGTGTTTATTCTTTTGATTAATCTGTATGGAAAAACTTCAATATCTTCACCACTGTTATTTTCTATTTCCTGTGTAATTGTAAACATATACTCATCATCAACTTGATAGTTGATTTTGAAAGTTATATTTTTATTATTCGTCCAACTAAGTGTAACAGGGCTTGAGGGGCTTAGAGTGGTAGAGTTAGTTTTCCAATTTGTTTCTAAATTAGGTAATTCAATGTTAGAATTTTTTAGCTCTTTCCAACCTGTTTCAATATAATATGGATTAGCAGTCCCATCCGGTAACAAAAGCTGAATATTATTCGAATCAGGTTCTAAGCTAGTTTTATATTTTGATAATATGAGGTCATCTAAAATTGCTCCTTTTAAATTTATAGAACCTTTAATAGATGCATTTTCAAAAATAACTCTGTCGGTTTGAATTAAAGCTTCATCTCTACTTTGTATTTCTGAAACAACTTGGCTGCTTTGTCCGTCAATGGATGTTGCAGGCTCTAATACTTCATCTTCTTCAAAGGATGTTGTTTGAATTGGTTGAGTTGGAAATAATAATTGAAAAAAAATAATTATCGCAATTGAAATACCAATAGCCAAATATAAATTTCTTTGCTCGTTCATTTATTTAACTCAGATTTTTTTGGTACTGGATCAAATCCGTGGGAACCCCAGGGATGACATTTTGAAATTCTTTTCACCGATAAAATTAATCCTTTAAATAACCCATGTTCCTTTAATGCTTTAATAGAATACTCAGAACAGGTTGGTAAATACCGACAATTCTGCCCAAGTATTGGGGAAATCAATAACTGGTATAATCTAATTATTATGATTAAAGGTAATGAAATATATTTACTAACCATTTATCTTTCCCTTAAGTTCTAATAAAAGTTTATCAAATTTCTCTTCGAGCAATGACGTTTTAGCTATTAACACATAATATGAATTAATTTTACCATTAATAATAATTTTTCTAGCTAATTCTCTCATTATTCTCTTTGCTCTATTTCTTTTTACTGCGTTGCCAATTTTTTTGGAAGCTGTGTATCCTACACCTATAGAATTTTCTAGATCTTGATTGTGTAAAATTTGGATATTCATATTTTTACCTTTTATAAATTCTCCCTCGTTTCGTATCATAACGAAAGTCGATCTTTTCTTAATTGTAAATAATGTTTGGGCCATTTGGCCTTTTTAAGCGCTTAATTGAGCTCTTCCTTTTGCACGTCTTCTATTAATGATTTGACGACCTGCTTTAGTTGCCATTCTAGCCCTAAAACCGTGTCTTCTTTTTCTAATTACTCTACTAGGTTGGTAAGTGCGTTTCATAATAAATCTCTGGGCCTAATACGAATTCATTATATATAAGTCAAATATTTACTTATGTAATCGATGAAAATTTTCAGAAAAACTAGTGAATTAGAGCCAAATTTAGTTTCAATCAAAGACAAGGGTCAGTCTATTGGTTTAGTTTTAACAATGGGAAACTTACACGATGGACATTTATCTCTCATTAGAGAAGCACAATTACATAACGAATTTGTGATCTGTTCAATATTTATTAATCCTACTCAATTTAACAATGAAAATGATTTCAATTCTTATCCAAAGACAATTGATGAAGATATTTCTAAATTAGAAAATATTGGTTGTAATGCACTCTTCTTACCTGACATTCAAGAGATATACCCTAAAGGATTGGCAAAGAAAAAAATTGTAAACAATTTTAGAAATATTTTATGTGATAAATTTCGACCTGGCCATTTTGATGGAGTTACTACTGTTGTGGATCTTTTTTTTAATATGATTAAACCAACGAATAGTTATTTTGGTGAGAAGGATTTTCAGCAAGTAAAAATAATACAAGATTTAGTAAAAATTAATCATCACAATATTAAAATAATCCAATGCCCATCTGTACGAGATAAAATGGGTATGAGTTTATCTTCAAGGAACTCTAAATTTTCTAATGATCAATTAAAAATTTTCAATGTATTAGGAAATAAAATTAAAGAACATATTAATCTATTAACACAAAATGAAATTAATAATTTAGATCAATTAAAAATAGAGCTTCTTCAAAATAATATAAATAAAATTGACTATTTAGAAATAAGAAATGAAAATAATTTAGAAATAACAAAAAATTATTCTGAAGCTAGATTATTTATTGCTTTATATATTGGTGAAATTAGAATTATTGATAATTTTAAATTATATTAAGGTATTAACCAATTATATTCTTGTTCACTATTTTTAAATGTTAATTTTAATCTACGATGACCTGAAATTTCTAAATAAAGCCAATCGATTTCATTAATTTTATTTTCAACTACTGCAAAATTTTTATATCCTTTTTCACTTTCTTCATGACTTGGCTCCTTGCCAGTTAAATGTTCAGGGATACCGTCTTCTGGAAACTCAGTGATTGAACTTGGATCTTTTAATGTTAAGTAACATTTTCTACTAAACAATCTTGTTTTGTCCCACATTTCTTTAGTTTTATCATTTTGATTATTAACCAAAGACGTTGTTTTGATTCGCATTTGAATTTTTAATTTATAATCATAAAAAACAAATTGAGAACTACTATTTTTTTTTAAATTAGGCACTTTGGGAGATCTGAAGTCTGTGTGAAAATTTAGTGTCATGCTACTGGGATCAAATTTTCTTAAGACTACAACTCTAGAATCTATTCCACCTTCACTATCAATATTACTAAAGACTGGCGTATGAAATGCGTGTTTTCTATCTTTAACTCCTCTAGTTAAATTTTTCTTTATATCCTCAAATATTTCTGCGGCATTTTCTTTTGAAGAAATCGACATTGTTATTGTAATATAAATTGTTTTGAAGAAATAGCTAGATAATGGAAATAAATAAAATTACGAATTTATTGAATCTGGAGCATGTTAAGTTTTTAATATCTATCTTTAAAGAAAATAATATTGAAATTCGATTAGTAGGAGGATGTATACGAGATGCTCTTCTTGAAAGAGAAATCAAAGATATTGATACAGCAACAACTTTGGAGCCTCAGGATGTTTTGTCATTACTAAAAGATAACAATATTGAATATGATGATTTTGCTATTCAATATGGATCTATAATTGCTTATCCTCATAATCGAAAAATACAAATTACAACTTTACGTGAAGATATTAATCAAATGGGAAGACATACAAATGTAATTTACACCAACAGCTGGAAAAAAGATTCAGCCAGAAGAGATTTTACTTTCAATGCTTTATATGTCGGAAACAATAATAAACTACATGATTATTACAATGGCCAATCAGATTTAAATGAAAGTAAAATTCGTTTTATTGGTGAAATAGAGGATAGAATAAAAGAAGATTACTTAAGAATCTATCGATACTTTAGATTTAGAGGTTTATTTAATTTGCCTAAAACATCTTTAAGTGATCAAAAAATTGTAGAAAAATATATTCACGAATCTTTAGCAGTGTTGACCAACGATGTAATAAGGCAAGAAATATTAAAAATGTTTAATATGTCTTTTCCATTAAATTGTTTTTACATATCTCATCAAACGTTACAAAAATTTAAATGGGTTGAAATAGTGCAAGAGCATTTCATACGAACAAAATATGATCTTGGATTAAATAAATGTCTGAATAAGATTGATAATTTAATAAATTAGTTTTTTAGTTTACAATTTTCGCACAAACCAAATATTTCTAAATTATGTTTTTTATAATTGAAGTTATTTTTTTCTGCTTGTTTTGAAAAATAAGAAAACAAATTATTTCCAGTTAGCTCAGTAACACTATCACAGTTTTCACATATCAAAAAAGATGTAGAAGTTTTTGCATTACAGCCTTCATGCTTACAAGCAACATATGAATTTCTACTTTCTATTTTATGTACTTTACCAATTTCTATAAGCTTATCTAAAGCTCTATAAACTTGAAGAGGAGATTTAATTCCTTTTTTTTGAATATCAAAAAGGATTGTATATGCTTTAAGAGGTTCTGATGAGTTTTCTAAAATATCAAGAACTGTTTTCTGGTTTTTGGTTAAATTTACTGATGCTAATGCCATAATTTTAATTAACAAATAGTTTTCATTTTTGCAACTGACCCTTTATCTCCAGAGGAATAAGTGAAATAATAAATAATAATAATGCAACTACAATTATAGAAGGCCCTGAAGAAGTATTAATCTCAAGCGAAACAAACAATCCTGCAATTACAGATACGACACCAGCTAAAGTTGCACTTATAACCATTTGACGAGGACTGCTGCTAATATTTCTTGCAATTGCTGCAGGTATTAAAAGTAAACCAGTTATCAATAAAGCGCCAATCATTTTAATAGATAAAGCAATTACTCCTGCCAATAAGAGTGTGAATATAAAATTAGAAACTTCTGGTCGCATTCCTTCTGCTGCTGACAAATCATAATTTACCGTTGCTGAAAATAAAGATTTCCAAATAAAGTACAAAATCAATAATATTATAGCACCACCTAAATAAACTATAGTTATATCTTCTACATCAACTGCAAGTATATCTCCAAATAATAAACCCATAAGGTCAAATCTAATTGATGTAAGAAACCCAATTAATACTAAACCTATAGCAAGTGTAGAGTGAGCAAGTAGACCGAGTAATGAGTCTCCTGCGAGTTTTGTTCTTTTTTGTAAATTAATTAATAGTAAAGCAACAACAGCTGAAATTATAAAAACTGAAAATGTAATATTAAAGCTAAAAGAATAAGCTAAAGTTACACCCAATAATGCCGAGTGAGACAGCGTATCTCCAAAATAGGATAACCTTCTCCAAATTACAAGACATCCTAGAGGTCCGGCAATTATTGCAATACCAATGCCAGCTATGAGAGCTCTAGTAAAAAAATCATCAAACATTATTTGTTACTCTCCCATCTGTTTCATGAGAATGATCATGATCATGTTGATAAAGTGATAGAGTTGTGGCGTTATGTTCACCAAATAATTCTATGTATGCCGAATTCTTTACAATTGATCTTGGCGTTCCAGAGCAACATATATGACCATTTAAGCAAATTACATGATCTGTAGCTGACATAACAAAATGAAGATCATGTGATATCAGTAATATTCCACAATTAAGTGTTGAACAAATTTTTTTAATAAGATTATAAAGTGCAATTTCTCCATTAAAATCTACACCTTGAACTGGTTCATCCAAAACAAGTAAGTCTGGTTTTTTTGCGATTGCTCTGGCGATTAAGACTCTTTGAAATTCTCCGCCAGATAAATTATGAATATCGTTATAGAGAAGGTTATCTACTCCAGTTAATTTTAAAGCATCAACAATTTCAAGATTATTTATATGACTTGTTAATTTCATAAAATCAACGACACGAAGAGGCATTGTCCAATCAATATTAATTTTTTGTGGTACGTAAGCCATTTTAGAAGCAAAGTTTTTTATTTGCCCTTCATCAGACTTAAGTATCTTAAGTATCATTTTAGCTGAAGTTGTTTTTCCAGAACCATTAGGCCCTATTAGAGTAACAATTTTCCCCTTGTGAATTTCCAAGCTTATTCCTCGTACAATCCACTTGGATGACTTGTACACACCACAGTTATCTAGTTTAACCAATAAATTATTATTTTCTGCCATTTTATTATTTACAACTTAAAATGTTATATTATAACATTACAATACTTTAACACACTTATATCTAATAGGAATACTTTTATGAAACAAATGAATATTTTTCTACATGTTTTTAAAATTATCTTGTTTTCAGGAATTCTTGTTGCAACTGCATCTGCTAGAGCAGAACTAAAAGTTGTAACGACTATTAAACCACTTCATTCATTGATTGCTAATGTTATGAATGGAATTGGTGAACCTGGACTTATAATTGAAGGAAGCATATCTCCACATAGTTTTACTATGAAACCATCTCATGCAAAAATGCTTGAAGAAGCAGATATAGTATTTTGGATTGGTGAGAGTATTGAGACATCATTAGAAGAACCTCTGGAGTCAATAGCAAAAAGTGCTGAAGTCGTAGAGTTTATGGAAGTTGAAACAATTGCTAAATTAAAATTTAGAGAAGAATCTATATTTGGTGACCACGATGATCATGACGATCACGACGACCATGACGATCATGATGATCATGACGATCATGACGATCACGACGACCATGACGACCATGATGACCATGACGATCACGATGATCACGATGATCATGACGATCACGACGACCATGACGATCATGATGATCATGACGATCACAGTGGACACGACGACCACGGTCATGCACATGGTGAATTTGATGCTCACATTTGGTTAGATCCAATGAATGCTAAAGAAATGGTTCATGAGATTGCTCATGAGTTAGGTGATTTAGATCCTGCCAATAAAGAGAAATATGAAGCAAATGCTGATGCAACTATCAAAGCTTTAGACCAATTGATAAATGACGTTAGCAAGGATATTAATTCCGGTGCAAAATTTGTCGTTTTCCATGACGCCTACCAATACTTTGAAGAAAGATTTGGTGTAAGAGCTGCAGGAGCTTTAACATTGAATACTGATGTTTTACCTGGTGCAAAGCAAATAGCTGATATTCAGGATGTTATTAAGGATAAGGGAATAAAATGTATTTTCTCTGAACCTCAATTTAATCCAAAGATTATTTCAACAATAGCTGAGGATATGAATATCAAAACAGGAGTTTTTGATCCTTTAGGTGCTAACATCGATGCTGGTAAGTCACTTTACTTTACGTTGATTAGTAATCTCGGGGACGAGCTTAAAGGCTGTTAATTTTTAATATTTAAATAAATTCCACCTTGTATTAAGGTGGAATTTATAGAACTAATTATAAGGAAATTGATATGGAAAATACTTCTCAGGTTCCAGTTACGGTTTTAACAGGTTTTCTTGGAGCTGGAAAAACAACACTTTTAAATCGAATTTTAACTGAACAGCATGGACGTAAATACGCTGTCATTGTTAATGAATTTGGTGAGCAGGGAATTGATAATGACCTTGTTGTTGATGCTGATGAAGAAGTATTTGAAATGAATAACGGTTGCATTTGTTGCACTGTTAGAGGTGATTTAATTAGAATTCTTAGTGGTTTAATGAAACGTGCTGACAAACTAGATGCAATTATAGTTGAAACAACTGGTTTAGCTGATCCAGCCCCAGTTGCTCAGACATTTTTTGTTGATCAAGACGTTGCTGATAGAACAAAATTAGATGCAATTGTTACAGTTGCTGATGCTGTTCATCTAAGTTCTCAACTAGTAGATCATCATGAAGCAGAAGAGCAAATTGCTTTTGCTGATGTAATTTTGTTAAATAAAGTTGAACTTGTTGAAGATAATGACATTGTGAAAGTTAATGATCGTATTAGAAAAATAAATCCTTTTGCAAAGATTATTAAAACAACACGTTGTGATGCACCTCTTGATGAAATCGTAGGCTTAAATGCATTTAGTCTAGATAGAGTATTAGATATTGAACCTGACTTTCTTGAATCAGATCATGATCATGAACATGATGATGATGTTACTAGTCTATCCTTTGTATCTGATACACCATTAGATATGGATAAGTTTCAAGATTGGTTTGGAAATTTACTTAGGACTAAGGGCCAGGATATTCTTCGATCAAAAGGCATTTTGAACTTTAAAGGTGAAGAAGAGCGATATGTATTTCAAGGAGTGCATATGCTTATGGATGCTTCACCAATGGGACCTTGGCCTAAAGGAAAAGATAGAAGTTCTCGAGTAGTATTTATTGGTCGTGATCTTGATAATATGAATCTTAAGGAAGGCTTTGAAAATTGTAAATCAGCATGAACGCTGATTTAGAAAAACTTCAAGAATCAAATAAAACTGAACTTGAAAGAAGAGGTTCAATTTTTAATATTGGAGCTCCAGCTACAGAAGCGGTTACAATTCGTGATCAAATAGCGGTAGGATTTGGAGACGGCACCGTAAGATTTTTTCAATCTGGATCTGATCCTAAAACTGTTAAAGCACATAAGGGTGTAGTGTTGAGTATGACAAATTATGAAGATCATGTGTTAACGGGAGGAGACGATGGACGTTTTCTAAAAATATCATCTGATGGAAATATTGATGAAATTTTTAATTTTGGTTCAAAGTGGGTTGACTGTGTAGCTTCTCACAAAGATACTAAAGTTTGTTCATCAGGAAAGACTGTTTATATTTGGACAAAAAACAAAGATAAACCTCAAACTTTAGAGCATCAAAGTACTGTTGCTGGATTAGCATTTGATAATAAAGGTAAGCGTCTTGCGGTCTCAAGATACGGTGGAGTAACAGTGTGGAAACTTAATAATAATAAATGGACAGCATCAAATTTTACCTGGAAAGGATCGCATGGAACTGTAACGTTTAGCCCAGATACAAAATATATTGTAACTGCAATGCAAGAAAATCAAATTCATGGTTGGCGCATAAATGACAAAGCGGATTTAGCAATGAGAGGTTATCCATCAAAAATTAAAAGTTTTACTTGGGTTGGTGATACACCGTATTTGGTAACATCTGGATCCAGTGATGCAGTTTGCTGGCCATTTGATGGTAAAGAAGGACCAATGGGGAGAAAGCCAATTGTTGTTGCAAACGGTGGTAAAGAACTTGCAACATTTGTTAAAGCACTTAATGGAGAAAAAGCTGTTTTCACCGGTTTTACAGATGGGTCAGTTTTATTAGCAGAAATTGATGAAAGCAAAAAACCAATTATGATTAGAAGTTCAACAGGTTCAGAAGTTTCAACAATAGCTATATCTAGTGATAACTCACAAATATTAATTGGCGATTTGAAAGGTTCTATTCTTTTATCATCTTTATGGGCAGACAATTAAAGGAGAAAATATGTTTAATCGTAAAACTCAAAATGTTGAAAAAATAAGAAATCTTAAACATTTAATTTCCAAGAAATATAAATTACCAGAAAATACTATAATAAGTATTGCTGAGCTCAGTTGTCATGAACCTGATTGTCCACCAATTGAAACTGCAATTACTGCAAGAAATGAAGACGGATCAATGAAAAATTGGCGAGTTGCAAAATCAATAGAAGAAATAGAGGAGTCAGATATTAATAATCTAACAAATCACACTCATTAAATTATTAAATTTAAAATAATTTATTAACAGCAATCTCCACCTTCACAAGTACAGCAACAGCTACAACTGCAACCACACTTTGGTGGGTTTGGATTTTGATTTTTCATAATAATACCTATATATTTTTTATAATAATTTAAAATACAAATGAGAAAAGCATTAGAAATTAAACAATGTATGAAGACTTTCGAGGGTGACGGGATACCTGTAACGAGAGCCTTTCCTGTCCCTGGTATGAGAGAAAATGATCCATTTCTTCTTTTTGATCATTTCGGCCCAATAAATTATGAGCCAGGAGGAGCAACTGGCGTACCTGCACATCCTCATTGTGGATTTGAGGCAATTACTTACATGCTTGGTGGTGAGGTAGAACACAGAGACTCATTTGGCGGACAAGCAGAAATTGAAACTGGTGATGTACAATGGATGACAACTGGTTCAGGTTTAATTCACTCTGAATTAGTAACAGAAAAATTCAAAAAGAGTGGCGGTATCATGCAAGGATTACAAATCTGGGTTAACCTTCCACAAAAAAATAAAAAAGTGAAACCTTGGTATCAACATATTAAAAGAAACACTATTCCAACAGTATCTGAAAATGCAAATATAGAAATTAAAGTTCTTGTGGGTGAAATAAATGGAGCCAAATCCAAAGTTCAAACATATTCACCTGTATCAATATTTGATATTCAATTTTCAAAACCAGATATGACAAAGTTTAATGTTGATAAAGAACAAAATCTTATGATCTATATTATCGATGGTCAATTACAATTTAACGAGGAAGATAAAATCGCTAACAAAGGTGATATGATTTATTTCGATCAGTCAAGCGATGAGATTAAACTTACATCGATATCAGAAAAGGGATCTTATCTAGTTTTAGCTGGAAAGCCACTCAAAGAACCCGTAGCACGTTATGGTCCTTTCGTGGCGAATTCTGAAGGAGAAATCAAGCAAGCAATGATGGACTATCAAGAAGGAAAGATGGGAAGCTTAGCTTAAGTTAATTGACGTAACATTTCACCAGCTACTATTGCAACTGAACTACTAAGATTAATCGATCTAGGCCCCTTTATCATTGGTATCGTTAATCTTTCATCGACAGAGCTATGGACAAAATCGGGCGCTCCTGCACTTTCTCTACCAAATAAAATAATATCATTTGATTGAAATTTATAATCGAAATAACTTTTTTTAGTTTTTGTTGTTAGAAGAACGAGTCGATATGAATTATCTTTTGACCAATCATAAAATTTTTCCCAACTTAAATGTTTTTTTAATTCTAGATAATCATAGTAATCCATTGATGCTCTTTTTAGTCTCTTATCATCAATCACAAAACCAGCTGGCTCTATTATATCTACTGGTATTCCAAGACAGGCACCTAGTCTAAATATGTTTCCTGCATTCTGCGGTATGTCGGGTTCAAATAGAGCAATTCTCATGTTTTTTTACTATATTATTTTATTACTTGCGTCACGCTGGCACATATTTAAAAAGTATTTTTTTGAGTAATTAAGATATAAGAAATTCACAATAAATGGCTAAAAAACCCAAAAATAAGAGAAGAGATTTCCTACAGCTTAGTACAGTAACGCTTGGTGCTGTTGGAACAGCTGCTTTTATATGGCCTTTTCTAAAAAGCATGAGTCCAGCAGAAGACACATTAGCTGCAGGATCAACCGAAGTAGATATTAGTGCTATTGAAGAAGGTCAAAGTATAACTATAAAGTGGCGTGGAAAACCTGTTTTCATTAAAAAAAGAACAAAAGATGAGATTGATGCTGCTAAAATGGTTCAAGCTTCTGACTTAAGAGATCCACAAGATGATGCAGATAGAGTACAAAAAGAAGAATGGTTAGTTTTAGTGGGAGTATGTACACACTTAGGTTGTGTTCCACTTGGTCAGAAGGTTTCTGATATGAAGGGTGATTACGATGGTTGGTACTGCCCATGTCATGGTTCACATTACGATACATCAGGTAGGATAAGAAAGGGACCAGCGCCCAAAAACTTGGACGTTCCGCCCTATACCTTTTTAAATGATAATACTATAAAGATAGGATAACATGGATAAGAATCGAAAAGTACATCAGTTTAAAAATCCCGTCCTTAATTGGATAGAGTTTCGTTTACCAATTATTTCTTACTTCAAAAAAGAATACGGTGATTATCCAATGCCTAAAAATTGTAATTATTTTTGGAGTTTTGGTGCATTAGCAACAATTACGCTTGTTACAATGATAGTAAGCGGAATTTTTCTTGCAATGAATTACACACCACATACTGATATGGCATTTGATAGCGTTGAAAGAATAATGCGAGATGTCAATTACGGTTGGTTAATGCGATACATCCATTCCAATGGTGCAGCCTTTTTCTTCATCATAGTTTACATTCATATAGTAAGAGCAATGTATTTTGGTTCTTACAAATATCCAAGAGAGCTTAATTGGATTTTAGGTGTATTTATATTTTTATTAATGATGGCAACTTCTTTTCTTGGTTATACATTACCGTGGGGACAAATGTCTTATTGGGGAGCTACAGTTATAACAAATTTATTTAGTGCAATTCCATTTATTGGTGAGGGATTAAAGACATGGCTTCTTGGTGATTACAATGTTGGAAATGCAACTTTAAATCGTTTCTTTGCTCTTCATTATGTTTTACCATTTGTTATTTTTGGTGTTGTAGGATTACATGTTGCTGCAGTCCATGTTCATGGTTCAAATAACCCTGATGGGATTGATATTAAAACTAACAATGACTCAGTAAACTTTTTTCCATATATGTTAATTAAAGATACAGTAGCTATGTGTGCTTTTGGTGTTGCTATTTCTGCAGTAATTTTCTTTGGGCCAAATCTTATGGCTGAAGTTGATAATTATATTCCAGCTGATCCACTTGTTACACCAGCTCACATTGTTCCAAACTGGTATCTTGCACCTTTTTATGCAATTTTAAGAGCAGTGCCTGATAAATTAGGAGGGGTTCTTCTAATGTTTGGTGCGATAGTAATTTTATTCGTTCTTCCTTGGCTAGATAGATCAAAAGTAAGAAGTTGTAATTATAGACCAATATATAAATGGTTTATGATGGGCTTTTTTGTTAATTTTTTTGCATTAGGTTATGTTGGTATGCTTCCTGCTGAAGGTTTATATCTTTTAATTGCAAGAGTGGGTTTACTTTACTACTTTGGTTTTTTCTTCATTATTACACCATTTGTTGGTTGGATAGAGAAACCAACTAAGTTACCACTCAGTATTAGTGATGTTTATGCTAAAAACATAGCCCCTAATATTGGTGGAGGAGAAAAAGGAATGCCTGCACCAGCAATGCAAAAAGATACCAATCTATAATGCGCTTAATACTTATTATTTTTTTATTATTCTCTTCAAATTTATTTGCTGCAGAAATGAGTACTGAAAAAATGCCAAAACATGATTGGTCTTTTAAAGGTGTAACGGGAACTTTTGATAGAGCTGCAATTCAAAGAGGTTATAAAGTTTATAGAGAAGTATGTGCAGGATGCCATTCAATGAAACTTCTGTATTACAGAGATCTTATTGATATTGGTTTTTCTGAGGCTCAAGTAAAAGTAATTGCTTCTGAATATACTGTATTAGACGGTCCAAATGATGATGGTGAAATGTTTGAAAGACCGGCTAGACCAGCAGACAAATTTGTCAATCCATATGCTAATGATAACGAGGCAAGAGCAAATAATAATGGAGCCTATCCTCCTGATTTAAGTGTAATTACAAAAGCTAGAAAATATGGAGTTGATTATATTTACAATCTTCTTCTTGGTTATGTTGAACCTCCAGAGGGAATGGAAGTGGGTAATGGAATGTGGTACAATAAATGGATGGCTGGAAATCAAATAGCTATGCCAGCACCTATAGTCGATGGAAGTGTAGATTATGATGATGGAACAGATAACAACGCTCAACAGTTATCAGCTGATGTAACACACTTTCTTCACTGGGCTGCTGAACCTGAAATGGAAGAAAGAAAAAATTTAGGAATCAAAGTAATATTATTCTTTATTATTCTAGGAACAATTGTGTACTTAGCAAAAAACAGACTTTGGCGAGACGTCACTTAGACATTAAATAAAAAGTTCATTACATCACCATCTTTGACGATATAATCTTTACCTTCTTGTCTTAGCTTTCCAGAATCTCTACTTCCAGCATCACCATTATTTTCTATATAGTCTGCATAAGATACAGTCTCTGCTCTAATAAATCCTTTTTCAAAATCAGTGTGAATTTTTCCAGCAGCTTGAGGAGCAAGTGTTTCTTTTTTTATTGTCCATGATCTTGTTTCTTTTGGACCACATGTAAAATAGTTTATCAAACCTAAAAGTTCATATCCTGATTTTATAACCTTATTCAATGTTGTTTGATCTAAATTAAGTTCTTTAAGAAATTCAAGTTTTTCTTCTTCATTATCTAATTCTGCTATTTGTGCTTCTATTGATGCAGAGATTAAAACTACAGAATGATTATTTTTTTTGGCAAACTCGATGACTTTTTTTGATAAATCGTTTCCAGTGTGAATAGATTCTTCATCTACATTACATATGTACATAGTAGGCTTTAGACTAATTAAGTTAAGACTATTTACAAAGTCAATTTCATTACTAGCAAATTCATCAATTTTTAAGATACTATCAGCATCTAGCATTTGTAAGATTTTATTTATTATATCGAATTGATGTTTAACTTCTTTATCATTTGCTTTTAATTTTTTTTCTAAACTAGTTTTTTTATTATTTAAGCTTTCAAGATCAGCTAATTGTAATTCTAAATTTATTGTTTCAATATCATCTAGTGGATCAATTTTTGATGATACATGAGTAATGTTAGTATCTTCAAAGCATCTAACAACATGTGCTATTGCGTCAACTTCCCTAACATGTCCTAAAAATTTATTTCCTAAACCTTCTCCTTGTGAGGCTCCCTTTACTAATCCTGCAATATCAACAAAATCCATAAAAGAAGGAATTATTTTTTCACTTTTTCCAATGATCGCTAGTTTATCTAATCTGTCATCGGGCACTGCAACTCTTCCTATATTTGGTTCTATAGTTGCAAATGGATAATTCGCAGCTTCAGCTTTATTTGATTGGGTAAGAGCATTGAATAAAGTGGATTTACCAACATTTGGTAAACCAACTATCCCACATTTAAATCCCATAATTAATTTTGCTCACTTATTTTTGTTAAAAACAGAGGAATATCTGAAAATATTAATTTTATATTTTTAACCATTTTATCAATTTTTTTATTTATTATTTCTTCTTCTGATTTTGAAAATTTATTTAAAACATAACTTGAAACTAAATCTTTATGTCCAGGATGATCAATTCCAATACGTATTCTAAAATAATTTTCCCCTATAAATTGGTCAATACTTTCCAGTCCATTATGACCTCCGTTTCCACCACCTTGTTTTATTTTTACTTTCGATAATTCTAAATCAAGGTCATCATGTATAACAAAAGTATGGTCTAATTTTATTTTATAAAAATTTACAATTTCTGAAACAGCTTTTCCTGATAAATTCATAAATGTAAGAGGTTTTAACACAAAGATTTTTTGATTATTAATTACACCTGAATATAATTCTTTTATTTTATCTTCTTTGATTTTATTCAAATTAAAATGTGAGATTATATTATCTGCTAAATGGAAACCTACATTATGTCTGGTATTTTTATAATTTACGCCTGGGTTCCCAAGTCCACAAATTAAAAACATATAATGAAATATAAAGTAAAGTTACTTAGATTCTTTATTTTCTTCTTTATTATCAGAAGATTCTTCCTTCTTTTCCTCTGATTTCTCTTCACCACCTTCTGCTGCACCTTCTTCAGTTGTCTCTTCAGTTTTAGTTTCAACTTCTACAGTTGGCGGAACTAAAGTGGCTATTACGAAATCTCTATCTGAAATAGTAGGAGCAACACCCTCAGGTAGTTGAATATTACTAATTTTTACTGCATCACCTATTTCACTTTCAATTAAATCAAATTCTAGTTTGCTAGGTATATTATTTGCATTACATGTTAGTTCAACAAGTCTTCTAACAGTATTTAAAACTCCACCTTTTTTCAAACCAGGACATTTATCTTGATTTAAAAATTCAACAGGAATTTCAACGTTTACTTTTGTATTTTCTTGTACTCTTAAAAAATCAAAATGTATAAGTTGATCACTAACAGGGTGATATTGCAATTGTTTAGGAAGTATTTTTTCTTTCTTTCCATCGACATCAAGATCGATAATTGTTGAATAAAAAGAACCAGTGCCCATTAATTTTTTGATTATTTTATCTTCTAGAGCAATTTTTTTAGGCTCAGTTCCCTTGCCATAAATAATACCAGGAACTAACCCCTTCATTAAAAGACTATGATTTGAACCAATATCTTTATTTCTTTCTATCGCTTTAAAATCACTCATAAATAAAAAAAATTTAATCGAAAAGGGCGGACACTGAAGTATCAGTGTTAATCCTTTTAATCGCATCACCCATTAAAGGAGCGATACTAATATGTCTAATGTTTTTTGTGTTTTTTACCTCTTTAGAAGGCTCTATTGTATCCGTTAATACCAGTTCTTTTATGCTTGAATTTTCAATCTTTTTTAGGGCATTTCCAGATAATACGCCATGAACAATATAAGAATAAATTTCTTTAGCACCATTTTTACTCAGAGCTTCAGCAGCATTACATAACGTGCCTGCAGAGTCAGCTATATCATCTAGTAAGATACAAGTTTTATCTTTTACGTCTCCGATGATATTCATTACTTCAGACTCACCAGCTTTTTCTCTTCTTTTATCGGCAATTGCCAGTCCAGCCTCTAATCTTTTAGCAAAAGCTCTGGCTCTAACAACACCACCGACATCGGGTGAAGCAACAACTAAATCTTTGTTTCCATTAAATCTTTCTTTAACATCATCGATTATCGGTCTTACAGAAAAAATATTATCTAAAGGAATGTCAAAAAAACCTTGAATTTGACCAGCATGTAAATCCATTGTTAGTACCCTATCAGCACCCGCGGAAGTAATTAAATTTGCTACAAGTTTGGCAGTGATTGGCGTTCTAGGCCCAGTCTTTCTATCTTGTCTTGCATATCCATAATATGGGATAACAGCAGTAATCCTTTTTGCTGATCCCCTCCTTGCAGCATCTATTGTAATTAAAAGTTCCATTAAATGGTCATTAGCCGGATGTGATGTCGATTGGATAATAAACACATCTTCACCTCTAATATTTTCGTTTATTTCCACAAATATTTCTCTATCATTAAAAGTTCTAACAGAGGCATCTGCTAATGGCACATTAATATGTTTAGAAATTTTTTCTGCTAGGGATTTGCTACTATTACAGGCGATTATTTTCATATAATCAAATTAATTACTATATTAGATTAATAATAGATCAACCAAAATTAATCATTAAATGCAATGATATTGAGCATTCTTCCAGTATCTCTAAATTTTTGTGACTCCCTTCTATGGCTAAAAAAAATTTTCTTATTTGAGAAGGTATCTTTGTTAATATTATATATATTTTTAATACCCAACTCCTCGAATTGATAGTTAATCAATCTTCTTAAATTAAATAAATCTTTGTCTTTATTTTTATATTTGAAGAAAATAGAGTATTTTTTATTTTTGCTTATAAACTTACTTTTAAAGTCTTTTGATACTTCAAAGTTTTTAAAGTTCAAACAAGGGCCAATAAGAACCACAATATTTTTTTTAATAATTTTTTGTTTAACAAAATATTCTATACCTTTAGCAGCTATATTTTTTAATGCCCCTTTCCAACCTGAATGAAGAGCGCAAATATATTTTTTATTTTTATCAAAAATAAAAATTGGACAACAATCTGCAGTTAAAACCCCTAAAGCTATTTGCTTATTATCTGTAATTAACCCATCTCCTGAATATTTTTTTCCCACATTTTTTCTATTAATTTCTACAATCTTATTGGAGTGTATTTGACTAATAAATTTAATTTTTTTTTTAATATTTAAATTATTTAGGCAAATATTAATATTTTTATTTACATTTACTTTAGTATCTTTGCGGTTTAAGCTACAGTTTAATGAATAGTTTTCTTTTTTAGATACTCCACCATTTCTAGTAAAAAAACCAGCTTTAACAAAAGGTTTAATTTTTGCATGTGTAAAATAATTTTTAGCAATCATAAATTAGAAACAACAAGGCACTTAAATAATTTTCCCATCCTATCACTATTTATTAATCTATCTACTTCATCATTTATTAAATTTTTCTTTAAATTTGAATTTTTATTTAACAATTTTTTCTTTCGTTCTAATATTCCATATTTTATTAAAAAATCTCTTTGTGAAATAAATTCGTTAATTTTTAATTTGTTTTGTTTTGCTATTTCAATTAATTCTTTAAAATTTACATGACTTGAAATGTCTTGTTTGCCTAAATTATC
>CABYTX010000022.1 GCA_902522015.1 uncultured Alphaproteobacteria bacterium
TAAACCTAAAGTTCTCGAATGCAAAAAAAATTGTGGCACATCTGATACTAAAGGAGAATTTACCTTTCAAGCAAGATTATCTATGGGTTCTGAAAATTGGGGAGGAAATATTACATTTATTGAAGATGATATTGCGATTTCGCAAGCACATGTAATTGGCCTTAACCCTGAAAAAAAAATTTGCTGTACTCCAAAAGAAATAAAAAAAGCAGCAGAAGATTGGAAGAATTTTAAAAACGATATGTATGTTGTGGAAGGTAATAGTTATCAAGGTAAACAAAAAATTATTGGGAAAGTTTTAGATATTGCTGGTAGAGCAACTGGTCATCCACCAGGCTACGATCTTTTACTTTTATACATTGATAGAGATTGTAAAAAATGTCAAAAAAATAAAGATGTCAAAATAGAACCAATACCTCTTGCTAATAACATACCTCCAATAGGTACTAAAGCGCAGCATGTATGTATCCCTGAGGAAAAAAAATATGGAAAAGGAATTATATCAATTTCCCATACTCTTAATGGGATGATCTATGGGGCTAAAACAACTCAATGTTCAAGACAAATAATCAAACATGATGGAATTGACAATCCTCCTATGCTTTTTGGATGTTCTGGAAGCCCAGTTGTATATAGTGAGTGTGGTAAAAATGTTATTCATGGATTGCATGGCAATGGTATGGATGAGGATAAAATTATGTACGAAATTTTACAACTTGTTCAAACTCAAAAACAATGGGTGCAATCTCACATATATAATTGGACTGGCAGAACAGATATGCTAGATGCTTGTGATCCATCTGGTAGAAGATCTTTTATGCCAGATCAAAAATTTGATATAGCCCAAAATGATTGTCAAAAAAAACGAATAAATGATGAAGAATTTTATCCATGTGAAATTGTAAATTTGGACGATGCAATAAATTTTCCTTGGATGGATTAATTTATAAGGAGATACAATGAAAGGTTATAGATTTATTACAGATGATGACACTATTGATTTTTGCCAAAGAGTAACAGAGGCGTTATCTGATGGATGGAAATTGCATGGTGAACCAAAAATGACGTATGATCATAAAAGAAAAGTAATGAGGTGCGGTCAAGCAGTAATAAAAACAAGCAAAAAAATATATAAAAGAGGTATGAATTTAGCAAAAATTTAAATTAAAATTGTTATTTTAAGCTAAAAATAGTAAAATGCTATATGCGTTTCCTCCATGCATTATTAGTGGCTATGCTTCTAGTATTCCCGCAAGCCAATATGCTTGCATCCAATGAACCATTTTACAAAAATATTGATTACTCAAATATTGATTTAATTGGAATAGTAAAAAATAAGGGTAAAGGCGAATACAAAATCAGAACTATTCAGCCTTTAAGTATTAACGAGGATAGTGGTGATACAATTTTCATTCAGGGGATGATTGGAAACTTTGATCAATTTGGTAAATATCGAATTGGCACTAACCTTGGACTTGGATTTAGGAACTTTAGCAATGATAATACTAGAATGTATGGTTACAATTTTTTTTATGATAGTGAGCCAGATCCTGGACACCACAGATTAGGTTTAGGATTAGAACTAAAGCAAACTAGATTTGGAATTTCAAATAATTATTACAAAGGTTTGAGTGGCAAAAAATCTTATGGTGCAAGTGGTATGAAAGAAGAGGTCTTAGATGGTGTTGACATCATTGTGTCAGGTTTAATTCCAAGATTTGAATGGATCGAAACAGATTTAAGTTATGCGTATTGGGACTCTGTAGCATCTAGTGATTTATACGAAACTAAGTTAGGTTTAAATTTTAGTTTAAATGATTATATTACCCTGAAACTTGAAGCTGAGGATGATAATAAAAGCTCGGTAACATACAACGCTGGTATAAGTATTAATTTTGGTGGAAAAAAATCTAATAAAGTTAGCTTATTTGGTAATAATCAAAACATAATTGAAGAAGATATGAGAACTTATAATTTAATTCCTGTGAAGAGATCAGAAAAATTAACTCTGGAACAAACTGGTGGTTTTTCTGTAAAAGTTAAAAAATCTGGTTAGATGAAAATTTTCACATCAATTTTTTTTATTTTTATTTTTTTATCAGGATACAATTTTACCTTTGCAGCAGCTTGTTCGGCTGACTCAGGTTCCGATTTTGATTGTTGTCAAGCAAATGGATCAACATCGGGAACTAAGAAAACATTATCAAACACAGATGAATCAACTAGAAAATGCTCATGGCCTGCAAGTAGTACTTTTCAATTTACAATTAAAAAATTTGGATTATTGCCAAAAGGAGGAACAGAGGCAGATATAGTTTATAGAGGATCTTCAACTATTTTTAATGCTGGATCAGTAGATGCAGGTGCAACTATGGGAAATTTTTTAGCAGGTGCTAATTTTCCTGAAGGTACTTATGAAGCAATGATACCGGAACTAGCACTGAGTGAAACTGTACAATCTGCTACTGCTCCAACTATTACATATAGTGGAACAGATTATACGTGTTCAACAAATTCTGTAACACATTTACAATTGCCTGGTGAGTCAGATGACTACATGTGTGCTGGACAATCTACAATATCAGTTGATGAAGATGGAGATGGTACAAATGATTATAATGTGTCTGCTGGAACATTTAGAAGTGATTATGGTCCTGGAATAGAAGTCTGCTTCTTAGACGAAGATGGTAACGGTGACGCTGACACAATGAGGATTTTTGATAATCAACTTGGAGATATAATTATATCTTCCACATCAAGCTATTCGATATCATTTAATTTTAATACTTCAGATGGCGTACTTTATAGTGTTTTTGATGATTATGGTTTTGGTGATATTTCCAGTCCAGTTGCTTGTTCAGCCGTTGATGTTGGTGACCTTGATGTTACTTTAGTTAAAGAGTAATTAAAAATTTTTGTTAAATAATCTACTATATAATTATTTTTCTTCTCCCATTTAGTAAAACAAATATCCTTTTCTGGATAAACAGGAAATATGCGAGCCTTGTATTAGCTACCAAGAGAAAACTCAAATTAGAAATTGGTATAATTTATTGTTTGGACTTTATTCATTTTTGTTAAAAAAAATAAGAATTAATTTAATTACTGTTTTATTCATTAAAAAATACTTTCTAAATAATTTAAAATAAATTCATTTTGATTTTCATATTCAGTGAAACAATTAGATTGAGGAATATAATGTCCAGCTTCTTTGGGCATGGTTTTATTTACGTAAGCCCAAGAACACTCAGTTGCTTTTAATTCACTATAATCAATCATATTAATTTCATTGAAATTATATAAAAAAGATAGAGTTTCCGGTGTTTCAAATTCATCATTTTTATGGACAAATACTAAAGCATTTAAAGTATCGGTTTTTTTAATCTGATTAATTTGCTCTTCTCTAAAAAACCCCCAGTTTGGAAGTTCTTTATTCCACTCTTGTTTAGGACCAGCAAAGGCAGGATTGAATGCTATAGCGCCTTTAAACTTTTCAGGATATTGAGACATTAAATTTAAAGAGGCCCAGCCTCCCGCAGAATAACCACCTATAACAATATTATGAAAACCTTTCTCAATAAATTTTTCTACCTCATTAATAATTATATTTTGCCGCTTTTGTATTTTTAATTCAGAATAATTGTCAATTTTTTGTCCTTTTTTTATTAAATTTAATATCTCGTCCTGTTCTTTACCAGTCATACCTTTAACTCCTGAACAAAGTCTAAAAATTTTAATTTCAAGATTTTTAATTTGTCTATTATGAAATTGTAATATAGCTGGGGATACAGCCCCATCCCACGTATAACCAAATTTTGGTTTTTTTTTACATTTATCTGTTTTAGTATCTTGTTCACTTCCATGATTCCATATTAATAAAATTGTATTTTTTTTATCAGTAATCAAATCAGAAGAATAAGGAATACCTTTTTCATTCATGAAAGAATTATTTTTAGAAATTTTTTTTAGACCTTTGTAATCTGCAAAAGTATTATTTGAAAGAAAGGATATTAATAAAAAGAGTGTTATTCTTAGAAAAAAACTATATATGGATTGCTCTACCATCTACACTTAAAGCTGCTTCTTTAACAGCTTCACTAGTTGTTGGGTGAGCATGGCAAACTCTTGCAATATCTTCAGCACTGCCTCCAAATTCGATTGTAGTGACAATTTCTGCAATTAGTTGTCCAGCATCATGGCCAATAATATGAGCGCCTAAAATTTCATCTGTTTTTTTATCTACTAAAATTTTTACAAATCCTTCTGATGCAGAAGTTGTTAATGCACGACCATTTGCCATAAAGGGAAATTTTCCAACTTTGAAATCTTTTTTTTCTTGCTTGAGTTGTTCTTCAGTTTTTCCAACTGATGCTATCTCTGG
Source organism: uncultured Alphaproteobacteria bacterium (assembly GCA_902522015.1). Classification (GTDB taxonomy): domain Bacteria; phylum Pseudomonadota; class Alphaproteobacteria; order HIMB59; genus CACPNW01. The sequence goes on from CABYTX010000022.1 coordinate 4,382, forward strand.
ATTGGTATAGACAATTGCTGGAATAGCTTCATAATTTATATGAGGTTTTTGGCCGTTTATAAACTCGACACAAGCTACTCCTTCTTCTTCAGCTTTGTGTGCTAACATTGGTCCTGGTGCTACATCACCAATTGCGTATATTCCTTCAACAGAAGTTTGAAAGTTATTTTTAATTTCAATCGATTTTTTATTGGTTAATTTAACTCCAATTTTTTCGAGACCCAATCCGTCTGTGTTTGGTTTTCTTCCTACAGACATTAAAACTATTTCATAGTTTTCTTTAATTTTCTTCTTATCTGAGGTTTCCATTTCAACATCTACACCAGACTTACTAGATTTTGCAGAAATTACTTTATGAGATAATTTAAATTCTAATCCTTGTTTAGTTAACATTTTCATAAACTCTTTTGCGATTTCGCCGTCCATAGTTGGAACAATTCTGTCTAGAGCTTCAACAACTGTTACTTTTGAACCTAATCTACTCCATACTGAACCCATCTCTAATCCAATGTATCCACCACCAATAACTAGGAGTGATTTTGGTATTTTAGATAAAGAAAGAGCGCCTGTAGAAGATACTATTTGTTTTTCGTCGACAGGAATATTTGGTATCTCAATTGAGGATGAGCCAGTTGCGATAATGAAACTTTTTGCACTAGCAGTTATTTCATTTTTGCCGTTTATAATGGAAATAGTATTTTTATCTACAAAAGAAGCCATGCCAGGAATATGCGTTATTTTATTTTTCTTAAATAAAAAACCAATCCCTGTTGTAAGTCTTTTTACAATCTTTGTTTTGCGATCCATCAAAACATTTAAATCTAAATCTATCTTTGATGTTTTAATTCCATGTTCTGCAGCATGATTTGTAATTTCAACAAATTTTTCAGATGAATTTAATAATGCTTTAGAAGGTATGCATCCAATATTCAAACAAGTTCCACCAAGTGATGGCTCTTTTTCTATGCAAGCAACCTTCATTCCAAGTTGAGCTGCTCTGATTGCAGCTACATATCCACCAGGCCCAGCGCCAATTACTATTAAATCAAAATCTTCCATTTTATATTCCTAATACTAATTCTGATGGATCTTCTAGAAGTTCTTTAACTTTCACTAAAAATCCAACACTTTCTTTTCCATCAATAATTCTGTGATCATAACTTAATGCAACATACATCATTGGCCTAATTACTATTTCATCATTTACAACTACTGCTCTTTTTTGAATATTATGCATCCCTAAAATTCCAGATTGAGGTCTATTGATTATTGGGGTGCTGAGCATTGATCCATAAACGCCACCATTTGAAATTGTAAAAGTTCCACCAGTCAAATCGTCCATGGTCAACGTTCCATCTTTGGCTTTTGTGCTAAGATCGATAATTTTAGTTTCTATTTCTCCAAAACTCAATTGATCGGCGTCTTTAAGAATTGGTACGACTAATCCTTTTTCAGTTCCAACAGCTATACCTATATCAAAATGATTTTTATAAATTATATTTTCATCTTTGATTTCAGCATTCACAGCTGGATACTCTTGTAAACTTTTTACTACAGCTTTAACAAAAAATGACATGAAACCTAATTTGACTTTATACCGACTTTGAAATTCTTGGTTTTTCGATTTTCTAATATCCATAACTTTGGACATATCAATTTCATTGAAAGTTGTAAGTATGGCTGCTGTATTTTGAGCCTCCTTTAAGCGTTTAGATATTGTTTGTCTAATTTTAGACATTTTAATTACTTCTTCTTTTTCACCTTTGTTAGTGCTTGTATTATTTGAAGAAGAAAGATGAGAAACTACATCTTCTTTATTAATTCTTCCATCAGAACGTGATGAGGTGACATCTTCTAGTTTAATATTATTTTCCTCAGCAATTTTTCTTGCAGATGGTGAAGATTTGGTAGGTGAAGATTTTGTTTCAACCTTAACTTCTTTTACTTCTACTTTTACTTTTTCTTCTTTAGTTTCATTTTTTTTAGGAGTTGGTTTTTTACCTTTGGATTCATCTAAGATACCTAAAATACCTCCAATTTCAACATCAGTTCCTTCAGAAACTTTTATTTCTTTTAGAGATCCTGCGTGAGGAGCTGGCACTTCAACTGTAATTTTGTCAGTTTCAATTTCAACTAAAGGTTCATCTGCTTCAAAATTATCGCCTATATTCTTAAGCCATTTTGAAACAGTTGCTTCTGTAATTGACTCTCCAAGTGTTGGAACTATTAATTCAGTGCTCATTAATTAAAGGCTTAATAACATTTACGTCAATTTATTCAATTGGGAGATTAGTCTTTAATTTTGTTGAAATACCTGCCCAAGATTTGATAATTTTGCTAATCGAATCTTCAGTTGCCATTTTTATAATAGTTTCTTGGTTACTTAAGTGTCTTTCTAAAGAACCAGCGGCAGGAGATGCAGCTGGACTCCTACCAACATAGAATATTTTTTCTTGTTTAACTTTGGCTTCCTGCATGACACTTTCCAATCTACCTTTCACAAAACCCCAGGCACCCATATTTTTTGGCTCTTCTTGTGTCCAGATAATTTCTGCATCCGTATAATATTTTAATTCATCTCTAAAGTTTTCATAAGGAAATGGATAAATCTGCTCCAATCTTATTATAGAGAGATTTTTAATTTTATTTTTTTCTATATGATCTGCAAGTTCAAAATAAATTTTACCAGAACAAATTATTAATCTTTTATTTTTCCTTTTTTCTTTAACAGATAATTTATCAGTTAGGATTCTGTGGAAAGTTGATCCATTAATATAATCCTCAATATTAGAAACATTAGATTTATGTCTAAGTGTAGATTTTGGTGTAAATATAATTAGAGGTTTCCTAAAGTTTCTATGTAGTTGCCTTCTTAAAACATGAAAATAATTTGCAGGACTTGTACAATTAACAATTTGCATATTATCTTCTGCACACATCTGTAAGAACCTCTCTAATCTTCCACTTGTATGCTCTGGGCCTTGGCCTTCATGACCGTGAGGAAGTAGCATCGTTAAACCAGACATTCTCAACCATTTTCTTTCTCCAGAACTAATGAATTGATCAATCATAATTTGTGCTCCGTTTGCAAAATCACCAAACTGCGCTTCCCATATAACAAGTGTCTTAGGATCAACTTGTGAATATCCATATTCAAAACCAAGAACACCAAATTCAGATAAAAAACTATCTATAATTTCAAAATAACCTTGCTTGTTTTGAAAATGTCTCAATGGAACATAACGATTTTCGTTTTCTTGATCATATAGAACACCATGTCTATGACTAAATGTTCCTCTTCCAACATCTTGTCCAGATATTCGAACACCGTATCCCTCATCTAAAAGTGTAGCTAAAGCTAAACTTTCAGAAGTTGCCCAATCAATATCTTTTCCGTTGATGACGCTTGCTAATCTGTCTCCATAAATTTTTTTTATTCTTCTATGAGCATTAAAATCTGCCGGTATTTCATGAATTTTTTTTGCTACATTAATTAATGTTTTTTCTTTTACAGAAGTTTTTCCTCTTCTCGCATCAAATGTTGCGGTAGATAAACCTGTCCAAGTACCCTCTAACCAATCCACTTTATTTGGTTTATAATTTTTAGTTGATTCAAATTCTTTATCTAAAAAATTTTTAAAAGAATTTACAATGTCTCTAGATTCTTCTTCTGAAAGAGTATTATTCTCAATTAATTTTTTTTCATATTTTTTTCTTGTTGTGATTTGTTTCTTGATAGCCTTATACATAAGTGGCTGAGTAAAAGAAGGTTCATCAGCTTCGTTATGTCCTGATCTCCTGTAACAAAACATATCTACAACAACATCGACTTTAAATTTATTTCTAAATTCTGTTGCAAGTCTACAAACATGAACTACTGCTTCTGGGTCATCGCCATTAACATGAAATATTGGTGCCTGAACCATTTTTGCAATTTCAGTACAATAAGGGGCTGATCGACCATACTGTGGCATTGTAGTAAAACCTATCTGATTGTTAATTACAAAGTGAATAGTGCCTCCAGTTTTAAACCCTCTTAATTGTGACATAGCAAATGTTTCAGCTACTACTCCTTGTCCAGCTATTGCTGCATCTCCATGAATTAATAAACCGATAACTTTATCAGTTGTTTTATCTTTTGCTAAAGTTTGTTTCGCTCTTACTTTTCCTGCTACAACTGGATTAACTGCTTCTAAATGAGAAGGGTTAGAAGTGAGCGATAAATGAATTTTCTTTTTTTCAAATTCACGATCAGCAGAAACCCCTAAATGATATTTTACATCACCCGAACCAAGTACCTCATTTGGGTCATTTAAAGAACCTTGGAATTTTGATAATATTTTTTTGTAAGGCATTTCTAAAACACTTGATAGAAGTGTTAATCTACCTCGATGAGCTGTTCCAATAATAATATCTTCAATTCCAGACAAACATGCCTGTTTAACAATTTGCTCTATCCCAGGTATCATCGCTTCACCACCTTCGATACCGTATCTCTTTGTACCTAAAAACTTTTTATCTAAAAACTGTTCAAATAGTTCTGATTCAACTAATCTTTTATAGATTGCTTTTTTTCCTTCATTTGTAAAATTTGTTTTATTTCTTACTTCTTCAATTCTTTCTTGCACCCATTGTTTTTGATCAGCTTGTTGTATATGTAAAAATTCAACCCCAATTGAAGCAGAATAGGTTTCTTTTAATATTTTAATAATATTTTTTAATTTACCCTTTTCTAAACCTAAACTTCCATCAATGAATATTTCTTTTTCTAAATCTGATTCTTTGAAACCATAGCTTTTATAATCTAATTCTTGAGGATATTGTCTTTCAGATATTCCTAAGGGGTCAAGATCTGCAATTAAATGTCCGTTAATTCTAAAAGCTCTAATTAATCTTAATGCTCGTATTGAATCTAAGGTTGATATTCTAAATTCCTCAGAATTATAATTCGCATTTGATTTTATGACCTTAGTTATGTAATTTTTATCAATTATACTTGATGGACGTTCTTTCCATTCTGGTCCTCCAAAATCTTTAAGAACAGAGTAATCATCTTCATTTAAATTATTAAAAAAATCTTTCCAAGTTGTATCCACACTTTCAGGGTCATTTCTAAATTTAGAATACAGTTCGGCCACATATGGCGCATTGGCACTATTTAAGAAAGTATCATTCATAGATTTCTATTAAACTAAAATCATTTCGCATAACAATCATACTAATAGAAACTAATTATTCCCATTTTGCATTGCTAATTTCATAGTTTTTCCCAACGATGCCGGGGATTTTGACACCAAAACTCCAGCATTTTCTAGAGATATAATTTTGGAATGTGCTGTACCTTTTGAGCCTGAAACGATAGCACCTGCATGACCCATACGTTTTCCTTTAGGGGCAGATTGTCCAGCTATAAATGCTGAAACTGGTTTTTTTCTTTTTGAATTTGAAATAAATTCTGCCGCATTTTCTTCCTCCTCGCCACCAATTTCACCTATCATTAATATTCCCTCAGTCTCATCGTCTTCTAAAAATAACTTTATACAATCTACAAAATCCATACCATGTATTGGGTCTCCACCAATACCAACACATGTTGATTGACCTAATCCTACCTCTGTTGTTTGTGCAACAGCTTCATAAGTTAATGTTCCTGATCTACTCACTATACCTATTTTACCTTTTTTATGGATGAAACCAGGCATGATACCAATCTTGCATTCGGAAGGTGTTATTAACCCTGGACAGTTTGGCCCAATCAAATATGCTTTATTGTTAATAATTCTTTTTTTTATATCAATCATATCTAAGACTGGAATACCTTCTGTAATACATACTATTAATTTAATGTTTGCATCTAAAGCTTCGTGGATTGCTTTAGCAGCAAACTTAGCAGGCACATAAATGACTGTTGCATTTGCTTCAGTTTGTTTAACTGCATCAGCAACTGTATTAAACACCGGTAAATTTAAATGGGTCTGACCTCCTTTACCAGGCGTTACACCACCTACAAGGTTTGTACCATATGCTATAGCTTGTTCAGAATGATATGTTCCTTGTGAACCGGTAAAGCCTTGGCAAATAAGTCTTGTATTTTTATTAACTAAAATTGACACTATTCTGATAACTCCACAGCTTTCTGAGCTGCATTTGAAAAATCATCAATTGAAATTAATCCTAATGATGAATTATTTATAATATCTCTTCCTTCTTTAGAATTTGTTCCTTGAAAACGTACAACAACAGGAAGTTTAAATTCTAATTCTTTAATTGCATCAATGATGCCATTAGCAATCATATCACAATGGATAATTCCTCCAAAAATATTTATGAAGACTGATTTCACGTTTTTATCTGATTGAATTATCTTGAAAGCTTTAATGGCTCTTTCTTTATTTGCTGTACCACCTAAATCTAGAAAATTGGCTGGCTCCATTCCAAATTGTTTAATAATATCCATAGTTGCCATTGCCAGTCCAGCTCCATTAACCATACAGCCTATTTTTCCATCTAGTTTAATGTAAACCATATCGTTTTCAGAAGCTTCAAGTTCTAAATCATTTTCTTCTGAAGTATCTTTTAATTTTTCAATGTCAGTCTGTCTATACAGAGCATTATCATCAATATTAATTTTAGCATCTAAAAGAATTAGTTTTTCATCTTTTGTCACAACAAGAGGATTAATTTCAATTAAAGAAGCATCTATTTCGACATAGGCCTTACATAAATTTGAAACAATTTCTTTAAATTGGTTAAACTCATTAATAGAAAAATTTAATTTATTTTGAAGACTATCACTAATTGTAAAATCTTCTAAGTTATCAAAATTAACATATTGAATTCTTTCTGGTGTTTTCTCAGCTACATCTTCTATGTCTACTCCACCGGCATCAGATACCATCATCATTAATTTTGATTGATTCCTATCAAGAAGAATACTTAAATAATATTCCCTATCAATTTCACATCCAGCTTCTAAATAAATTCTATTTACTAACTTTCCTTCCTTACCTGTTTGTTTTGTAATCAGTATGTTACCCATCATTCCTTTTGCAATTTTTTGTGCATCATCAATTGATTCTGTTATTTGTACTCCACCTTTTGTATTAAATGGTTTTAAAAATTTCCCTGCTCCTCTTCCTCCAGCATGTATCTGTGATTTGATAACCCAAGGTGGTCCTTTTATATTTTGTAAATCTTTTTCTAAATCATCAACATTTTCAATGTAACTTTTACCTTCAAGTATAGGTAGATTGTACTTTCTTAGTAGATCTTTAGCTTGGTATTCATGTAAATTCATTTTGATAAAAGGTAATAGTTAGATTAGATGAAAAATACAATTATTTTTTATTTTTCTTATTTAGAAGCTTGTTAGACAATATAGTTAATGATTTTACTGCTTTAACAGAATGATTAAATTCTTTTTTTTCATTATTATTAAGTTTTAGTTCAATAATTTTTTCAACACCTTTTTTTCCAATGATTACTGGAACGCCAACATACAGTCCTTTTACTCCATATTCACCATTAAGATATGCAGCACATGGTAATAATCTTTTTTGATCTAACAAAAATGACTCAGCCATTTGTATAGCTGAAGAAGCTGGCGCATAATAGGCAGATGTATTCATGAGCTTAACAATTTCAGCTCCACCATCACGTGTTCTTTGAATAATTTTATCGATATTTTTTTTTGTTGTCCACTTCATCTTTATTAATTCAGGTACAGGAATACCTGATATTGTTGAGTATCGCATAAGTGGAACCATCGTGTCTCCATGACCGCCTAAGACAAAAGCGCTGATATCATTAATTGACACATTAAACTCCTTGGATAAAAAGTATTTTAATCTTGCACTATCCAAAACACCTGCCATACCAATACACATATTTGTCTTAAGGCCTGATGATTTCTGAAGGACACTTACCATTGCATCGAGTGGATTAGTAATGCATATAACAAATGCTTTTGGACAATATTTTTTAATATTTTTCCCAACATTTTGAATGATTATAGAATTTTTTTCTACAAGATCATCTCGAGACATACCTGGTTTTCTTGGAAAACCTGCAGTAACTATTACAACATCAGAATTTTTGATATCTCTAAAACTTGAAGTACCTTTAAAATTAGCATGAAATCCCTCAATGGAAGATGACTGGGCCAGATCTAAAGATTTGCCCTTAGGCATTCCTTCAAAAATATCTAATAAAACTACATCACCTAATTCTTTTAAACTAACAAGTTGTGTAAGAGTCCCGCCTATATTGCCTGCTCCAATGAGAGCAATTTTTTTTCTCATTTAAGTTTTATACTTTAATTATAATTCTGTAACAATAGCCTTTTTAAGTCCAGCAATTTCTTTGGCTGGATTTAAACCTTTAGGACAAGACCTAGTAC
>CABYTX010000023.1 GCA_902522015.1 uncultured Alphaproteobacteria bacterium
TTTTATTTTTCTATCCCAAATAAATGCACTTCCTCTTGAGACAGTAAGATTTGATAAAAAATTGCTTAAAAACATAATAAATACTTTATTTGATTTTTCTTATTACACAGTATAATAAATCACTCAAATTAAATCATCATAGGTACTATTATGGAAGCTTTTGGAACATTTTTACCACTTATTTTAATATTTGTAGTTTTTTATTTTTTACTAATTAGACCTCAGCAAAGAAAAGTTAAACAGCATAAAGAGATGCTTTCTAATTTAAAAAGAGGGGACAAAATAGTAACCTCTGGTGGAATCATTGGAACCATAAATAAAGTTGCAGATAATAGAGAACTAACTTTAGAAGTGGCAGAAAATGTTGAAATTAAGATTGCATCAGGAATGGTTGCAGATTTATATGCAATGCCCGAAGTTCAAAAAAAAGAACCACCAAAGGAAGAGAATAAAGGTAAATCTGGCTTCTCTTTATTTTCTAGAAAAAAATAAATTTTTTATTAATGAAAAATTATCCTATCTGGAAATCATTCACTGTAATATCATTAGTTTTATTAGGAATAATTTTTGCAATACCTTCAATTATATATGATGAAAATTCTGAAAATTGGTTTTTAAAAAATAAGATTAATTTAGGTTTAGACTTACAAGGTGGATCATATTTATTATTAGAAGTTCAACTAGATGTTTTATATAAAGAAGAATTAGATAATTTTGTTGATAGTGTTCGTTTGATTTCAAGAGATCAAGCTGTAAAAATTGAAAAAATTGATATTCAAGAAAATGAGGTTGTTGTTTTTTTTGCCAACAAAGAGAAGATAAAAGATATTAGAGATAGTTTTTTTCAAATGTACAGAGGAGTTACTTTACAGATAAATAACAATAAACTCAGTATAAAGTTAAACGATGAATATAGAAAAATTATTCAAGATTCAGCAATTAAGCAATCACTTGAAATTGTTAGAAAAAGAATTGATGAATCTGGAACCAAAGAACCTTTAATTCAAAGATCAGGTAAAAAGAGAATACTTTTACAATTACCAGGAGTAAAAGACCCTGAAAGAATTAAAGATTTATTAGGTAAAACAGCCAAACTTACTTTTCACATCGTTGATAATGATAATACTTCTGCTCTTCAAAATAACCTAGCTCCTTTTGGAAAAATTATTGTTTCAGACATGTATGATGAAAATACAAAATACTTATTAGATAAAAGAGCTGTAGTCGGTGGAGAAAATTTAGTTGATGCTAAAGGTTCTTTTGATCAAACAGAAGGTCACGCAGTATCTTTCCGTTTTGATACAGAAGGTGCACAAAAATTTGGTAAAGTCACAACAAACAATATTGGAAAAAATCTTGCTGTTGTATTAGATGGTGTTGTGATCACAGCGCCTAGAATTAGTAGTGCTATTACAGGAGGTTCAGGTATTATAACTGGAAATTTTAATGCTCAAGAAGCATCTGATTTAGCAGTTTTATTAAGAGCTGGTGCTTTACCTGCACCTTTAGAAATAGTTGAAGAAAGATCGGTAGGAGCTGGTTTAGGAGCAGATTCTATAGCTGCCGGTCAAATAGCTGCTATCATTGGTATGGTTTTAGTATGTGTATTTATGATATTAATCTATGGAACATTTGGTGCTCTCGCTAATGTTTCATTAATAGTAAATTTATTTATCATTATTTCATTATTAGGAACAATTGGCGCAACATTAACATTACCTGGTATAGCTGGAATAGTATTAACAATTGGAATGGCGGTCGATGCAAATGTTCTAATTTTTGAAAGAATTAAGGAAGAGAGTTTGAAACAAACAAAAGTTTTTCTGATTGTAAAAAATGGTTTTGACAGAGCTATGTCAACTATACTTGATGCAAATATTACAACTCTCATTGCTGCTGTTTTACTATTTGCATTTGGTTCTGGTCCAATAAGAGGTTTTTCAATTACACTATCTTTAGGTGTAATAGCATCTATGTTTACTGCTTTAATGCTAACAAATTTCCTAGTATATATGTATTTATCAATTGCAAATAAAAAGAAATTAATACTATAATGTTTGGTTTAAATAAAATTATTCCTGTTGATCCTAATATTAATTTTTTAGGCTTAAGAAGAAATTTTCTAATTTTTTCTATTTTAGCAATATTATTTTCAATTGGTTTATTAAGTATAAAAGGTTTAAATCTTGGTATTGATTTTAAAGGAGGTACTTTAATTGAGGTAAGTACAAAAAATACTTCAATTGGTGAGCTAAGAGAAATTTTATCTTCTTCTTATAGTGATGTATCTTTACAAGAATTTGGTAATGAGAATATTATTTTAATAAGACTTCAAAATAAAAGTAATCAAGAAAGTATTGAAACAGTTAATTCTGTCAAAAATTTAATTCAAGACAAGGTTGTTGAGTTTAGAAGGTCTGAATTTGTTGGGCCTACAATTAGTTCTGAACTTTTATTTAGAGGATTCCAAGCTGTTTCTTTTGCACTAATTGCTATTTTAATCTACATCTGGTTGCGTTTTGAATGGCAATTTGGTTTTGGTGCAGTTGTTGCATTAACTCATGATGTATTGTTTACTCTTGGATTACTATCTATTCTAAATGTAGAATTTTCTCTTGCAACAATAGCAGCAATTCTCACAATTGCTGGATATTCCATTAACGATACAGTTGTAATTTTTGATAGAGTTCGTGAAAATTTAAGAAAATATAAAAAACTAGAATTAGTAGACTTATTTAACTTATCAGTTAATAACACTTTATCCAGAACTATAATGACAAGTTTAACAACGCTTCTTGCATTAGTTTCTTTATTTATATTTGGAGGAGAGGTTATTAGACCTTTCGCTTTAACAATGATTATAGGTGTAATAATTGGTACTTATTCATCTGTTTTTATTGCGGTCCCAACTTTGCTAATTTTTAAGTTTAGACCGCAAGATGAAGATGATTAAGCGTTATTTAAGTTTTCTGTAACTTTTTCCCAATTAACTAAATTATCGATAAAAGCTTTTAAATAATCAGGTCTTCTGTTTCTATAATCAACATAGTATGAGTGTTCCCAAACATCACATCCAAGTAGAGGAGTCTGTCCATGTACGATTGGGTTTTCTCCATTTGGTGTTTTGGTAATTTCTAGTTTACCATTATTTAATACTAACCAACACCAACCTGATCCAAATTGACCAATACCTGCATTTATAAAATCTTCTTTCATTTTTTCTACTGAACCAATATCTGAAACTATCTTATTTTCGAGCTCAGAGGGAATTTTACCATCTGGATTATTTTTCATTACTTCCCAAAAATGAACATGATTTATATGTTGTGCTACATTATTGAATACTGGAGCATTTTTTTGATATGAGTTAATAACAATATCATTCACATTATCATCAGATATATTCTGTTCTTTAATAAACTTATTTCCATTAGTAATGTAAGCCATGTGATGCTTATCATGATGCAACTCTAAAGTTTCAGCCGACATATACGGCATTAAAGCATCTTTACTGTAGGGTAGATCTGGTAACTCTAGATTTATCATTTTATTTCCTTTGATTTATAAAATTTTTTTTAAAAATTCACCTGTAAAGCTTTTTTTATTATTTGCAATATCTTCGGGGGTACCAGTTCCAACAATTTGACCGCCATTTACACCTCCTAGAGGACCTAGATCAATTATATGATCAGCTGTTTTAATAACATCAAGATTATGCTCTATAACGATTACAGTATTACCTTCATCAACGAGTGTATGAAGAATTTTAAGTAATTTTTTAACATCGTCAAAATGAAGACCAGTTGTTGGTTCATCTAGAATATATAGTGTTTTTCCTGTTGATCTTTTAGATAATTCTTTTGATAATTTTATTCTTTGGGCTTCACCACCTGACAAAGTAGTAGCTGATTGACCTATTTTTATATAATCTAATCCAACATCCATTAAAGTTTGTAGTTTTTGTTTTATTGCAGGAATTTTATCAAAAAATTTATAACCTTCTTCAACAGTCATGTCTAAAACATCTGAAATAGATTTATCTTTATATTTTACTTCTAAAGTTTCTCTATTATATCTTTTACCTTTGCAAATATCACACTCGACATAAACATCAGCTAAAAAATGCATTTCTATTTTTTTTACTCCATCACCTTCGCATGATTCACATCTGCCACCCTTAACGTTAAATGAAAAACGACCTGGTTTATAACCTCTAGCACTAGATTCATTTAAGTTTGCAAACCAATCTCTTATTGGAGTAAAACATCCTGTATATGTTGCTGGGTTTGATCTTGGTGTTCTTCCAATAGGAGATTGATCAATATCAATTACTTTATCGATGTGATTGATACCTTTAAAATTAAAACGACTTTCATCTTTATTTAATGATTTATTGAAATACTCATCTAATCTTTGATACAATGTATCAATAATCAATGAAGATTTACCACTTCCAGACACACCCGTAACAGTAATAAAATTTCCTAAAGGCAAAGTGATATTAAGATTATCTAAGTTGTTTGTTTTTATTTTATTAAGTTTAAAAACTTTATTTTTATTAAATTTTCTTCTATTTTTAGGAACTTCTATTTCTAAGGATTTGTTCAAATATTTAGCTGTCAAACTTTTATTATTTTTTAGGATTTTTTTAAGTCCCCCCTCTGCAATAACGTGACCTCCATTAACGCCAGCTTTAACACCAATATCAATTATATGATCAGATTGTCTAATAGCATCCTCATCATGCTCAACAACAATTACTGTATTTCCTAAATCTCTTAATCTAAATAAAGTTTCAATTAGTTGTTGATTATCTTTTTGATGTAACCCAATAGAAGGTTCGTCTAAAACATACAAAACTCCTGTTAATCCAGAACCAATTTGACTTGCTAATCTAATTCTTTGACTTTCACCCCCAGATAAAGTTTTACTAGCTCTTGCCAATGATAAATAATCTAAACCAACTCTATTTAAAAAAACTAATCTATCTTTTATTTCTTTAATTACTCCCTCAGCAATTTTTTTATTATTTTTATCAAGTTTACTTTCAAGTGATGAAAACCAGTCTAAACACTCACTAATTGATTTTTTTGTAATATTACCAATATGATTTTCATCAATTCTTACAGCTAAAGCTTTCTCATTAAGACGGTAACCATTACAAACTTCACAGTCTCTTTCAGATAAATATTTTTCTAATTCATACTGAAGCCACCATCTCTCAGTTTCCTCATATTTTCGATCAATAAAGTTAATTATTCCCTCAAAATCATATAAAAAATTTAGTTCACTATTCTCATCTCCATAAAGAATTATATTTTTAACTTTTTTTGGAATTTCACTCCATGGAGAATTTTTTTTTACCTTAAATTGTTTTAAAATTTTATCTATTGTTTCAACAAAATATTTTTTTTGGTAACCAAATACCTTCATTTCCCATGGTTTAATAGCTCCATCAGAAATTGATCTAGTTTCATCAGGTACAATCTTGTATTCATCAAAATATTTTTCAATTCCTAGTCCATCGCATTCTGAGCAAGCTCCCTGTGGAGCATTAAAACTAAATAATCTAGGTTCAATTTCTTCAATACTAAATCCAGATACAGGACATGCAAATTTTGATGAGAATATCGATATTTTATTTGTATCTAGATTTTCTAAATATAATAAACCATCGGATAATGTTAATGCAACTTCTATACTTTCACTCAATCTTTGTTGGATATTTTTTTTTACAACAAGTCGATCAACAACAACATCAATATTGTGTTTAAAATTTTTTTTAAGTGAAGGCACTTCATCTATATCATAAACTACATTATCTACTTTAAGACGTTGGTAACCCCTCTTTTTTAAATCTTCGATTTCTTTTCGATATTCACCTTTTCTGTCTCTAACTATCGGAGATAAAATATAAATTCTTTTATCAATATTATTTTTAATTATAAGATCAGTTATTTCACTTACTGATTGTGATTTAATTGGCTTGCCTGTTTTGGGAGAGTAGGGAATTCCGACTCTAGCATAAAGAACTCTTAAGTAGTCATAAATTTCTGTAACGGTTCCAACTGTACTACGAGGATTTTTTTGTGTTGTTTTTTGTTCAATAGAAATAGCAGGTGATAAACCGTCAATACTATCTACATCAGGCTTATTCATCATTTGGAGAAATTGCCTTGCATACGCCGAAAGACTTTCTACATATTTTCTTTGTCCCTCAGAATAAATTGTATCAAATGCTAATGTCGATTTTCCTGAGCCACTTACACCAGTTATTACTACGAGTTTATTCTTTGGTATTTCTAAGTTTATGTTTTTAAGATTGTGCTCTCTTGCACCTTTTATAACAATTTTATCTAAATTCATGAATATTAGTGTTATCTAATAACGTTAATATGTTATATGGATATATATAGAAATCTTATGGTTGGTAGTGTTAATAAAACAATTTTATTAGGAAACTTGGGAAGAGATCCTGAAATTAGGTCTATGCAATCTGGAGCAAAAATGGCTTCATTTTCAATTGCAACATCAAAAAGATGGAAAGACAGAAATACTCAAGAACAAAAAGAAAAAACATCGTGGCATAACATTGTTGTTTTTGGAGATGGTCTTGTCGATATAGTAGAAAAATATGTAAAAAAAGGTTCTAAAATTTATGTTGAAGGAGAACTTCAAACAAGGAAATGGCAAGATAAAGATGGAAATGATAGATACACAACAGAGGTCATTTTACAGGGATATAATTGTAATTTAACCCTCTTAGACAGCAGAAATAGTAATTCTCAGGTATCAGATAATTCTCAAGAAATGGATCAATCTAAGCCAATTGAAGACAATTCTTTTGGAAATCAATCAGGTGATTCTGAAGATTTAGATGAAGATATCCCTTTTTAAATTTTTATATTAGATATTATAATTTAGTAACTGAAAAATAGAGTTTTTTTAATATAATTTAATTATTTATTTATATTGGTTTAAATTATGCTTTTTGATATAAAAAATACTTAATTTTTCTTAGAAAACTTGGATTTTTTTAGTGCCTGACGATATAGATACATCAAATAACGACGATCAACAACCTGCTAATATACCTTCAGTAAGTTTAGAGCAAGAAATGCAAAAATCCTACCTGGATTATGCTATGTCTGTAATAGTTAGTAGGGCACTTCCAGACTGTAGAGATGGCTTAAAACCAGTTCATAGAAGAATATTGTACTCTATGAGTGAGTCAGGCTACAATTTTAATAAACCATATAAAAAATCTGCAAGAATAGTGGGTGATGTAATGGGTAAATATCATCCTCACGGAGACTCAGCTATTTACAATTCGATGGTTAGAATGGCACAAGATTTTTCTATGCGATTAGAGTTAGTTGATGGTCAAGGGAATTTTGGATCTTTAGATGGAGACCCTCCTGCAGCAATGAGATACACTGAAGCACGACTTGCTAAAGTATCCGAAAAGCTTGTTGAAGATATTGATAAAAACACTGTTACGTTTCAACCTAATTATGATGACACAACAAAAGAACCTTCAGTTTTGCCATCCCAATTTCCAAATCTTTTAGTTAATGGTGCATCAGGAATTGCAGTTGGAATGGCGACTAATATTGCACCACATAATTTAGGAGAAGTAATAGATGCTTCTTTATATCTTATTAATAATCCAGAATGTAATATCTCAGACCTTCAAAAATATATTTTTGGTCCTGATTTTCCAACAGGAGGTCAAATAATTGGTAAAAAAGGCATAACTGAAGCTTTTGAAACTGGAAAAGGAGGATGTGTAGTTAGATCGAAGACTAGTATTGAAAATTTTAAAAAGGATAGAGAAGCAATTATTCTCCATGAAATACCTTACCAGGTTAATAAATCAAAATTATTAGAAAGGATTGCAGAAATTGTAAAAAATGGAATTGTTGAAGGAATTTCAGATTTAAGAGATGAGTCAGATAGAAACGGTGTAAGGGTTGTAATAGAATTAAAAAAAGATGTAGATTCAAATATTATTCTCAATCAATTATATAAACATACTTTAATTCAAACGACTTTCAATTCTAATATGCTTGCTTTAAATAAAGGTAAGCCGGAACAAATGAATTTAAAAGAAATTTTATCTTCATTTTTAGATTTCAGAGAAGAAGTAATAATAAAAAGAACATTATTTGACCTTAATAAAGCTAGAGAAAAAGCTCATATTTTAGTTGGATTGGTTGTTACTAATGAACATATTGATGAAATTATAGAATTAATAAAAAGTTCAAAAGATACAAAAGAAGCAAAAGAAAAATTAATTAAAAAGAAATGGAAAGTATCTAAGCAAAATCTCAATTTTATTAAATTAGTTGAGGATGATACTGTAGAGTTAAAAAGCAACACTTTCAATTTTTCTGATGCACAGGCCAAAGCTATTTTAGAATTAAGATTACAAAAATTAACTGCTTTAGAAAGAGAAGATATACAAAAAGACTTAGAAAGTTTAATTTTAGAAATTAAAAATTACCTATCTATACTTAATTCTAGGGATATTCTTTTAAAAGAAATAGAAAATGAATTAATTGAAATAAAAAAAGAATTTGCAACTGAAAGACGTAGTGAAATTATTGATCAAGAATATGAGCAAGTAGATGATTTAAGATATATTCAACAAGAAGATATAGTTTTAACTATATCTAATAATGGATACATCAAAAGATCACTATTATCTAATTATCGTTCTCAAAATAGAGGAGGTAAAGGTAAAACTGGTATGTCAACAAGAGAAGAAGATTTTGTTAAAGAAATTCACTTTGCAGATACTCATACTAAACTTTTAGTTTTTTCTTCATTAGGAAAAGTTTATTCTCTAAAATCTCATGATGTTCCTGAAGCTAGTCTAAAGGCAAGGGGAAAGCCTATAGTAAATTTATTACCATTTAAAAATTCTGAAAAAATATCAACTTTTCTACCGTTACCTCTAGATGAAAATCAGTGGGAAAAATTTTATGTTATTTTTACAACCAAAAATGGAATGGTTAGAAAAAATAAATTAATTGATGTTGCTAAGAGTGGTAAAAGAGAATTGAGGGATTCTGGTAAAGTATCTATTAAGCTTGATGAAAAAGATGAATTAATTGGTGTTAAGCTATGTACTATAGGTGACGATATTTTGCTTTCTTCATCAAATGGAAAATGTTTACGTTTTCCAGTTGAAAAATTAAGATTATTTTCTGGTTTAAATTCGTCCGGTGTTAGGGGTATAAAATTAGATAAGGGTAATACTATTATTTCTCTAGCAATCCTGAAACATTCAGTGATTGATATGAGTATTAGACAAGAATACCTAAGAGCCGCATCTGAAAGTAGAAAAGAAACCTCATCTCTTAAAAATGGATTTGAAGAATTAAATAAAAATGAAGAATTTCTATTAGCTATAACATCAAAAGGATTTGGAAAAAGATCATCCGCTTATGAATATAGAATTTCAAATAGAGGAGGAAAAGGAATAACTGGTATAATGACATCTGAAAAAAATGGAGAAGTTGTTGATTGTTTTGTTGTTCAGGATAACGATGAAATTATTCTTGTTAGTGACAAGGGTCAAATTATCAGAGTTAATGTAAATCAAATTAGAATTGCAGGAAGATCCACCAAGGGTGTTAGTATTTTTAAGATACCTGAAACTGAAAGAATTGTTTCTGTTTCTAGAATACAAGAATTTGAAAATGATTAATAAAATTGGAATATATCCGGGCACTTTTGACCCTATGACTGCAGGTCATATGGACATAATTATAAGATCATTAAGAATAGTAGATAAATTAGTAATAGCTGTCGCTAATAATATTAACAAAGATTCATTATTTAGTGTTCAAGAAAGAATTAATATTATCAAAAGTGATATCAGTTCTGTAAATGAATTAAATTCAAAAATTAATGTTACTGAATTATCAGGATTACTTACAACTTTTGCTAAGGATCAAAATGCCACATGTATAATACGTGGTTTAAGAGCAGTTTCTGATTTTGAGTATGAATTTCAAATGACAGGCATGAACTACCAACTTAACCCCGATATTGAGACAATATTTCTTATGACTTCTGAAAAAAACTCATTCATTTCATCTAATTTTGTTAAAGAAGTTCACAAACTAGGTGGTGATGTTTCAAATTTTGTTTCTAAAAATACTTTAGAGCAGCTTAATAAAAAAAACTCTTAGTTAATCACTTGCGCTTACAATATTTGAACTATATAGAATACAAATTCGATGGGCCCTTAGCTCAGTTGGTAGAGCAATTCCCTTTTAAGGAATGGGTCGCAGGTTCGAATCCTGCAGGGCTCACCATCCAAAATGAAAAAAGCAAAAATTAAAAATATTGCATCAGGTATTGAGAAAAATTGTGATATTTTAAGAAAAAATGATAACATTCTTGAGGTAGTTCTTGAAGGAACAACAATAAAGATATTGCTTAAAAAAAAGACTAATAAATATATCGGATATTTTAAAGAAATGGAATTTGAGTCTGATGGTTAATTTTTATTCCTAATATTTAATTCGTTTTCATAATCAATTTGTACTTGCTTTAAAATTTCTTTCTTTGTCTTTACTATACCTTTACCTACACCAGGGCAATTTTTAGCAATATCGTTATTCCAAGTTTTTGTATTCATATTTTCAGGCCAAAAAGGCCAAGTTCTACATTGTATAGGTCTTGATTTATAAACAGTGCATTTGTTATCTTTCAAAAATATGCAATTTCCATTATTTTTTTTTAGTTCCTTTAAGTGAATGAAACCATCAGTTTTTTGACAATAGTTTTTTACAAAGTTTTGTTCTGTTATTTTAAATCCATCTGACAATTTTTTAATATCTTTCTTACTTAAATAAACAAAACCATAGGTACCTCTTGAAACACAACAATTTCCAGAACCCTGGCATTCAAATCTAATACCTTTTTCTATATCCATAACTATTATCCAGCAGTAAGTGTTAAAATTGCTGCATCTCTTTCTTGAAGATACAATAAGTTTCGAAGATTTTCTCCTTCTATGTTTTCCAATTTTGGATTTTTGGATAATATATCTTCTACCATAATTTTAGCATCTTCTAATAGATCGTAATCAAAACTAAGATCAGCTACATAAAAAGATGGGCTGCCAGATTGTTTTTTTCCTAAAATTTCTCCTGGACCTCTTATTTTTAAATCCTCTTCAGCAATTTTAAAACCATCATTTGTTTGCTTCATTATATCAATTCTTTGTTTTGAAATTTCCCCAATATTATCTTTATGTAAAAGTATACAATATGATTGAATGTCATTTCTACCAACAC
The DNA here is from genome assembly GCA_902522015.1 of uncultured Alphaproteobacteria bacterium. Lineage (GTDB taxonomy): Bacteria > Pseudomonadota > Alphaproteobacteria > HIMB59 > CACPNW01. Next base: position 11,316 of record CABYTX010000023.1, read on the forward strand.
GACCTCTCAATTGATGAAGTTGAGCTAAACCGAATCTTTCTGCATGTTCAATTACAATTGTTGTTGCAGAAGGAATATCTACACCAACTTCAATAACAGTTGTTGAAACTAAAATTTTATAATCCTCATTTTTAAACTTTGTCATTATTTTTTCTTTTTCTATTTCACTTAAACGTCCGTGCATTAAAAGAACTTTATTTTTGAAATATTTTTTTAAAATTTTGTATCTTTCCTCTGCAGCTTTAAGATCTAACTCTTCAGATTCTTCTATTAAGGGGCATACCCAGTAAAATTTAGACGATGAATTTTTAATTTTTTCTTTTATTCTATCAATAAGTTGATTTTCTTTTTTTAATGATAAAGAGCTAGTTATAATTGGTTTACGACCTAAAGGTTTTTCAATTAATTTACTTTCTTTCATATCTCCATATGCTGCTAAGGTTAATGTTCTTGGAATGGGAGTCGCACTCATTACTAAAATATTTGGTTTATGATTTTTATGATTAAATACCATTCTTTGATAAACTCCAAATCTATGCTGTTCATCAATAACTGCTAAACCTAAATTATTAAATTTTACAGTATCTTGTATTAAAGCATGAGTCCCAATTATAATATCTGCTTTTCCCTTTGCAATTTCATCTAATTTTTCATTCCTTTCCTTACCCTTATCCTTTCCTGTAAGAACAAGCACATTTATTTTTGAATCTTTTAATAAATTTACAATATTTTCATAATGCTGAAATGCAAGAATTGTAGTAGGCACCATTAAAGCAGATTGAAAGTTACTTTCGAATACTTTTATCATTGATATTAAAGCAACAATAGTTTTTCCAGACCCAACATCTCCTTGCAACAATCTGATCATTTGATTAGAACTTCCTAGGTCCTGCAGTATTTCTTTGATTACATTATTTTGTGAATTTGTGAGTTGAAAATCTAAATTACTATAAAATTTATTTAATGTTTTATTATCACTAGTAATTTTAAGACCTTTTTTCTTTTGATTAAAATTTCTCATAATGCCTATAGCTAATTGATGAGATAATAATTCATCAAATGCTAGTCTTCTTCTGAGCAAATTTTTATTTTTTATATTATCAT
>CABYTX010000024.1 GCA_902522015.1 uncultured Alphaproteobacteria bacterium
TATGGAATAAAAAATAATGGTTCCTACAAATTAATTACTCAAGATAATATAAATACACTAACTGAATTTAAAAAAATAAATACAAATAAGAATGTTGCTTCTAAAATTAAAATTATCGGAAGTCGTTCTCATTCAAATAAAGATTTTCATACGTGGGTTGAAAAAAATTTTTCACAGTATGAGCTTATTTCAATTGGAAGTTCATTAAAGTTTTGTTTTTTAGCAGAAGGAACCGCAGATATTTATCCTAGATTAAACCCAACTTCTGAATGGGATATTGCAGCAGGACATGTAATTTTAGAGGAAGCTGGCGGTAAATTAAAATCATTTGATAATAAAGAAATTTTATACAATACTAAGGAGAATATTATTAATCCAAATTTCTTAGCTTATGGTAATTTTGCTAAACTAAATTAATATGAAGTTATCACATATAGATAAATTAGAATCTGAAAGTATACACATAATAAGAGAGGTTGCTTCAGAATTTGTCAATCCTGTAATGCTTTATTCAATAGGTAAAGACTCATCTGTAATGCTTCATTTAGCTCAAAAAGCATTCTATCCAAGTAAAATTCCTTTCAAGTTAATGCATATTGATACAACATGGAAGTTCAAAGAAATGATAAACTTTAGAGATGATATTGCTAAGAAGTATAATTTGGACTTATTAGTTCATATCAACCAAGAAGGAGTGCTAAATAATATAAATCCTATTTCTAGTGGCTCAAAAGTTCATACAGATGTAATGAAAACACAGTCATTAATACAAGCATTAGATAAATATAAATTTGATGCTGCATTTGGAGGTGCTAGAAGGGATGAAGAAAAATCACGAGCTAAAGAAAGAATTTTTTCATTTAGAGATAAAAAAAATCGTTGGGATCCAAAAAATCAAAAACCAGAGCTTTGGAATTTGTTCAATACTAAAATAGATCAAGGTGAAAGTGTTAGAGTTTTTCCACTATCTAATTGGACTGAAATAGATATTTGGCAATACATTTATCAGGAAAACATTCCACTAGTTCCGCTATATTTTTCCAAAATAAGACCAATTATTAGAAGAAATGATATGATGATTATGGTTGATGATGATCGTTTAAAAATTAAAGAAAATGAAAAAATAGAACAAAAAAAAGTAAGATTTAGAACATTAGGTTGCTATCCATTAACCGCTGCAGTGGAGTCTGATGCATCTACTGTTGAAGAAATCATTATTGAATTACTAGAGTCAAAATATTCAGAAAGACAAGGAAGACTTATTGATAATGATCAAATTGGATCTATGGAGAAAAAAAAACAAGAAGGTTATTTTTAATGGACATAGAAACTTTTTTTCAAAATCAAAATAGTAAAAAACAATTAAGAATTTTAACTTGTGGTTCTGTAGATGATGGTAAATCAACACTTATTGGCAGACTATTATTTGATTCAAAAAATATTTACAGTGATCAGTTAAGTCAAATTAAAATTGAAAGTGAAAAGTATGGCACACAAGGTAAGCAAATTGATTTAGCATTGTTAATTGATGGTTTACAAGCTGAAAGAGAGCAGGGAATAACTATAGATGTTGCTTATCGTTATTTTGAGACTGAAAAATGTAAATTTATTATTGCTGATACCCCTGGCCATGAGGAATACACACGCAATATGGTTACAGGAGCATCGAGCTCAGATGTTGGAATTATATTAGTTGACGCAACTAAAGGTATTCTTGACCAAACAAAAAGACACACATTTATTTTATCTCTTCTTGGAATTGAAAATATTATAGTTGCAGTAAATAAAATGGATTTAATCAATTATGATGAAAAAAAATTTAAAGATATAATTGCTTCTTTTAAAAACTTTGCAGGAGAATTTAATTTTAATTTACAAAAGTTTATTCCAATATCTGCTTTAGTTGGTGATAATGTATTTCAAAAAAATACAAACATATCTTGGTACAATGAAAAATCTTTAATTGATGAGCTTGAAGGAATTAGCTTAAATGAGCCTTTAGAAGAAGAAATTTTTTCATTACCAGTACAATTTGTTAATAGATTGAGCTCTGATTTTAGAGGATATAGCGGTACAATCACTTCAGGAAAAATAAAAATTAATAATGAGGTTCACGTCTTTTCAAGCAAAGAGAAAATTAAAATTATTAAAATATTAACTCCAAAAGGAGAGAGTGAGTTTGCCGTTAAAGGGCAAGCGGTAACACTAACATTTGACAAAGAAGTTGATATTTCTAGAGGTGATTTATTATGCTCTGTTAAAAACCATAATTATTTTTTATCTGATCAATTTGCATCTCATATTATTTGGATGAATAAAGAACAAATGATACCTGAAAGAAATTATATCTTTAAATTTATAAACTTTCAAACAATAGGCAAAATTACAGATTTAGTTCATAAAATAAATATTAATTCATTTGAAAAAATTGCTTCAAAATTTCTAAACTTAAATGAAATTGGATACGCCAAAGTTGCATTAAATAAAAATACAATTTTTAATACCTATAAAAATAATAAAAAATTAGGAAGTTTTGTCATAATTGACCAATTCAATAATCAAACTGTAGGAGCAGGTGTTATTGAGCATGAGCTGAGAAGAGCATCAAATATTTCATGGCATCAAATGTCAATAAATAAAAATTTACGATCCTCTATAAATGGACAAAAGCCATGTGTTTTATGGTTTACAGGATTATCAGGTTCAGGAAAATCTACTATAGCTAATATAATCGAGCAAAAGTTGCACAAAATAGGAAAGCATACTTACTTATTAGACGGTGACAATGTTAGACATGGATTAAATAAAGATTTAGGATTTACTGATGTAGATCGTGTTGAAAATATACGGAGAATTTCAGAAGTATCCAGATTAATGGTTGATGCAGGACTAATAACAATTGTTTCTTTTATCTCACCTTTTAAATCTGAAAGAAAAATGGCGCGTGAATTAGTAGAAAGTGAAGAATTTATAGAAATATATGTTGATACCCCAATTGAGGAGTGTGAAAAAAGAGATCCAAAAGGTTTGTATAAAAAAGCTAGATCTGGCAAATTAAAAAATTTTACAGGGATTGACTCTAATTATGAAATACCGTCATCACCTGAAATCATTTTGGAAACAAAAATAAAATCTGCAGAAGAATTAGCAGATGAGGTTATTCTTTATTTAAAACAATACAATAAAATTTAATTTTTTAACTTTGAAGCTGGTTTTCCATACTCAATATTAAGACCACCATATCTTCTCACTCTAACATTACATTGCTCAGCGTGACCAATAAATCCCTCAAGGTGTGAAAGTCTAGATCCATATTCTCCAATAAGTGTAGCTGCTTCATCTGTCATAATCTTTTGATAAGTATGGGTTTTAATAAACTTACCAACCCACAAACCACCAGTATATCTGCCTGCTTTTTTTGTAGGAAGTGTATGATTAGTGCCTATAACCTTATCACCATTAGCAACATTAGTTCTAGCACCCAAAAAAAGAGCTCCATAAGATGTCATATTTTCTAAAAACCAATCATCTTTTTTTGTCATAACCTGAACATGCTCTGATGCTATTTCATTTGCTTTAGATAACATCTCCTCATAGGTATCACATAAAATCATTTCTCCATAATCTCTCCAGCTAGTACTTGCTGTTTCTTTAGTAGGTAAGATTTCTAAAATTCTATCAATTTCTTTAAATGTTTCTTCTGCAAGTTTTCTTGAGTTTGTTATCATGACAGCAGGAGAATTATATCCATGTTCTGCTTGTCCTAATAAGTCTGTTGCACATATTTCACCATCAACAGTTTCATCTGCAATGATCATTGTTTCAGTTGGGCCAGCAAATAAATCGATACCAACTTTGCCATACAATTGTCTTTTCGCTTCAGCAACAAATGCATTACCAGGTCCAACAAGCATATCAACAGGTTTAATAGTTTCTGTACCAATAGCCATAGCACCAACTCCTTGCATTCCTCCCAAAACATAAATTTCGTGAGCACCACCCATTTTCATTGCTGTAACGACAGCTGGATTTGGCTTACCTTTAAAAGGTGGGGTAGTAGCAACAATTCTTGGAACTCCAGCAACAGAGGCAGTAACAACTGACATATGAGCAGAAGCTACCATTGGAAATTTACCGGCTGGAACATAACAACCAACTGCTTGTACAGGAATATTCTTATGACCTAGAATAACACCTGGGTGAGTTTCTACTTCTAATTCACTTAAAGTTTTTAGTTGTGCTTCCGCAAATGATCGCACTTGTTTTTGAGCAAATTTAATATCCTCTTTATCATCATCTGATACTTCACTGATTAATTGATTAATTTGATCTTCATTTAACCTAAAACTATTTGGTGAATAGTTATCAAATTTTTGAGATAACTCTCTAATGTGTTTATCACCTTCTGACTCAATTTTACTTAATGTTTCCTCAACAATTTTTTTTACTTTATCATTATCTTCAATTCTTTGTTTTTCATCTAATCCTTTTTTTAAATATTCAATTGCCATAATTATTTTTTATGAATTAATTTAAAGATATCAATACCTATTTGATCGAGTATGTGTGCTATATCAATTGGTACCCAATTTTCCCTAATAAGTCCTTCATGATGTAAATAAAAATCCATTACTCTCATTGTTATTTTTTTATGAGTTGGTTCATATCCTAGCCAATCACTAGATCCATGGACACATTGGATACTATGCCAACCCCCAGTCATTGAATAATTTCCATCTCCAATTTCAATATAATGACCGATTTTCCAATAATCTCTGTCCTTGAATGTAAGTCTAAATGGGAGTTGGTGATGATCAACAAAACCATCTAAACCTCTAGCTGTGCCAATACCACTTGGCCCATACCACATCATTTTTGGATGCCAATAATCTTGTTGAGGATGATTAATTAATTTTTCTCTTATTTGGTCTTTTGATAGACCTGGCTCAGTCTCAGGTTTAATATTTAAACTTCTTTGCATGGTTAAATCTTGATTTAAAGATTGAAGAGATAATTCCTTATCTAAATTTTGATTATTTTCTCCATCACCTGTGATTGGAGAAGGCCACATCCCTTCTACCCCAAGAGATTTATTTATAGGCCAATATCCAGCCTGACGGATAAAATCTACAGTATCAATTAATGTATAGGATTTTATTATTTTATTATTTGTAATCTGATGTGCTTCACATGTTCTAAGATAAATTGTTTTGTTAGTCGGCTTTACGCCCAACCATTCATTTGAAAATGTTCCAGTTAAATGACTAACAAATGAAACAAAAACTTTATCTCTAAATGCTCCACCAATAACTAGATTATTTCTTCTTTCAAGATCAGGAAATGCTTTCTTTAAAGGTATTAAATATTTATTTTTTATTTCTTCAATTCCCTTAATTTCATTAACTGGATGAAAGCCATTAAGCTCTGCATCTACATGATATAAATTTTCAAGATTATCCTCTAAATCTTCAATAGAGCATCCAGCAATTTTATTTAATAAATTTTTAAAATATATTTTGTTTTCGATATTTATTTTTGGATCAAGATCTAAATGAATTATGTTTGAGTTATCTTTTTCACCTGTATCAAAGTTTTGTATTTTATTTGCCATAATAATTTAATAACACTATTGTTAAATAATAATTGATTTATTCATTATTTTGAATAATATTCAAAAAAAATGAATAAAAGATCATAACAATATGTCAATTAATATTACATCCAGATTAGCAAAATTCGATGAACTAATTCCTAGTAATATTCCATTTGTTGAGGGAAAATTAAAAGGTCATCAAGATAGAAAAAATTATTCAGTAATAGGCCCTGGTGTCAGTGAAGATGCAAAACAAAATGTTAAAATCGCCGAAGAACATGGTTTTAATATTGGTGCGGTAAGTGCTGCTCCAATGAATGGTTCTGGTTTACATAGTCATACAACTGCAGAAGTTTTTATCATTCATTCAGGTGCTTGGCGTTTTTATTGGGGCGTTGATGGCACAGAGGGAGAAGTAATCCTAAATAAAGGTGATATTGCTTCTTTTCCTACAAACATGTTCAGAGGTTTTCAGAATGTAAGTGATGAAGAAGCACTAATGTTTGTTGTACTAGGTGAAAATGACCCAGGTGTAATTACTTGGACGCCTAAACTTTTAAAAGATGCAAAAGAATCTGGTATGGTATTAATGAATGATAATTCTTTAATTGATACTGAGAAACAAAAAATAACAGATGAGACTAAAATTATTCAACCACTAAAAGATAATGAGTTAGAAAGTTTTGACCATTACTCTTCAGAAGACATAGAGAAGTTTGTTATTCGATTTAATAATAAAGATAAATACTTTGTTGATGATGATCACTATCAATCTAATAAAATTGTTAACTATATTGATCAGTTTCAAATTCATGATAAATCTTTTACTCCAAACATTCCGCATGCAACAGGTTTTAGCCTTTCACTTCTGCATGGCAAAAGTGCTCATATACATGAATACAAACTAGAGAAATCAGAAGTTTATCATTGTTTATCTGGTGAATGGGAAATAGATTGTGATGGAGACAAAGTTATAATTAAAGAAAAAGATACTTTTTCAGTTCCAAAAAATTCACTTCGTTCAATCAGGCAGATAAGTGATCATGATGGTAATTTATTTATAATACGACAAACTAATTAAATATTAATTATATGAAGGGATTTGATACAAAATTCAAAGATTTTCCTGATTATATTTTAAAGATCACATATCAAATTTGGGAAAACAATGATGTTGAAGCAATAAGAGATTATTATGCTGATACTCCAAATGTAAGCCTCCCCACACCTACAAGATCTCCATCTGGAGTAATTTATGGTGCAGACCCAGTAATTGAAAGTACCTATGCTAGTAAAAAACTATTTCCCGATAGAACACTTTTAGGTGAAGATGTAATTTGGATAGGAAATGATGATGAAGGATATTTTTCATCACATCGCATTTTATCAACCTCTACTCATTCTGTTAATGGGATGTATGGGAAAGCGACAGGAAAAAAACTATATTACCGAACTATTGCTGATTGTGCATGTATGAATAATCAAGTTTATGATGAGTGGCTTGTTAGAGATCAAGGAGCAATTGTGAGACAAATTGGAATTGACCCCAAGAAATTTGCAAGCAATCTTGTTAAAGATGAAGGTGGTCCTGAAAAAGCTAGTAAACCTTTTGATGAAAACACACCTGTTAAATCAATTTATAAATCTCCTACATTAGCATCTGGTAATATTGGAGAATTATATGCAAATATCTTAACTTCTATTATGAACATTAATTTAGAGAAAACAATAAATGATAATTATGACAGAGCCATACAGCAATTTCAACCAGGTGGAAATACTCACCATGGTAGAGATGAGGTAATAAAATTTTGGAAACAATTAAGAGATGCTTTTCCTAACGCATTGTTCTCAGTCGAGCACATTGCTTTCACTGAAGAAAAATATGAACCTAAAAAAGCTTCAGTTCGTTGGTCTATGGTAGGTAAACATGAAGGGGATGGTCTTTTTGGGAAAGCCTCTAATTCGAAAATTTATATAATGGGTATTAATCATGCTGAATTTGGAGAAAGAGGTATTAAAAATGAATGGGTTCTCTATGATGAAACTATGATCTGGAAACAGATTTTATTAAAAACAGGTTAATTTAATGTCTAATATTTTGACAACACATGTTGGAAGTCTTCCTAGATCAAAAGAACTTTCAGATTTTTTATTTGCAAAAGATAAAGGAGAGAAATTTAGTAAAAGTAGTTTTGATGAAGTATTAAAAAATAACGTGGAAAGTGTTGTTAAGAGACAACTTGATGTTGGAATTGATTTTGTCAGTGATGGAGAGATGAGTAAAATTAGCTACGCTACATATATTAAAGACAGAATTGATGGGTTCTCAGGTGAAAGCGAAAGAAGAGCGCCTGCTGATCTCGATGATTTTCCAGAATATAAAGAAAAGATTGCTAAAAGTGGTGGCACACCAACTTATACCAGGCCATGTTGTACAAATGAATTAAAAGTGAAAGATGAAACTTCTCTTCTACAGGATATAAATAATTTTAAGAATTCACTTGATAAGTTTAATCACCGACATGCATTTATGAACTCAGCATCACCTGGTGTCATAAATGTTTTTATGCCAAATAAATTTTATAGTACCGAAGATGAATATTTGGATAAATTATCTAATATTATGGCTAAAGAATATGAGGTTATAACAAAATCAAATATTCATGTTCAGCTAGATTGCCCAGACCTTGCTTTAGCAAGACACATGAATTTCAAAAATTTATCTGAGGATGAATTTATTAAACGTGCAGAATTACAAATTGAATGTCTGAACTCAGCATTATTTAATGTTGATATTGAACAAACTAGAATGCATATATGTTGGGGCAATTATGAAGGACCCCACACACACGATATTGCTCTAGAAAAAATATTACCTATAATTTTAAAATCAAAGATAAAATACTTTCTAATTGAGTCTTCTAATCCTAGGCACGCACATGAATGGAAAGTTTTCCAAGATATAAAGTTACCAAAAGATAAAGTCTTAGTACCTGGCGTAATTGATTCAACATCTAATTTTGTTGAACATCCAGAAGTTGTAGCAGATAGATTAATTCAGTTTTCTACAGTAATTCCAAAAGATCAATTAATGGCAGGGACAGATTGTGGTTTTAGTACATTTGCTGGTTTTGGAAAAATTGATGAAAAAATTTGTTATGAAAAGCTTCATGCATTAGTTGAAGGTACTAAACTTGCCTCAAAAGTTATCTAATTACTGATTTAAAAATTTTGCTCTTTCTAAAAGATCCACTCCTAGTTTTTTTAAAAAATGTAAATGATCAATAAAGATCCAGTTTTCAGCTAATTTATCTCCATCTCTTCGATATAAATCTACAACTCTCATTTCTGATTCAATATTACTTGCATTTGTTAATCCTAAATATTCTCCTTTAGGTTTCATAATTAAATTTGGCCAACCAAACCAACCTCCAAGATCATCTTCAGAGCTACTAAGTATGTGTCCATTGAAACGAACAAACTCTAAACCATCTTGAAATGGTTTTGTGTGACCTTTTTGATAGCCATCAATAGTATAAGAAGCTCCTATACCTCCTGGTCCCCACCAAATCATATCATTATGCCAATCTAATTCTAATTCTTCTTTATAAGATTGCATTTTGGATCCTTTAACAAGTCGATCGCGCATTCTATGAATTAAATCTAATGTTTTTTGACTTTCACTTTCATTAGAAATATCAAATTTTAAACCTTTATGATTCATTGGTCCAGGTGTTACACAAACAAGACCTGTAGATTCAGGAATTATAGAAAGACCTAGTTGCTGCATTAAATTCATTACATCTAAAAAAATAGCTCCTTCAGTAATTTTGTTATTTTCCACTTTGTAAAATTCTGCAAATCTTAATAAAATTGATTTATTATTTGGTTTAAGGCCTACAAACGGCTTATTGAAAACACCCATGAAATGACCCATACTGGAGATCCATTTCCCTTTATTTTTATCTAGCGAATTTATCCCAGCATAAAATATATCTAATCGACGTTGTATAGGTGAAAATGAATCTTTAATTGGTTTCCAAAGATTATTAGCAACAAGATCTATACTACCTAGTTCGTTGAATGGGTGGGTACATTTCATACTAAAATCTTCTGATGCGTATTTGGATATAACTTCAGATAATGAATCAATGTTGCAACTATCTATCTCATTTGAATAATCTAATACTAATTTTTTTTCTGCTTGGAGATCAGTCATTTCATTTTGATTATATTAATAAACTAAAAAAGACAATATTCATTTTTTTGAATAAAATTTCATTGCTTTGAAATATTTTTAAATGTATCTCATTACAAATACAAATTATGAAATTTAATAAAATTACAGATAAAAGACCAGAAGCTCTTCAAGACAATCATATGCCTAAGAGTTATGATATTTCATTAAAAGCATATGGAGGTGGAGGAACAGCTAAATCATTAAATCCAAAACCCAAAAAACTTAAACATCAATCAATGAAGGGGTTTGAGGATCAGTATAAAAATATAATCGATTATATTGTAAGGATTACGTATCAAATATGGGAAGAAAAAAATATTGGCTACATCTATGACACCTACAGTAAAGATTGCAGAGTTTGGGATGAATTTGGTTTACAATCTGGATCTGAAAAAATTGTAGCTGATACTGTACATACAAACAATGCTTTTCCAGATATTCGATTATTTGCAGATGAAGTTATTTGGGCAGGGGATGAAAATGCAAGTTTTCATACTTCGCATAGAACAATTATTACCGGAACAAATACGGGATTTAGTAAATTTTCTAAACCAACTAATAAAAAAGTAAGATTATTTTGTATTGCAAATTGTGTAGCAAAAAATAATGAAATTTATTACGAAAATGTTGTTTACGATACAGCAGGCTTAATTAAACAACTCGGATTAGATTTAAATCAAGTTGCAAAGCAACTTGTTGATGAGGGAATCGCAGGTCCCTATGCTCCTCATTTTAAAAACTCTAAGCCAACAAGAAATATTACTAAATTAAAACCAATTAGTTTTGATATTCCAGATAAAATCAAAAATGTAAGAGAGTTTGTTCATGCAGTTTATGATACAATTTGGAATAGACGAAACTTTTCTGCAATAAATAAAGCATACTCTAGTAATGTAGAATTTGAAGGTTCAACTGGTCGTAAATTTAAAGGAGTTTTGCAATTAAGAAAATTTATAATATCACTTTTAGCTTCATTTCCTGATCTTGCACTCAGTATTGAAGATTTATACTGGATGGGAAATACAAAAGATGGTTACTTAGTATCGGTTCGTTGGGGCGCTTTAGGAACTCACAAAGGTAATGGTTCATATGGCCAACCATCTAATAGAGAAGTGTATTTGTGGGGAATCACTCAATGGGAAATTAAAAATAATAAAATTATTAAAGAGTGGACGGGTTTTAATGAGCTTGCAATACTAATGCAAATTTTAGGAGATAAAAAATGACTTTAGATGAAAGTAAAAAATTATTAGCTGATATGTATGATGCACTTAATGCTCAAGATCTAGAAGCACAACATAAGTACTGGCATGATGATATGGTTTGGCACGGTCCTCCAGGTTTTGGCGATATCCATGGTATAGAAAATTTTAAATATAAAGTTCTAAAACCTTTTTATGAAGCATTTCCAGATTATCATGTAAAAAATGATATTGTGGTTGCTGAAGGTGAGTGGATTAGTGCAACGGGATTTCTAACAGGCACACATAGTGGAACATATCTTGGAGTGGAGCCAACAGGCAAATCTATCAAAATGCAATTTTCAGATTTTTGGACCATTAAAGATGGAAAATTTTTAGATAATTACGTTATGGTAGATAATCATGGTGTCTTCGAACAGATGGGATTAAAATTTAAGTAAATTATTTTGTAGTTTTTCTTTTTATAAGTCTTCCCTGTACAATATGATTT
>CABYTX010000025.1 GCA_902522015.1 uncultured Alphaproteobacteria bacterium
TTATCTAATAAAAAAATAGGTTTAATTTCTATCAGTAAATCAATGCTAAGAGATGGCATGACATTATTCGATAATAATAATAATGAAATTGGCAAAATTACAAGTGGATGTTTTTCTCCTAATCTAAACAAATCTATTGCTATTGGTTATATAATATCTGAATTTAATACTGATAATCCAATTTTTTGTGAAATCAGAAAAAAATTAGAATTAGTAAAAATTAATAATCTACCTTTTGTAAAAAAAAATTATAAAAAAAATGGGAGCGTATATGAGTGAAAAAAAATACACAAAAGATCATGAATGGGTTTCAATTGAAAATGAAATTGCCACAATTGGTATTAGCAATCATGCCCAAGAATCTCTTGGCGATATTGTATTTATTGAATTACCATTAGTTGGAAATTCGGTTAAAGCAAAAGATGAAATATGCGTCGTTGAATCTGTAAAAGCAGCTTCTGATATTTATGCTCCAATTGATGGTGAAATAATTGAAGTTAATAATAATCTAGAAAATGACGCTGCTATTATTAATCAAGATGCAGAAAACGAGGGATGGATTTTTAAAATGAAAATTTCTGATTCAAATCAATATTCTGAACTTATGTCAGAAGATGAGTATAAACAATTTTTGGAACAATAGATGATTGAAATAGATAAATTTGTTAGCAGACATATAGGACCTAGAAATGAAGATATTGGAGAAATGCTTAAATCAATAAATTGCTCTTCATTAGATGAATTAATTGAAAAAACTGTACCTAATCATATCATTTTTAAAGATAAACTTAAATTAAGGCCTGGTATGTCTGAGGAGTTTAATAAAATTAATACTCAACTTTTATCTTTAAAAAATAATTTCAAAAAAACTTATATTGGAATGGGTTATTATAATACTATTACACCTAGCGTTATTTTAAGAAATATTCTTGAAAATCCAGGATGGTATACTGCTTACACACCTTATCAACCAGAAGTAAGTCAGGGCAGGTTGGAAATGTTAATGAATTTTCAACAAATGATAATTGATTTGACTGGAATGGATATTGCAAATGCATCTTTACTTGATGAAAGTACTGCGGCAGCTGAGGCTATGATGATGGCTTTTAAAATTAAAAAAAGTGCAAAGTTTACTTTTTGTGTTCAAAATACATGTCATCCACAAACACTGTCTGTCTTAAAAACAAGAGCAAAGCCTTTAGGTATAAAAATTATATTTGATAATCCAGATAATGATACTTTTGGTTGTTTAATTCAAAATCCAGACACATACGGAGAAATTGCAAATCTCAGTGATTTAATAAATATAAATAAATCTTACGATGCGTTATCAATCATAGCAGCTGATATAATGAGTTTGGTAATTATGAAATCACCAAAAGATTTTGGAGCTGATATAGTTGTTGGGAGTACACAAAGGTTTGGTGTTCCTATGGGTCTAGGAGGCCCTCACGCAGCATATTTTGCAACACTAGATGAATACAAAAGAATGATACCTGGAAGACTAATTGGTGTGTCAGTTGATCGTACTAATAAAAGATCTTACAGAATGGCTCTTCAAACACGCGAGCAACATATTAGAAGGGAAAAAGCTACAAGTAACATATGTACTGCACAGGCCTTATTAGCAATTATATCTGCTTCATATGCAATATATCATGGCCCAACTAGATTAAAAAATATTGCTAATGACATTCACTATAAGTCTAGATATCTAAAAAAATCATTAGAGATATTAAATTTTGAAGTAAAATCTAAAAATTATTTTGATACCTTATTAATAAAAGATTCAAAATCAACATACTGGGTAAACAAATCTATAGACAATGGTATCAATTTTAGATTTGTAAATGACGATCACTTTTCAATTTCCTTAGATGAAACTACATCACTACAAGATGTAGATAATTTAATTAAATTTTTTAATGAAAATAATATTGAAATATATGCTGAAGAGATCGAGGGTAAAATTGAAAATTCAATTTTCAAAAGTGATTTAGAAAGAAAAGACAAAATCTTAACTCATCCAGTATTTAATATCTATCATTCTGAAACAGAAATGATGAGATATTTAAAAAAACTAGAAAACAAAGACGTTGCTTTAAATAGATCAATGATTCCTCTTGGATCTTGTACTATGAAATTAAATGCGGCATCTGAAATGCTTCCAATTACTTTACCGGGTTTTTCAAATGCACATCCATTCTTAGAACCTCATCAACGTGAGGGATATAATGAAATGATGAGTGAATTAATATCGATGTTAAAAGACATTACTGGTTTTGACGCAGTTTCACTTCAACCTAATGCTGGCGCACAAGGTGAGTTTGCTGGTTTATTAGCTATTCAAAAATATCATGAAAAAAATTCAGATACTAAAAGAAATATTTGTATAATTCCAAAAAGTGCTCATGGAACCAATCCTGCCAGTGCACAGATGTGTGGTATGGATATTTTAATAGTAAACTGTGATGATAGAGGTAACGTTGACTTAACTCACTTAGATAAAAAAATTGAAGAAGCAGGAGATAAATTATCTGCTTTAATGATTACATACCCATCAACACATGGTGTATTTGAGGAAAGTATTGTTGAGATTTGTAAAAAAATTCATGATGCCGGAGGACAAGTGTATCTAGATGGTGCCAATTATAATGCAATGGTTGGTGTAGCTAAACCAGGTAAATTTGGACCAGATGTATGTCATATGAATTTGCATAAGACATTTTGTATACCTCATGGAGGAGGTGGACCTGGAGTTGGAGCTATAGGATTAAAAAAACATTTAGCAGATTTTGCTCCTGGACACCCCATGTTTAAAAATGAAATTGGTTTAACAACTCAAGAGGCAGTTTCTGCAGCTCCTTGGGGCAGCGCATCTATTTTACCTATTTCATATTCCTATATTTCTATGATGGGTGACGATGGTTTAAAATTAGCAACTCAAGTTGCAATTTTAAATGCTAATTATATTAAAGAAAGATTAAAAAATTATTATCCTATTTTATATACTGGTAAGAATAATATGGTGGCACACGAATTTATTATTGATATCAGGCCATTTAAACAAGAATTAAATATTTCAGACGAAGATATTGCTAAAAGACTAATCGATTATGGATTTCATGCGCCCACAATGTCTTTTCCTGTTCCCGGCACTCTGATGATTGAGCCTACTGAAAGTGAATCAAAAGAGGAACTAGATAGATTTTGTGAGGCAATGATTTCTATTCACAATGAAATTACTATGATTAGAGATGGTAAATTTGATAAAGTAGATAATCCTATAAAAAATGCCCCTCATACCATTGAAGAAGTATCTTCTGACAATTGGGATCACAAATATTCCCGAAAAGATGCTGCCTACCCACATGCTTATTTGATAAATAATAAATACTGGAGTCCAGTTAGTAGAATTGATAATGTATACGGTGATAGAAATTTATTTTGTGTTTGTCCTCCAATTGATGAATATGAAGAGGTTAAAACAGGATAATTGTTATTTATCAATTATTTAAAATATTAATTTAATAATAAGTATGATTTATATTAATCTTATTTTAGTTTTTTTAGTGCTTGTCGGAATACATGAGTATGGTCATTATATAGTTGCGAGATTGTTTAAAGCTGAAGTTACTGATTTCTCAATTGGATTTGGTAAGCCCTTTTTAAAATATACAGATAGAAATGGAACTACATGGAAATTATCTCCAATTCCATTGGGTGGATATGTAAAAATCAAAGGTCTTGATAATATATTTTCTCCAAACCCTAAAGATGAACAAGGATCCTTTCAATCCCTTACACTTTTTCAAAAGATATTAGTACTTTTAGCAGGAAGTATTTTTAATATTCTTAGTGCGTGGTTTGCCCTTTTCTGCATATTTTTCTTTTTTGGAATTGTAAGCTTAATGCCAATTATTGGATCAGTTAGCGAAAATTCATCAGCATTTGAAAATGATCTTAGAGAAGGAGATAGAATACTTGAAATAAATAATATTAGTATTGAAGAGTTTTCTGATATCCCAAAAGCAATTGCAAATAACCAAAGTATAAATATCTTGGTAGAAAGAAATAATCAGATAATCGAAAAAAAATTTGATCTAAAATTTAATGAAGAATTAAATAGGTACATTATCGGAATATCTTCACCTGAAAATCCTATTATTGATAAGTATAATTTAATTGATTCAATTAAAAACTCATCTTTATTTATACCTACATATTATGCTGCTTCTTTTTCATTTCTTCAACAATCTTATAAAGAAAATACATTAGGAGATCAGTTAGCTGGACCAGTAGGGATCGTTAAAAATGCTGATCAAATGATGCTAGATCAGGTTAGAGGAGTTCTATTTTTATTTATTGTTATTTCTTTGTTTGTGGGGTTATTTAATTTGCTTCCTATTCCTCTTTTAGATGGCGGTCATATAATGTATTTTATTATTAGAAGAATTTTTTCAAACTCTCTTCCTGAGTTTATTACAAGAGTTTATTTGGCTGTGGGGATAACAATAATATCTTTTCTCTTTATAGTTGTGACTTACAACGATATTTTTTATAAATAAATATTATTGGGAGATAAAATGACAAATTTTGAAAAAGTAAAAGAATTTATGACAACTTTTGGTCAAGAAGTAAAAACTAGTGCTGAATTTCCAGAAAATAAAATTGTTAAATTAAGAAAAAAATTGATTGATGAAGAATTTAATGAATTAAAAGATGCAATTAATGATAATGATATTGTTGAAGTTGCTGATGCATTAACTGATATTTTAGTTGTAACATACGGTGCGGGTGCTGCTTTTGGTATAGATCTAGATAAATGTTTTAACGAAGTTCATCGTAGTAACATGAGTAAACTTTCAGAGGAAGGTAAGCCAATTTATAATGAATTTGGTAAAGTTATGAAGGGTCCTAATTATTCACCTCCAGATTTGAAAAAAATAATTTAAATATTTTTTAGAGCATCATCTAATGACTTCTTTAAGTCTGAAATATCTTCAATTCCAATTGAAAGTCTGATTAAGGTATCAGAAATTCCTAATTCATCTCTAATTTTTTTGTCAATGGATGCATGTGTCATTATAGCTGGATGCTCAATTAAACTTTCAACTCCACCCAAACTTTCTGCTAGTGTAAATATTTGAATTGTTTCAAGAAATTTTTTTGCTGAATTAATATCGCCTATTAATTCAATTGATAATATTCCGCCAAATCCAGTCATTTGCTTTTTTGCAATTTCATAACTTGCGTTATTTTCTAATCCAGGATAAAAAACGTTTTTAATTTTAGGATGTTTTAATAAATAATTAGCAATTTCTAAGGCGTTATTATTGTGCCTCTCCATTCTTACAGCAAGTGTCTTAATTGATCGAATAAGTAAATAACAATCGAAGGGACTGGGAACAGCACCAACTGCATTTTGAATATATTTAATTTTATCAGCTAAAATTTTATTATCATTTATAATTAATGCACCTCCAATTATATCTGAATGACCTCCAAGATATTTAGTTGACGAATGTATAATAACATCAGCACCATTGTTTAATGGTTGCTGATTGTAGGGTGATGCAAAAGTATTATCACAAACAACAATAATATTATCATCCTTTAGGCTTTCTCTAATTTTTTTTATATCTATAATTTTTAATAATGGGTTAGAGGGTGTCTCAACCCAAATCATTTTCGTGTTTTCTTTTAGGTGACCTTGCCAATTATTTTCCTTACTAAGATCGGCATATGTTACTTCCACATCTTGATTAACTGTTTTAATTTTATCAAATATTCTTCTTGTTCCACCATAAACATCATCGCTGCAAATAATTGAATAATTTTTACCCAAAGCATCTGATAATGCAGAAATTGCAGCCATACCTGAGCTGAAAGCATAAGCAAATTTACCATCTTCTAATTCAACTAATAACTTTTCTAATATATCTCTTGTTGGGTTTCCTGTTCTTGCATATTCATAAGTAAAGTCCCCAGGAGAATTTTGCTTGAAAGTCGATGAAAGATGAATCGGGGGCATTACTGCACCTGTAGTTTCATCAGCGCCATGACCTGAATGAATGACTTTAGAATTAAATTTTTTATCTTTAGTATTCATAATTACATCCAATCAGCATAAGGTAAATTTCTGGATAATAAGTATTCTTTATTAAACATTTTATCATAATATTTATTTGCATCATCACAAAGTATTGTTACTATTTTTTTACCCGTACCCATTGATTTTGCTAATTTTACTGCACCACATATATTTACCCCAGAACTTAATCCTAGAAATAATCCATCTGTTTTCATAATTTTAAATAGCATTTCCATACATTCTTGATCAGAAACAAAAAAAGATTGATCTACATTACAATTTTCTAAATTTTTTGTTACTCTAGCCTGTCCGATGCCTTCTGTTATTGATTCTTCACCTTTTTTTTCTGGTTTACCATTTGTAAAATAATTAAACATTGATGATCCTTGTGAGTCTGTACAAGCGATGATAATTGCTTTATTTTTTGATTTTAGACCAACACTAACACCAGTTAATGTTCCTCCAGTTCCTATTGCACATGTGAAACCATCTATTTTTCCATCTGTTTGTTTAAATATTTCTGCAGATGTTGTCTTCTCATGAAACTTGTAATTTGCTAAATTTTCAAACTGACCAGCCCAAAAAGTTTTCTTACCTGTTTGCTTTTCAATATCTTTAGCTAATTGCTTTGAGACTTTTTGATAATTTCCAGGATCGGAATATGGTTTTGTATCAACTAAATGAAGTTTTGCCCCCATATTTTTAAGTATATCTCTTTTAGATTGAACGGTTATGTTAGGCATTACAATTTCTAGATTATAATTTTTTGCATTACAAACTAATGCTAAGCCTATTCCTGTGTTCCCAAAAGTGCCTTCAACTACAGTTCCACCTGGTTCCAATAATTTTTTTTCTTCTGCATCCTCGATAATACCAAGTGCTGTTCTATCTTTTACTGAACCAGCTGGATTCATAAATTCAGCCTTACCATATATTTCACAACCTGAAATTTCTGAGGGGTATTTTAATTTTATTAAAGGAGTGTTACCAATTAATTCAGTAACATTATTTGTTATCATCAATATCTCTTACACCATATGGGTTGAATGATGTATCTTTATTAATATTAATGTTTTTAACAGGATTACCAACCATTGTTGCATAAGGAGGAACATCTTTTAATACTACTGTATTAGCTCCAACTCTTGCACAACTTCCAATATTAATTGGACCAAGAATACTTGCACCACAACCTATAATTACATTATCCTCAATTGTAGGATGTCTTTTAGTATCTCTTTGATCTTTTGAATTTTCAGCCGGACTGATACCCCCTAAAGTTACTCCATGATAAAGTGTAACATTATCTCCAATTTGACTTGTTTCACCTATTACAGTTCCCATTCCGTGATCAATAAAAAGATTTTTACCAATTTTTGCTGCAGGGTGAATTTCAATTCCAGTCAAGAAACGACTAAATTGAGATACTATTCTTGCAAGAGTATATAAATTTAGTTTCCACAATTGATTGGCTATTTTGTGAAAAAATACTGATTTTACTCCAGGATAGGTCAATATTATGCTCAATTTACTTCTTGCAGCAGGGTCTCTTTTAATTATTGATTCTAAATAATTATCCATCTTTGGATAAGTAGTCATTAATATATCTATTTCAATCTGTTAATTTTTGAATTTTCCAGCTTTTGCAACTATAAATAAATTTTAAGTTTATGAAAAATATTGGATTTATTGGAATAGGTACCATGGGTTTACCAATGGCATCTAATATCATTAATAAAGGTTATAGTTTATCCTTTTATGATCCTTTTGTTAATTCTGATTCAGTTAATGCTTTAAAGAATCTAGGAGGCATAGAAAAAACAAGCTTATCAGAATTATCTCAAAATGTAGAAATAATCATCACTATGTTGCCAAATGGAGACAATGTGAAAGAAGTATGTTTTGGTAAAAATGGTTTGATTTATCAAGATAATAAAAATTTTGTATTAATTGATATGAGTACAATTAATCCAAATGACTCTATTTTTATTAATGAGGAGCTTAATAAAAATAATATAATAATGTTTGATGCGCCTGTTGCAAGATTAGTACAGAATGCAATTGATGGCACTCTTTTAATAATGGTAGGTGGCAATAAAGATGAATTTAAGAATATAAAAAATTTATTAGAAACTATGGGAAGTGATATTGTTTATTGTGGTGAAAATGGATCAGGTAGTAAAATGAAAATTATAAATAACTACATGTCCATTGCCTTAAATATATTGACAGCAGAAACTTTAAATTTAGCTGATAAATCAGGTATAGACAAAAAAATGGCTATTGAATTAATGCTCACAACTGCAGCTGGGAAGGGGCACATGAATTTGACATATCCAGCTAAAGTTTTTAAAGATGATGTATCTCCAGGTTTTAAAAATAATTTAGCATTAAAAGATTTACGCCTTGCTATTCAATTTGCATCTGAACAAAATTTAGATCTAAATATGGGTAAGGCAGCAGAGAAAATTTATGATGATGCTTCAAAAAAACAATATGGAGATCTAGATTGGACATCAATGTTTAATTTTATTAAAAATAAATGATCAAAATAACAAATATCAAAATTTATTTATTAAAATATAATAACAAAAATCCTGTACTTTCTTCTTTTGGTAAAATTAAATTTAGATCCTCTTTAGTTATAGAAATTCATGATCAAAATAATAATAATGGAATAGGGGAAATATGGTGTAATTTTCCGAATCACGGCGGTAGATATAGATTTGAAATTCTAAAAGACTATTTTATTGATTTTTTAATTAATTTTCAATTTGAAGATCCCTCAAGTCTTAAAAAATTTTTAATAGAAAAGTTTAATTCAATTAAAAATCAAACAGGTGACTATGGTGCTTTTGAAAACATTTTTTCTGGCATAGATTGTGCCGCATGGGATCTTTTTTCTAAAATTAAAAAAAAACCTTTAAACAAACTAATTGATGATCAATCCAAAAATAAAATTAAAGTTTATGCAAGTGGGATAAACAGAGATGAACATTTAGAAAGAATTCAAGAAGCCCGTCTTTTGGGCATAGATAGATTTAAAATTAAAATTGGTTTTAATATTTTAGAAGACATTAAAGCGATTACTTCTATTGAAGAAACTATGAAATCTAATGAAAAATATATGCTAGATATAAACCAGGCTTGGAGCTTAAATAATGTTCATGAAAATATTAGTAAATTAAAAAATTTCAATTATTTTTGGTTAGAAGAACCCATATCTGCAAACCATTCAATATCTGAAATAGTTCAATTAAATAAACTATACAAAAATTTAGCATTTGGTGAAAATCTAATTTATTTAAATAAATTTTATGAATTAGATAATGATACACAAATACAGTTTCTGCAACCAGATTTAGCACGGTATGGAGGTATCACTGACATCTTAGATTTAGGTAAAAATATTAAAAAAAATAAAATATGGTTACATTATTTGGGAGGAGCTATTGGTTTAATTTCTTCAGCTCATATTATGTCAGCTTTAAACCCTGATGGATATTTAGAATATGATATTAATGAGAATGAACTCAGAACAAAAATAGTAAATCCATCATTTCAAATTATTAACGGTTATCTAGAATTAAATGAAAATTATGGAATTGGTTTTCAGATATCTGATAATTTAAATCCATTTATTGATCAATTTTATGAATACAGAAATTAAAGTTTATTATGAAGATACTGATGCTTCTAAAAGAGTTTATTATGCAAATTATCTAAAATTTCTTGAAAGAGGAAGAACTGATTACTTATATAACTTAGGCTTCACTCACAAAAATATTTTAGAAAAATATAAATTCTATTTTGTCGTAAAGAATTGCAAGATAGATTATAAAAAGCCAGCATATTTTGAGGATATTTTAAAAATTACGACAAAAGTTATAAATATCTCTAAAGTAAAAATATTGTTTCATCAGCAAATCAAAAAAAATGAAGAATTATTAGTTGATTCGGAAATATTAATTACGCCAGTTTTTTCAAATGGCAAAATTGCTAAAATTCCCAATGAAATGCTAGAAAAATTTTCGAATTAATTTTCAAAATAATATATTTTTTTTTCAATAAACAAATGGTAATTATTTAAATATGGGAATTATAACTGATGTAATTTTACCTCTATCTTTAGCATTTATCATGTTTTCTCTTGGTTTGGGATTATCACTCTCAGATTTCACTAGAGTTTTTTTTAAACCTCG
>CABYTX010000026.1 GCA_902522015.1 uncultured Alphaproteobacteria bacterium
TTTAGCAAATTCAAACTAATTATCTCAAATGATTGACCTTTAGGATAAGATCTTGGAAAAACATTTGTTATTAAATCATAGTTTGAGATATTTATTTTATTTAGGGTATATTCAATTAAAGATATATCAATCAATGGGCTATCAGCACTTATTCTAATTAGGTAATCTGTATCATAAAGTTCAGCAGCTGATGTCAACCTATCATATACATTATTTAACTTTCCCCTAAAAACTGGAATACTTTTATTCTTACAAAAATTATAAATTTTATTGTCTAACTTATTATCAGATGTAGCGATTATTATATTTTTAATATTTTTATTGTTATTTTTAATTTTGATTATTTTTTTATAAACGTGTTCAAGTATTGTTGTATTATTAATTTTGAAAAGAACTTTTCCTGGTAGTCTTTTGGAATTTAGTCTAGCTTGTATTAATATATTTATAATCAAATTATTTTTATATAATAATTTTACATAGTTGAAAATGAAATCCTGGCAACGACCTACTCTTCCATGCCTTAAGACAAAGTACCATCGGCGCTAACAGCTTTCACGTTCGAGTTCGGAATGGGATCGGGTGTTTATCTGTTGCTATTGTCACCAGGAAACTTATAGTTACAAAACTTTTCTCTGTACGATATTGTAATCAAGCCAATTGAGTTATTAGTATTAGTAAGCTTCATGCATTACTGCACTTCCACATCTAACCTATCAACGTGGTGGTCTTCCACGACTCTAATGGGGAAATCTAGTATTCAGGTGGGTTTCCCGCTTAGATGCTTTCAGCGGTTATCCTGTCCGTACATAGCTACCCAGCGATGCTCCTGGCGGAACAACTGGTACACCAGAGGTACGTTCATCCCGGTCCTCTCGTACTAGGGACAAATCCTGTCAAATTTCCAACTCGTATAGCAGATAGGGACCGAACTGTCTCACGACGTTCTGAACCCAGCTCACGTACCACTTTAATTGGCGAACAGCCAAACCCTTGGGACCTTCTCCAGCCCCAGGATGTGATGAGCCGACATCGAGGTGCCAAACACCCCCGTCGATATGGACTCTTGGGGGGTATCAGCCTGTTATCCCCGGCGTACCTTTTATCCGTTGAGCGATGGCCCTTCCACTCGGAACCACCGGATCACTATGACCGTCTTTCGACTCTGCTCGACATGTACGTCTCGCAGTCAGGCAGGCTTTTGCCATTGCACTCTAAAGCTGATTTCCGACCAGCCTGAGCCTACCATCGCGCGCCTCCGTTACTCTTTGGGAGGCGACCGCCCCAGTCAAACTACCCACCATACAGGGTCCCACATCCAGATAATGGATGATGGTTAGATATCAAAAAATTAAAGGGTGGTGTTTCATCTTTTGACTCCATTCAAGCTTGCGCCTAAACTTCAAAGTCTACCACCTAGCCTACACATTAATTTTCTAATACCACTGTAAAGCTATAGTAAAGGTGCACGGGGTCTTTCCGTCTAACTACACGTACTCCGCATCTTCACGGAGAATTCAATTTCGCTGAGTTGATGTTGGAGACAGCGGAGAAATCGTTACGCCATTCATGCGGGTCAGAACTTACCTGACAAGGAATTTCGCTACCTTAGGACCGTTATAGTTACGGCCGCCGTTCACCGGGGCTTCATTTTAGAGCTTGCACTCCACCATTTAACCTTCCGGCACCGGGCAGGCGTCAGTCCCTATACATCGTCTTACGACTTAGCAGAGACCTGTGTTTTTGATAAACAGTCGCTTCTCCCTATTCTGTGCCACCATAATTTAGTTGCCTAAAAAATGGTCTCTCTTATTCCGAAGTTACAAGAGCATTTTGCCGAGTTCCTTCAACATCATTCTCTCAAGCGCCTTGGTATACTCTACCTTCCTACCTGTGTCGGTTTAGGTACGATCTATATTCTGAGGCTATTTCCAGGGACTACTTCACTGCATTTTCAATCCAATAAGAAAATACAATTTACGTAATCCGTCAACTCTCAGAAGGTACAGGAATATTAACCTGTTTCCCATCGACTACGCATTTCTGCCTCGCCTTAGGGGTCGACTAACCCTGCGCAGATTAACTTTACGCAGGAAACCTTAGGATTTCGGCGAGAGTGTCTCTCACACTCTTTATCGCTACTCATGTCAGCATTCGCACTTCTGATACCTCCAACATTTTTTACAAAATGCCTTCAACAGCTTACAGAACGCTCCGCTACCCCTTATTATTGTCGCAACAACAATAAAGTCACAGTTTCGGCAAATGGCTTTAGCCCCGTTACATCTTCGTCGCGGAAAAACTTAATTAGAACAGTGAGCTGTTACGCTATCTTTAAAGGATGGCTGCTTCTAAGCCAACCTCCTGCCTGTCTTGGTCTTTCTACATACTTTCCCACTTAGCCATTATTTGGGGGCCTTAACTGGTGATCTGGGCTGTTTCCCTCTCGACTATAGACCTTAGCACCTATAGTCTGTCTGCTGTGTATAGAATGTCGGTATTCAGAGTTTGGTTAGGTTTGGTAGGAATCGCTTCCCCCTAGCCCATCCAGTGCTTTACCCCCGACACCATTCACACAACGCACTACCTAAATAGTTTTCGCGGAGAACTAGCTATAGCGGAATTTGGTTGGCCTTTCACCCCTTAACACAAGTCATCCAAAAACATTTCAACGTTTCCTGGTTCGGTCCTCCGATGCATGTTACTGCATCTTCAACCTGCTCATATTAAGCTCATCCCGCTTCGAGTCTAATCCATACAACTAACGCCCTATTAAGACTTGGTTTCCCTTCGCCTACACCTTATGGCTTAAGCTTGCTGCACAGACTAAGTCGCTGACCCATTATACAAAAGGTATGCCATCACTTCTCAAGGAAGCTCTGACTGCTTGTAGGCATTCGGTTTCAGATACTATTTCATTCCCCCTATCGGGGTGCTTTTCACCTTTCCCTCACGGTACTAGTTCACTATCGGTCATCAAGGAGTATTTAGGCTTGGGAAGTGGTCTTCCCATATTCAGACAAAATTTCACGTGTTCCGCCCTACTCGAAAATAAAATTATTTTTTACCTATACGGGACTATCACCCACTATGGTCTAACTTTCCAGAAAGTTTTAGTTATTATAATTTTACTATTGGCCTGGTCCGCTTTCGCTCGTCACTACTAACAGAATATATTTCTTTTCCTCTAGCTACTAAGATATTTCAATTCACTAGGTTAACTCTTATTAGCTATGAATTCACTAATAAGTAACTCTAAAGAGTTGGGTTTCCCCATTCGGATACTTAAGGATCAAAGTGTGTTGACAACTCCCCTTAAATTTTCGCAGCCTGCCACGTCCTTCATCGTCTCTTGATGCCAAGGCATCCACTAAATGCCCTTTTGCGCTTGATTGCAATTACGTACAGAGAAAAATTTTGTACGTATTAAAATCAAAAAAATTTATTTTGATCAGTTATTTATTTCATATTAACATTTTAAAGAATAAATAAGATATAATTAGAAGTATGGTGGAGGATAGCGGGATCGAACCGCTGACCTCCTGAATGCAAATCAGGCGCTCTCCCAGCTGAGCTAATCCCCCTGTAATTGGTGGGCCGAGGAAGACTTGAACTTCCGACCTCACGCTTATCAAGCGCGCGCTCTAACCAACTGAGCTACCAGCCCAATGTAATTATGTAAGCACCCAGTACTAGCTAATTTAAAAAAGAGATAGATAGACAACAATCCGGATAATTAGCGAGCTAATTATCAATATCCTTAGAAAGGAGGTGATCCAACCGCAGGTTCCCCTACGGTTACCTTGTTACGACTTCGCCCCAGTCGCTGACCCTACCGTGGACGGCTGCTTCCTTGCGGTTAGCGCACCGGCTTAAGGTAAAACCAACTCCCATGGCGTGACGGGCGGTGTGTACAAGGCCCGAGAACGTATTCACCGTAGCACGCTGATCTACGATTACTAGCGATTCCAACTTCATGGACTCGAGTTGCAGAGTCCAATCCGAACTGAGATGGTTTTTAGGGATTAGCTTTATCTTGCGACATTGCTGCCCTCTGTCACCACCATTGTAGCACGTGTGTAGCCCAGACCGTAAGGGCCATGAGGACTTGACGTCATCCCCGCCTTCCTCCAGCTTATCACCGGCAGTTTTTCTAGAGTGCCCAGCATAACCTGATGGCAACTAAAAATGAGGGTTGCGCTCGTTGCGGGACTTAACCCAACATCTCACGACACGAGCTGACGACAGCCATGCAGCACCTGTGTGTATGCCAGCCGAACTGAAAAATTACGATTCTGTAATTTAAACATACCATGTCAAGGTCTGGTAAGGTTCTTCGCGTTGCTTCGAATTAAACCACATGCTCCACCGCTTGTGCGGGCCCCCGTCAATTTATTTGAGTTTTAATCTTGCGACCGTACTTCCCAGGCGGAGTGCTTAATGCGTTAGCTTCGACACTGATACTACTGTACCAGCGACTAGCACTCATCGTTTACTGCGTGGACTACCAGGGTATCTAATCCTGTTTGCTACCCACGCTTTCGTATCTCAGCGTCAAAAATGGCCTAGTTAGTCGCCTTCGCTTCTGGTATTCTTTCCAATATCTACGAATTTCACCTCTACACTGGAAATTCTACTAACCTTTACCAATTTCTAGATCACTAGTTTTAAATGCAGTTCCTGGGTTGAGCCCAGGGATTTCACATCTAACTTTTTGATCCGCCTACATACGCTTTACGCCCAGTGATTCCGAACAACGCTAGCCCCCTTCGTATTACCGCGGCTGCTGGCACGAAGTTAGCCGGAGCTTCTTCTTCAACTAATGTCATTATCATCATTGATGAAAGAGTTTTACAACCCGAAGGCCTTCTTCACTCACGCGGCATTGCTGGATCAGGGTTTCCCCCATTGTCCAATATTCCCTACTGCTGCCTCCCGTAGGAGTCTGGGCCGTGTCTCAGTCCCAGTGTGGCTGATCATCCTCTCAAATCAGCTATAGATCGTAGCCTTGGTGGAGCAGTTACCTCACCAACTAGCTAATCTAGTGCGGGCTCATCTGAAGGCGATAAATCTTTCTCTTTACAGACACATCCGGTATTAGCTACAGTTTCCCGCAGTTATTCCGAACCTTCAGGTAGATTCCCACATGTTACTCACCCGTGCGCCACTAAATCCGAAGATTTCGTTCGACTTGCATGTATGAGGCATGCCGCCAGCGTTCGTTCTGAGCCATAATCAAACTCTTAAGTTAAGTAAATTTGACCGAAGTCAAAAATTACGGAACGTCCGTTAAAGCGGAATACTTCTTGTATAAACAAAAGTATTTGTTGATACGTATTCCATTAACATTCGTAAAATTTAAATTACGAATTGTTGTCTACGTATCTCTTTATTATCTTATTAACAAATTAAAGAGCATACAATACCCTACAATTTAAAATAAAATAGTAGAGGATTGTTCTTTTCATATGAAAAGAGAAGAAGCCTATAATAGTATAAAAATTCCTTGTCAAATCATAAAAAATAAAAAAAAAACCAGTATTTCTGGGGATATTTATGTATAACTTTAAAATTATTTATAAAATATAAGAATCTTTATGAATTTTTGGTTGCGGGAGTAGGATTTGAACCTACGACCTTCAGGTTATGAGCCTGACGAGCTACCGGGCTGCTCCATCCCGCGATATATATCCACCTGTTATTACTATAGTCTTAAAATTACAACAAAAAACATTGGTAGCGGAGGAGGGATTTGAACCCCCGACATCACGAATATGAGCCGTGCGCTCTGACCAACTGAGCTACTCCGCCAATATTAAATTTTATATACTAAAAGACTCTCCACAACCACACGTACTTTTTTCATTTGGATTGTCAAAAAAAAATCTAGAGGCTAGTTTATCTTCTCTATAATCCATTACTGAACCTAATAGAAACATTGTGGCTTTTGGATCGATTAACACTTTTGCTCCATCTTGATCAATAATTTCAAAATTTTTAAAATCTGATGAGTTACCAAAATCTAATTTATATGCATATCCACTACAACCAGATTTATCTACTCCAATCACAACAGAGTCCATGCCATTAGGAGCGTTGGACATTATTTTTTTAATTTGTTCAGTTGCCTTTGTTGTTATAGATAAGATATTATTCATATAATTCTTATAAATTAAATTAAAAAATATCCAAAGCAAGTTTTGCTTCTTCGGACATTAAATCTTTATGCCACTTTGGATCCCAAACTAAAGAAACTTCAATTGAATTTAGATTTGATAATTTTTCAACTGATTTTCCTACACTTTCTGGCATAGTTCCTGCTACAGGGCAGTTTGGGTTAGTTAGAGTCATTTTAATTTTAATGTCGTTATCATCATTAATATTAATTTCGTATATTAAACCTAAATCATATAAGTTGACTGGTATTTCAGGATCAACGACAGTCCTAATACACTCTATAACTTGTTCTGCATTAATTTTAGTGGTTATGTTTGTATTGTTGAATTTTTTTATATAGCTTTTGTTTTTATCTGGTAAAAAATCTTCTAATTGTTTTTCTTCCATTAGTTATAGCAAGATTTTTGTTATTTCATGAATGCTGTCTACTAAATAATCAACATCGTCTTTGGTATTATATACTCCGAATGAAATTCTAGAAGTTCCAGTAACATTAAAATGTTTCATAAGAGGTTGACAACAATGATGCCCAGTTCTTATTGCTATATTTTTTTTATCTAACATCGCACCTAAATCAGAATTATGAATACCTTCAATATTAAAAGAAATGATAGCACCTTTATTTTTATTTGATCCATATATTTTTATATTATTGAATTTTGAAAGTTTTTCATAAGCGTAATCATGAAGTTTCATTTCATGATCATAAATAAAACTAGGATCAACTTCATTCATAAAATCCAATGATGATGAAAATCCAATAACTGGGGCGATAGGAGGAGTACCTGCCTCAAATTTTTCATAACCATTTGCATATGTACTTCTATCAATATCTACATCATGAATCATTTGCCCTCCCCCTTGGTAAGGAGCAAATTCATCGATCCACTTATCTTTCATATACAGTACACCAAGACCTGATGGGCCATACATTTTATGTGCAGAAAAAACATAAAAATCGGGATCTAAATCTATTAGATCAACTTTTTTGTGAGGTGCAAATTGACAACCATCCAATAGTAGAGGTATATTATTTTTTTTTGCAATTTCTTTTACTTTATCAAAATTGGTTATTGATCCTGTAACATTTGACATATGGGTTAATGTAATTAATTTAGTTTTTGAGTTAATTTTATCATTTAATTCACCATAATTAATTTCACTATCTTCGTTTAGTCCCAGAGGAGTAATTTTTATCTTTTTTTCAATTAAATGCCAAGGTATCAAATTAGCATGGTGTTCAAGATAACTTAAGATTATTTCATCACCATCTTCAAAAAATTTTTTTGACATACAAGATGCAATTAAATTTATACCCTCAGTCGCACTTTTTACAAAAATAATATTGTTTTCAGATGTATTTAAATAATCTGCAATTTTTTTTCGTGCATCTTCAAATTTTTTTGTTAACTTTGAACTTAATTCATAATTACCTCTATGGATATTTGCATATTCATTTGTGTAACAGTTATTGGTGGCTTCAATCATTTCATCAACTTTTAATGCTGATGCGGCTGTATCTAAAAAAACTAGATTAGGATTTTTTTTGAATACGGGAAATCTTGATTTAAAATTTGAAATATTCATTTCACTTTACTTAAGTATCTTACAAGTTTCTTTTGTATTATTTCGGACATTTGTTCATTATCAATACTACTTAATTCTTCATTAATAAATGATGATATCAATATTTTAGTTGCTGCAATTTTACTCATACCTCTAGAGCGAAGATAAAAAATAGCATTTTCGTCTATAGGCCCAATAGTAGATCCATGACTACATTTCACATCATCAGCATATATTTTTAATTCAGGTTTAGAAAAATACGATGCATTATCAGATAAAAGTATCCCTTTGCTAAGTTGATATCCTTCTGTTTTTTGTGCCACTTGATCCACATAAGTATTACTAAAGTATGTTGCTTTAGAACAATCATTTAAAATACCTTTATAAACTTGATTACTTTTGCAATCTTCAGCTAAATGCTTAACAAATGTTTTATTGTTAGATGTGTTATTATCTTTTAGAAAAAATATTCCTTGTAGATCCGCTTCTGAATTAGCTTCTATTAACTCTGAGTAATGAAAATTTCTTACGTAGCCTTCTGAAAAATTATATACTTTTTGGATATAGGTAGAATCTTTTTTACATGAAGAATGAGTTGTGATTATTAAATTATGATTCGGAGAATTGTCTTGGATTAGAAAATGATTTAGCTGAGAATTTTTTTCCAATTTAATTACATTTAATATATTTGAAGTAGAATTATTTTTATTTTCATACTCTTCAATAAGATTAAGAGATGATCCCTCTTCACAAATATAATTATTTTTTTTGCTTCATTTATTTCTTGATCTTTTAGCATTGAAAGTTTTTCTATTTCTTTCAAAGGAAGTTTAGTAAATAAATATAGAAATTTCGAAACATCATTATCATTTACATTTCTCCAAAATTGAAAAAAATCTAAACTAGATATTTTATTTTTATTTAGCCATACAGCTCCATCAGCTGTTTTTCCCATTTTAGATCCATCATTATTGGTAATTAGTGGTGAAGTGACCCCAAATGCATTTTTATTATTAATTTTTTTTATTAAATCAACTCCACTTAATATATTGCCCCATTGATCTGACCCTCCCATTTGTAAGATACAATTATAGTTCTTATTTAAATGAAAAAAATCATAAGCTTGTAAAAGCATATAATTAAATTCTAATATTGTTAAAGGCTGTTCTCGATCTAATCTACTCTTAACAGAATCAAAAGTTAACATTTTATTTAAAGTT
>CABYTX010000027.1 GCA_902522015.1 uncultured Alphaproteobacteria bacterium
CTATGCAAGGAGGACCTGGTATCTGTAAACACCATAATTCTAGATAAATTAGATAGCAATGTACCTTTAGTTCATGAAGTTGGAAAATATCTTATTTTATCAGGCGGAAAAAGATTACGGCCTCTTTTAACCGTTTCAAGTTTTCATATGACAAGAAATGAAACTAAGGGAATTGAAAATGAAATGAATCATATCGGTCTATCTGCAGCAGTAGAATTTATTCACACTGCAACACTATTACATGATGATGTAATTGATGAAAGTAAACAAAGAAGAGGAAAACCTACAGCAAATGAGAAATGGAAAAATAAAACAAGTGTATTAGTTGGTGATTTTTTATTCAGTAGAGCTTTTCAACTGATGACTAAATATGGCAATACAGAAACGTTAAAAATATTATCAGATACTAGTGTTGTAATTTCTGAAGGAGAAGTTTTAGAACTTGCTAATGATAAAAATTTAGAAATAAATGAAAATATTTATTTTGAAGTTGTAAATGCAAAGACTGCTTCTTTATTTAGTGCAGCATGTCAAGTTGGATCAATTAGTGGTCTTGGAACAGAAGCCGAAGTTAATGCATTGAAATCATTTGGAACAAACTTTGGTATGACTTTTCAATTAATTGACGATGCTATTGATTATTCTTCAAACAAAAAAATATTAGGAAAAAATACTGGAGATGATTTTAAAGAAGGTAAAATTACTCTTCCAATAATTTTAGCGTATGGAAGATCAAATGATAAAGAAAAAAAGTTTTGGGAAAGAACAATATCTGATCTTAACCAAAATGATGGTGATTTTGAAATGGCATTAGAAATAATTAATAAGTATCAATGTATTGAAGATACCCTTACAAGAGCAAATCACTTTTCAAATGTAGCAGTAGACTCAGTTGATATATTTAAAGATAACATTTACAAAGAAAAATTAGTATCTCTTGTTACTAAAAGTGTTTCAAGAATTTATTAATTAATATTCCTCATAAGATTTTACCTCTACTAATTCAGAACCAAAGGTTTTATTAATATCATTTTTTACTTTTGCTCTTTCATCATTTGTAAAATAGACACTTCTAGCTAAATCAATAAATGATTGATCAAATAATTTTTTTCTTTCACACTCTCTAATATCATCTTCTATATTCCAGAGTTTAGAATTAATGTTTATCAAATTTTCTAAATAATTATTTATTTCTTCTTGTTGGACATAATTCATCAATGTCTTTTGGAGAAAATCTAGTTCTTTTTTAACATGATCAAGCTTAGTTTCATCAGTTATATTTTTCTGTTTAATAATTAATATAGAAATTTTATCTACAAGTTCGCCAAGCGAAATAGGAGTATTAATAAGCATTAAATTCTTTCATAAATATCTTCGTACCTTTTAATATCATTTTCATTAAGATTATCACCGTACCACATTTCTATAATAACTAAATCACGATCTTTTCTATTAGCCATTCTATGAATTGCCCCTTTTGGAATAAAAATGTTCTCATTTTCTTTTAAATTAATTACTTTTTTGTCAATTGTGACTTCTGCTTCTCCTTCAGCCACAATCCAATGCTCAGATCTATGTTCATGACTTTGAAGAGATAGAACTCCTCCCGGTTTTACAAAAATTTTTTTTACTAGGAATTTTTTACCAGATTTTAGTATCTCAAATGATCCCCAAGGTTTTTCTGTTATAGAATTCATTATGAATGTGTATTTATATATTATATATCTGTTTACAAATGATAAAAATATCACCATCAATATTATCGGCGGATATTCTTAAATTAGAAGAAGAGGTTAGATGTTTAGATCTAAATGGAGCTGAATATATTCATATAGACATCATGGATGGTCACTATGTCCCCAATATTACTTTTGGACCAAATATAGTTAAATCATTAAGAAAGGTTACCTCTAAAATATTAGATGTGCATCTAATGATTAAACCAGTTAAGCAATATATTAAAGAATTTATAGACTCTGGCTCAGATATCATTACTTTTCATCCTGAGGCTGATGATAACCCAGAAGAAATTATTAAAATGATAAGTGATTCTGAAATTAAAGCAGGAATTGCAATTCACCCTGAGGTAAATATTGCAGATATTGATCATTTATTTAGTAAAGTTCAGCAAATAATAGTTATGACGGTCACACCTGGTTTTGGCGGTCAAAAATTTATGCATGATCAGGTGCAAAAAATTAAAGATTTAGATGAAATTAGAAAAAATAATAATTATAACTATGAGATAGCTGTTGATGGTGGAGTAAATAATGAAAATGCAAAAATATGTAAAGATAATGGAGCTGATGTATTAGCGGTAGGATCTTATTTATTATCTCAAAATCAAAAAAACTATAATGAAATTATAAATTCCTTAAGATAATGGACTGGGATAAATTAAAATCATTTTACGAAATTGCAATCTCAAGAAGCATATCTAAAGCAAGTGCAAAACTTAATATTAGTCAATCTGCACTTAGTAGACAAATACAAGATCTCGAATACGATTTAAAAACGCCTTTATTTATAAGACATCAAAAAGGTGTAAGATTAACAGAGCAAGGTGAAAATTTATTTAATACTGTAAATCAAATTAATTTTTCAATTTCTGATTTTGAAAAAAAATTATTAGATAAAAAAACTAAACCAGTAGGAAAATTAACTGTAAGCACAACTGTTGGTTTTGGATCCGCATGGCTAACGCCAAGAATAACAAAATTTGCTAATCAATATCCAGAGATAGATGTAAATTTAATAATGAGTGATGAAGAAGTTGATTTGTCTGCAAGAGTTGCTGATGTTGCAGTTAGAGTTAAAAAACCAACGCAAGCTAATTTAATTTTTAAAAAATTTGTTAATTTCCATAACCACATTTACGGTTCTTCAGATTACTTACAAAAAAGTGGAATACCAAGAAATGTCAATGATCTAGATAAACATGATTTAATTTGCTTTGGTGCTGGATTACCTTCTCCGGTATCTAATATTGATTGGATATTAAAAATTGGAAAAGAAGGAACAAAAAGACGACCTAAATTTAGAGTGAATAGTATTTACGCTATGTCACTTGCAATTGAAAAAGGTGGAGGTTTAGCATCTTTACCTGATTATATGGTTGCAGATAAACCTCAACTTGTACGCGTTCTACCTAACTTAGAAGGTCCATCATATCAAACATACTTTGTTTATTCTGAATCTTTTAAAAATGATAGAAGACTCGAAGTTTTTAGGGATTTTTTATTTAATGAAGCTAAAGATTGGCATTATTAGTCTTTGACTTAATTTTTTATTTTTGTATACCCTATCTACATTATGGGATATCCAAAAAAACATAGAGGTAGACGTAAAAGAGGTTCTAAATATAGAAGAAACAAAAAGCGCCAAAAGAAGAAATAATTAATAGTTTCAGCTTCTTTTTTAAATAATAATTCATTCTATATATAATAAATGTTTAAATTTTTTACTGAACCAAAATGGTACGTCTGGGCCTATGTAGGCTCAGTAGTCATTCTTACTTCTATATGGGTTCAAGTTCAAATCGATGTACAAATAAATGAATGGTTTGGTGAATTTTATGACATGATCCAAAAAGCACTTGGAACACCTAATGCTATAACTATGCAAGAATATATGGGTGCTTTATTTAGTTTTGCTCAACTTGCTGCAATTTCAATTGCTTTAGGACTAGCAATTTCATTCCTAACTTCGCATTTTCTTTTTAGATGGAGAACAGCAATGGTTGAGTGGTACCATAGCGTTTATGATCAAGCGAGAACTATCGAAGGTGCAAGTCAAAGGGTTCAAGAAGATACCATAAAGTTTAGTAGAATTATGGAAGGTCTTGGTACGAGCTTAATTGAGTCAGTTCTTGTGCTAGTAGAGTTCTTCCCGCTCTTAATGACTTTATCAGTAGGTATACCAATTTTATGGTTTGGTGATTGGCAATATGGTTTAGTATCTGGAGCATTTATATGGGCTGTTGGAGGTACAATTTTAATGATTGTATTAGCATGGTTACTAAGATTAGTTGGCATTGAGTATGATCTTCAAAAAAAAGAAGCTGCTTATAGAAAAATTCTAGTTATCGCTGAAGATGATGGAAGTATTAGACCTAAATCTTTAGAAGAACTTTTTCAAGGTGTTAGAGAAATACACTTCAAGAGTTATTTGTATTATCTCTATTTTAGTATTGGAAGATTAGCTTATCTACAAGCTAATGTACTTGCAGCGTATATATTTTTAGCACCAGCAATTGTTGCAGGTGTCATGACACTAGGAGTTATGCAACAAATTATAAGAGCTTTTGGAAGAGTAGAAGGTTCACTACAATATTTATTTAGAGCATGGCCTACAATCATAGAACTTGCTAGTGTCTATAAAAGATTAAGAGAATTTGAGAATAAAATAGAAAAAAACATTCAGGATGAAAAAACTGGTATAGTACGTTAGTGATTTTTCTAGCGTTTATTATTATTCCAATAATAGAAATAAGTATTTTCATAACAATTGGCTCCAATATTGGAATTTTAAATACTATTGCAATTATACTAACCACTGCTTTAGTGGGAATATTTCTTGTGCGTAGACAAGGGATCAAATTATTATTTGATGCACAACGAAATTTATCACAAGGAGTAATGCCTACTGAAGAAATAAAGGGGGGTATTTTCTTGTTAATTTCAGGATTACTATTAATTACTCCTGGTTTCTTCACTGATTGTATTGGTTTTGCTGTTTTCTTGAAACCTGTCCAAAATTTTATAGCTACTCAAGCCAAAAAATATTTTAACTCACGTATTCGCTATTAACGGATCAATTTTTTTTATTAATTCTTTTAAAATTAATACCAACTTTTGATTTGCGGGATCTTCTATTTTTTTAAGCGGAGGTAAAACAATATTCCAATCAGGAATGTTATCAATAATCGAAAAATATGCTTTCATTAAACTGATTGGTTCATGTGATGTGATAACTTGACGAATTTGTTGCAGCAGGTTTTGTAAATCGGTAAAATTTTTTATGCTGTTCTCATTTTTATGATTTTTTAAAATAAAGCTAAGCAATTTACCGCAAACATTAGTACCAGCCGTAATTGCTCCAGCTCCTCCTCGCTTACAAATATTTAATGCTAAACTGTCATGACCACAAAATACGGCAAAATCATTAAAATATTTTATCACTTTCATCATTCTATCACTGTCCCCACTTGAGTCCTTTAATCCCACGACGTTGTTCGGATAAAGTTTTAATAAAATTTCAATCATCTTAAAATCTATAGATACGTAAGAATTTTGTGGGATATGATACAAAACATATTGTAAATCACTCTCACCTACTCTTTCAATAATATTGCGATAATAATTTATGACACCTTCATTTGTAACATTCTTATAATAAAAAGGAGGAAGTAAAAGAACAGCTCTTACTTTGTGACTGGCAGCATGTTTAGTCATATCAATTGCATCATTCAAGGATGAAGATCCTGTTCCAGGCATAAGAATATTAGGATCTATACGATTTGATACTAAAAAATCTAGATGATCTTTTTTTTCTTGAACTGAGAAACTATTAGCTTCTCCAGTAGTACCAAATATTGCAAGACCGTCATGTCCTTGTCTCATTAAATATTGGCAATGACGAAGATAGAGATCTTTGTTAATCGATAAATCATTTTTGACAGGTGTAAGTGCAGCACTAAAGACACCAGATATTTTATGCATAAAAATATAATAAGATAAATCCTAGTAAAACTCTATAAATAATAAAAATATTAAAGGTTAAACTTTGAATTATTCGCATCATGATGTTAATTGATACTAGAGCAGTAATACACGCAACAAATGCTGCAAATAATGATTGGTATAAATTTATATTTACCTCAGCACTGCTCATTAAATCGAAACTTGTTAAAACTAAGGATGCTAAAATAATCGGAATAGATAAAAGCATAGAAAAAATTGCTGCAGATGATCGATTAAATCCTAAAAAACGTGCTCCAGTAATCGTAACACCTGCTCTACTTGCTCCGGGTACAAAGGCCAGCACCTGAAATACACCTATGATAAAGGCCTGCACATAACTCATATTCTCCCAGGAAGATAATTTCATCTTAAAATGATCTGCTACAAATAATAGTGCAGCAAAAACAACACTTGTTACTGCTACAACCTTGATATCTCTAAAATATAATTGAACAAAATCAAAAATAAAAAATCCCACTATAACCGCAGGTATTGTTGCAATAATAATTTTAATTAAATTATCATTTTGAGTAAGCTGGAAAGAGAAAAAACTCTTAATTAATGATGTTATATGAGATCTTAGATAAATTATAACTGCTAATAATGTTCCAACATGAACAGCAACATCAGTAAAAAGACCTTGATCTTCCCAATTGGTTAATTGTGATACAAGAACTAAATGCCCAGAAGAACTAATTGGCAAAAATTCAGTAAATCCTTGGACAATGCCAATAATAATATATTGAAGCTCAAACATTAATCAAAAATTATTTTGCTCAGTTCTTTACCGCTTGGAAGAGGTTCAGCATTTTTATTAGAAAAATATTTCTCCATAAAATTTAAATAAACATTGTAATCTTTTAAAATTTGCATTTTTTGAGCTTTATTTTCATCATCACTTTCTTCCATTTTAACTAATTCCGTATCAGTTTGAGACATTGCTTCTGGTATCGTTGTAAAAGGTCTTTCTTGATTAATAACTAATCTTTCATGTAACTCTCGGTGAACCATTTTAAAATCTTCTTTTGATAGAGTTTTTGGACTCTCATCAAATATAAGTCTTTTTAAAATAAAGTTTGCTCTTGGCTCTTTAATTGAAAGAGCAATTTTATATTTTTTATTCCAATCATTTTGTTCGTGAAATTTAGCTATTTCTGTTGATTGTTTGAAATCAAGAAAGGCATTTGCTGCACTTTCTGGAAATACATTATCTTGCGATTTTTCATCTTCTTTTTCAATACGCCTATCAATTTCCATAAGTTTAAACTTGTCTGCTAAAGCTTTATTTTTAAAAACTATTTTTGCTCTTTCATTAAGAACATCTGAACCAATTTCGTCGTAAGGCTCGTAATTAGCAGCAATCTTGCCTGGTAAAATAATAGGATGCTGATTAGTAATAACGTATCTATTTTTCCTTTTAATAAGTTTTTTAAATTCTTCAGAATTAGCTTCTAGTAATGGGGTTGGATCATGTGCCAAATCAATTGTGTGAAACCAACCATTATATTGTGACTCACATACCATCGATAATGCTTGAAGTTTAATTCTTCCCCCAAAACTCGTCATAAAACAAAAACCTTTATTTTTATTTATATATTCAATGGCATCTTCTTTACTCATTGTCATTTGAAGCTGATTCCAATTAGTTGTATCTGCTTCGTTAATATATTTAGTCAGAGCAATTGATGTCTTAACATCTGAAAATGCATCGTGAGCAAATTCAACAGGCAAGTTGTTCATCTCGGCAATTTTTTCTAATTTAAAACTAGGATTACCTCTTTCTGTTAAAGGTGTTTTTATACTTGATGGGTTGATGGCATATAAACCTCTGGCTAAATTTAATGTATCGCCCCTACTCTTTCTTGTTACATAAGGATAAAACATATGACTAAACAAATTGTATTCGAGAACTGACTCGTCAAACTCTATTATATTATGACCTATAAAAGTAGAACTTGGATCATCCTTTTTCCATTCATCAAAAGTCTCATTAATTTTTTTCATTAACTCATAAGATGATTGAGGTGCATCAAGTGCCTCTCTCATACCTTTAAGTGTTGTTATTAATGCGCCAGGTTGAGAAATCACTGATGTTCGAGGTCTGCAGAACTCATTCATATTTTGATTTGTTTGATTAAAGTTAGAGTCAGTTACGATAGCAGCAATTTGCATTATCTGCTCCCATTTAGGTGTAGTGCCAAAAGCAGTTGGATATTCTTTCTTACCTCTTCCTGATGTTTCTAAATCGTAAAATATATATTTTGACACTGATAAATAACCTTATTGGTATTTATAGACTATTAATTATCTCTTTTGGACCAATAAAAATGATAGAAAAGAGTAGCTACGATAGCAACAAAGAGAGAGATAAAGGCTACGTAAATTATAGTTGCGATTGCCCAGTAAGCTACGGCTATTAAAAGACCAATAGCTGTAATCCCAGCCCAAAAATAGATCAGTCTTTCTAAAAATAATTGCATAATGATACTATTATACAATAATTATAAAAGTTTATCAATTTCCTCTCTAGAAGGCATAGAATTTGCTGTACCAATTTTCGTCGTTGATAAGCCAGCTGTAGCACTAGCAAATTTTAGAACATCTTTAATATTTTGACCCTCAGTAAGTGCTGCAGCAAAACCTGCATTGAAAGCATCGCCAGCACCAGTTGTGTCGACTACTGGATTTGAAAGATTAGCTACAGGTAAAGAAAATTTTTCTTCATTGTTGGCAAAAAAAGCTCCTTTTTCTCCAAGAGTAATAACGACATTTTTAATACCTTTTTCTAATAATTGCATAGCAGCTTTCTCAGCATCCTCGTATGTTTCAACATTGTGATCCACATAAAAACTTGCTTCTGTTTCATTTGGTGTAAAATAATCAATCATTGAAAATAAGGATTCATCTATTTCAGCAGCTGGAGCAGGATTTAAAATTGTTTTTACATTTAAACTATGTGCTTTTTTTAATGCGTAAGTAACAACATCCTTTGGTGCCTCTAGTTGTGTAAGAAATATACTTGAGTTTTT
>CABYTX010000028.1 GCA_902522015.1 uncultured Alphaproteobacteria bacterium
TAATCTATGCTATTCTCTATGCTATAACTCATATTTGTTTTGTATATTCAATTCAAAATACTGCTGTAGCTAATACATTAGTTCTAATTGCATCAGCTCCAATTTTTGCTGCATTATTTTCAGTTTTTATACTTAAAGAAATACCTAGTCTTTTCACATGGATAGTGATTTTAATTGCTATGCTTGCAATGATAATAATTGGAATAGGAAGCTTTACAACTACGGGATTATATGGAGATGTTATGGCTCTAATTGTAGCAATAGGAATGGGTTTTAGTATGGTTCTTGTTAGATTATTTAAAAATAAAGATTTGGTACCTGCATGTTTATTAGGATGTTTAATATCAGCTCTTTACGCTCTACCATTTGGAATTAACTTTGATTTAAATAATGATCAAATTTTATTTCTTTTCATAATGTGCTTATTAATACTACCTATTCCATTTATGATTTTAACAATTTCTCCTAAATTTGCTCCAGCACATGAAGTAGCTCTAATATTTTTATTAGAAAGTGTTTTAGGTACTGCTTGGGTTTGGTTTGTTATAAATGAAATACCTCCTCTAAATACAATTATAGGAGGAGCCCTACTGCTTGGATCTGTTACAATATTTATTTATCAAACAACTAGAAAAACTAATTAGTTTTTTTAATCTCTCTTCTTTCTCTTATAAAAATATAAATACCGCTAAAAACAATCAAAGATAATCCTAAATAAATCCAAATATCAGGCAAATCACCGAAGAAGGCATATCCAACAAGTATATTTGTGGAGATCTCAAAATAACCCAAAGGAGCTAGTTTAGAAGCTTCTCCAAGTCTTAGAGAAAGAATTATTAAAAAATGTCCTAAAGTTCCAATTGAAGCTAATGAGATAAGTGATAATAATTGTCTTAAATCTAAATTTATCCAGTAAAAAGGAACAATAAGAGATATAAAAATACAACCTACGATTCCTGTAAAAAGCAAAGTAACAACAGCACTATCTGTAAAAGATAATTTTCGAGTATAAATTATATAAAAAGAGTATGAAATTCCTGCTGCAATAGCAGAGAAAGATGCGAAATTAATTTCTATAAAACCTGGTCTTATAATGATCATAACACCAAAAAACCCAATCAAAACTGCAGTCCATCGATGAATTCCAACTTTTTCTTTTAAATAAAAAATTGATAATATTGTCACAATTATTGGAGAGATAAATGCAAGGGTTAAAGCTTCTGCTAAAGTTATAATTGAAATTGCATAAAAGAAAAAAACGGTAGATAAAAATAAAAAAAAACTTCTAAATAGCTGTACTGAAATTGTTTTAGGAAAACTAATTTCTTTTCTAAAAAATATAAATGCTAGAGGAAAACTAACTAAAAGCATAAAAAAATATCTACCCCAAACAACTTGTATGAAATGTATTTCTGAAGATAGATATTTTGCAATACCATCCATGAAAGGTAATAACAGCCAACCTGATATATTAAGAATATATGCTAACATTAATTTTATTTAAAAGATGATGGATCACAAATCTTACAAATTAAATCTCCAATTGATTTTTTAGGATTATAAGTTTGATAGAAAATGTCTTTTACAGAAATATTATTTTCAGATAAATATTTTT
This sequence comes from uncultured Alphaproteobacteria bacterium, assembly GCA_902522015.1. Taxonomy (GTDB): domain Bacteria; phylum Pseudomonadota; class Alphaproteobacteria; order HIMB59; genus CACPNW01. The sequence continues at coordinate 1,616 of CABYTX010000028.1, forward strand.
CTATTTCCCAATAATACCTAAAACATTTTGAACATTGTGCAGCATTTTCTTTATGTGATGGTTTATATATTTCATTCCAAAGTTTGGATATTTCATTTTGCTTATCAGGAGAAATATTTTCTGAAATAATTGATGGAATATCCATAAAACACTTAGCGCATTGTATTTCAGATGTTACATTATTATATGGTTCATCTTTATAGTTTTTTCCTATAGTAGTTTTACCAATATATTTATCTGAACTACAATTTGGACAAAAAAAATTGATTTTATTGCTAAGCATTTTATTCTATGAATAAATTTTCATAACATTTATAAATACAGAATAGAATTATTATTTATAATGAACCTATATCTTTCATATCTATTTATCTTTTTTTGGAGTAGTGCTTTTATAAGTGGTCAATTTATTGTGCAATCAGCAAGCCCTTTTGCAGCACTATGTTTTAGGTTTTGTATTGTAAGTGCATTTTTTTTAATTTTTTCTATTATTTTTAGGGAAAGAATAAGAATAAATCGAAATTTAATCTTACAAGCTATGATTACTGGAATTCTTTTTCATGGATTTTATTTAGGTGGAGTATTTTTTTCTTATTCTATGGGACTTACTGCAACATTATCTGCATTAATTGTATGCCTCCAACCTATTTTAACAAATATTCTAAGTGGACCTATTTTAAAAGAAAAAGTTACTGTTACGCAATGGATAGGAATATTTTTTGGTTTTTTAGGTACTATATTAGTAATAGGTTATGATATTGGAACAGAAATCCCAACAATAGGTGTTATTGCTTCTATTGTTGCACTTTTAGGAGCAACTTCAGCTACTATTTGGCAAAAAAAATTTACTCATGAAATCAGTCTTTCAGTTAATAATTTTTATCAAGCATTAAGTGCTGGGATATTTTTATTTATAATTTCACTTTTTTTTGAAATATCATTTATTAATTTTGATACACGTTTTATTTTATCAATCTCATGGCAAATCATAATGGTATCATTTGGAGCGTATGCAATTCTAATGTACCTAATAAAAAAAGGAACAGCATCTAAAACATCCAATCTGTTCTTTCTAGTACCGCCAACTACAGCTGTAATGGCTTGGTTTGTATTAGGTGAAAAATTATTATTAATAGATATTATAGGGTTGTTAATTTGTACTTTTGGTGTTTATATAGCAACTCGAACTAATGTGAGTAAAAATGTACATAATTCTTAAGACGCTTATTAGTGCAATTATAATTGTTGCTGTTTCAGAAATAGCTAAAAAATATACGTGGGCTGCAGCAATTATTGTTTCTTTACCATTAACTTCAGTATTGGCATTTGTTTGGCTGTATTGGGATACAAAAGACTCTCAAAAAGTTATAGAGCTTTCTTATAGTACAATTATTATGACAGTTCCTTCAATAGTCTTTTTTATTGTTTTACCTATTCTTTTAAAATTTAAACAAAACTTTTTTTTTTCTCTAATAATTTCAATAGTAAGCACTGCAATAGCTTATGCTATTTTCATGTTTATAATTAAAAAATTGAATTTTAATTTTTAATTACATTCTCTTTATTCATTAAAATTGGTCTTCCATCATGTGCTGTATTTAATGGATAATATTCATCATTATATTTAACACATAGTGTTAAGCCGTTTCTTTTTTCTTTGCCTAGATTTACCTCTAAATCAACTATTACTAATTCAGTTTTTTCTAAAACTTTAATAATTTTCATAACTATCCTTTCAAAATATATAAATATATTTAGTAAGTACTATATGATGTATCAAGTTTATGATTAGAGTTTTATTATTATTTAGTTTAATATTCTTAATAAAGAGTGCTCTTGCAGATAATAAATATATAACCATAGCAAGCACAACTTCTACACACGACACAGGTTTATTAGAGTATATTAATAAAGTATTTGAAAACAAATATAATACAAAAGTTAGAGCTCTATCTCTTGGAACAGGGCAGGCAATTAAAGTTGCAATGGATGGAAATGTAGAAATTTTATTAGTCCATCATAAAAAATCAGAGCTAGAATTTATGAATAATGGATATGGCACCCTAAGATATGATTTGATGTACAATGATTTTGTATTAATTGGGCCAAAACAAGATAACAGAAATTGCTCATCAATTGAAAATAAAATGATTGAAATAAAAGAATCAAAATTACTATTTATATCTAGGGGTGATGAGAGTGGAACACATAAAAAAGAAAAAGAACTATGGGAATTATCAAATATAAAAATACCATTTAAAGAAAAATGGTATCTAAGTGTAGGTCAGGGAATGGGATCTACATTGTTAATAGCCAATCAAAAAAAAGCTTACACTCTAAGTGATCGTAGTACTTGGATAGCTTTTAATAAAAAAGAAAATCTACAAATTGTTTGTGAAAATTTACCCCCACTATTTAATCAATATGGAATAATTTTAGTGAGCAATAAAATAAATAATAATTTAAATATCGAGACAGCTAAAAAATATATTGAATGGATTACATCAAAAGAAGCAAAAAAATTAATTAATAACTATAGAGTAAATGGAAAACAATTATTTTTCTTTAATCATAATTAGTTAATTCTGCCAAAAAACGTTAATCTTGCATTTTCTGAGAGCATTGTACCTTCCTCTTCATTATAATTTAGTGTTACTAGTATTCTTGGTTTTTCTGACTCTACCGGTGTTACACGATGCAAATAATTTCTACCATAAAATAATATCAAAGTACCAGCATCAACATCGGCTTTTTGCGGTAAAATTTTTCTATCTAAAATATCTTTAATATATGATTTATCAATATAGTTTTCTGAAAAATTTCTTCCTTCACTCACATATTCAAATTCACCACCTTTATCTGATGATTGTATCATTAAAGTTATAGCAAATGATGCATTATCAAAATGCCATCCTAGCTGTTGTGATTTTTGATAATAATTATAATTTATGGAAGATAAGGTATCACTGTATGGATAAATATCTTTTAAATTTAAGACACCTTTTAAAAAATTTTTAAAAATATTTGATTGATATAAAATATTTAATTTTGATTGCTGATTTAACAAATCATGAGGAACACAACCTTTATCACTTACGACCTCTCTATTTAAAGGATCATTCAAGTCACTTAATTTATCATGTTTATTAAGTAAGATAGTATGATTTTGAGAACAATAGAAAGCTTTATCTTGTAGTCCATGTGCTTCAGTAATTAATTCACTTAAGCAATCATTTGTTAAAAAATCATTTAATATTAGTATAGAATTTTTTTTAATTTCATCGTTGCAATATTGAATGTATTCATTGCTATTTATTGGATGTTTTGACTGATTAACTATATCAATTATGGTATTCATTGCTGAGTTAACACTTATATACTAAAGTTGTAGATATTAAATTTAAAAAAATTTATATATATACATTTAAAATGGTTTGGAATTTTCAAGATAGTTATACAAAATTACCAAGTATTTTTTACAGTAAAGTTAATCCAGAAAATTTTAGTAATAAAAAATTATTTTTGTTTAATAGTGATCTTGCAAATGACTTAGATTTAAATTTTAGTAAATATGATGATGATGAAAAGTGTAATATTCTTTTAGGAAAAAATAAATTAGATAAAAATTACTTTTCTCAAGCCTATGCTGGACATCAATTTGGAAATTTTACAATTTTAGGTGATGGCAGAGCCGTAATTATTGGTGAACATATTACTAATAATAAACAAAGAGTAGATATACAGTTAAAAGGCTCAGGCCAAACACCCTACTCTAGAAATGGTGATGGAAAAGCTGCCTTAGGCCCAATGATAAGGGAATATATATTGAGTGAAGCTATGCATAATCTTGGCATATCATCAACCAGGGCACTAGCTGTTATTACTACAGGTGAAAATGTATTACGTAATAGATTAGAACCTGGCGCAATTTTAATTAGAGTTGCGAAGTCGCATATTAGAGTAGGAACTTTTCAATTTGGAAGTCTTTTAAAAAATAGAGCAGAATTTCAAAACTTTATATCTTATACAATTTCAAGGCTGTACCCTGATATAGATAATAATAATGATAAATATTTAAAATTTTATGAGAAAATTTGTGATTTACAAATTAAGTTAGTCGTAGAGTGGATGAGAGTTGGTTTTATTCATGGCGTTATGAATACCGATAACATGTCTTTATCAGGTGAAACTATAGATTATGGTCCAGCAGCATATTTGGATGAATATAATCCAAAAAAAGTTTTTAGCTCAATTGATAAAATGGGAAGATATTCATTTGAAAATCAATCAAAAATAACATTATGGAATTTAGCAAGATTTGCCGAAACTTTTCTTCATTTAATTGATACAAATGAAAAAATAGCAATTAAAAAAATTGAAGATATTTTAAATAAATATAAAAAATTGTTTGATCAATCTTGGTTAGAAATGATGTCTATGAAATTAAATTTAGACACAAATAATAATAACGAAGAAATTATCAAAGAATTTTTAGATTTGATGCATATTTATAAACTCGATTATACAAATACATTTTTAAATTTAGAAAAAAATACTCTTGATAAAAAGATTTTTAAAAATTGGGAAGAAAAGTATAAAAAAAATAAATTAAAAAAATTTAAAAACGTTAATCCTAAAATTATTCCTAGAAATCATATTATTGATCAAATAATCAATGAAGTTTATAGCAATAATTACGATCAATTATATGAATTTGCAAAAATACTAAAAAATCCTTACCAGAAAATAGAAAATAAAAAATATATTAACCCACCTCTAGAAAGTGAAAAAGTTTTTGAAACTTTTTGTGGCACTTAATTAAATACCTATATTGTATCTAAAATTTTTTTGGAAAGGATAAATTGGTTTTTCCCTAAATAAATTTTTAATTCTTTTAAAATCTTGGGTAACAAATCCATCTGTTAGAATCATAAAATTATCTGCTTTAAGTTTTTTAAGTTCTGGTGAAAGATATCCTGATTTCACAACCAATATTTTATATTTTTTTAAATTGACATTTAATTCCTTAAAATCACTTAAATAATGAAAAGGTTTTCTATATTTAGTGAAAATTATTGTATTATTATTCGAACTTACAATCGCATTATCATTTTTTAGGTAAAATTTATCAATCACAATAGACATTTGCTTTTTTGAGATACTATCTTTTATGACAATTTTGTTTGTTTTATTTTTTAGTTCTCTAAAAATTTCTTCATTAAAAATTCCTGCAAATAATGTATTCTGTATCTTATTTTTAAATACGTGCTCTAATACATCAATTCTACTTCCTACACCCCCAGCTGTTGGATTATCTCCACTATCCGCTAAAATTGTAAATCTTTTTTTATTAATTACATGAAAAATCCTATTTAATTTATAAGATTGCATATCATAAACCAATTTAAACTTATTATTCCAATAACTTAGTGCTATTTTCTTACATATTCTTTTACCAATACTAACATCTGTACAATTTACAATTGCCGAAGCTGTTGCCCTTTTAGTATCAGCCCAAACATATCCAATAAGTAAATTACAATCACTAACCCCTTTCATTTTATTAAATATATTCAGATTTTTATAAATTTTTTTACATGGCTCAACTATTGTTGAAGACATTTCACCTGAAACTAAAACAGGTATTTTTTGCCAAATAATATAATTTTTCTTATTTTTTAATATTCCATTTATTAGCATTTTCATTGCACGAGAATAAGTTTGCTTAACATCAATATGTGGGGCTGTTTTATAAGCTGCAAAATAATCAATATTTTTTATAATTAAATCAGTCATCTGTCCGTGAAGATCATAAGATAATGATATTTTGCAGTCTTTAGATACTTTAGAGCGAATTTTTTTAATAAAAAAACCTTCGGGATCAATTATACCTTTTACATACATTGCCCCATGCATTAAAAATAAAATACCATCTATTGATGTATGTTTTTTTAAATCATTTGTAATATTTTCAATTGTTTTTAAAAAAAATTTTTTATCTACTGGACCACCAGGTAAACTACGATAAAATTTATTAGATATAAAATTAATATTCTTATATTTTGAATAATTAAAATCTATATAGGTATTTAATTAAGTGCCACAAAAAGTTTCAAAATCATTTTTATTTTGTATTAATGTTGAGTAAGAACAACATTCAGTACTTATACCACAAATGAAAATCTTTTTTTTATCCACTAATAAAATTAAGAACTAAGTTTATTTTTTGCAAATATATCAACAAGATAAACTAAAATAATATGATGAGACATTTCAATAAAATTATATTGATTAGAATTTATATGAAAATTAACATTCCCACATTTTGATAGAGGATTATTTTTTTTGAAACCACTAAAAGTAATCAATTGAATTGAGTTTTTTTTGCAATATTTAGCTGCATTAACAATATTTTTTGAGGTTCCACTACTACTAATTAAGATCATCATATCATTTTTATTTAGGTAAGCCTTTATTGCTTCTACTACCCAATTTTCATAACCATAGTCATTTGCAAAACATGTTATTAAATTTGCATTATTAAAAGTAGATGAATTAACTCTAGCTACTTTTGCAAAGTCTACACTAACATGACTGGCTATTGAA
>CABYTX010000029.1 GCA_902522015.1 uncultured Alphaproteobacteria bacterium
TTTTAATTGTTTCTACTTTTTTCTTAACCTCTAGAATTTCCTTTTCTTTGATAACTACTTTTTTTGTTTCCTTAACTTCTAAATTTGGAGTTTGTTTCATTTCCAAAACTGGTTGATTTGGATTAGTTTTTTCTTCAATTTCAGTTTTATTTATTTCAACATTTTTTTTTACTTCTAATTGATCTGATGAATTAAATTTTTTTTGCTTAGTAATTATTTCCTTATTTTTATTTTCTGGTTTTTCAGTATCAGATTTTTTCAAATTTGTATTTTCATCAACATTAAGTATTTCAATAGGTATTACGTTTGGAACATAGATTTCTTTTGTAGAAAAAAAATTTGGTAAGCCTACCATAAACAAAAGGATAATTAAATGTATTAGTGTTGAAAAAATAACTCCTGATGTTTTAGGATTTAAATTTTCAAAAAAGTTTATAATTTTTAAACTATTATAGCTTATACGATCCATCTATTGCTCAAGATTTTGAGTAATTAATGCAACTTTAATATATCCTGCTGAATTTATTATGGACATAATTTCCATAATCCTTCCATAAGCTACTACTCTATCACCTCGTATATAAATTCTTGCTTCTGTGTTTTGTTCAGTAATAGCGTTTAGTCGAGGAATTAAATTTTCTACTTCAACCTTTGATTCTCCAATGTAGACTTCTCCGTCTAACTTAACGGTTATCTCAATTGGATCTTTAATATCAGTTAATGCAGTGGCTTTAACCTTTGGTAAATCAACTTTTATTCCAACCGTCAGAAGTGGCGCAGTAACCATAAAAACAATTAGTAAAACAAGCATAACATCTACAAAAGGTGTAACGTTAATTTCACTCATTTGAGTGTATCTTTGTTTCTTACGTTTGTTTAAATTATTTGAGGTAATCAATTTATTTTTTCTCTAATTGTCTAAAAAAAATTGTTGAGAATTCATCCATAAATGTTTCTAGGGATATGAAGTATTTTGATAAATCGTTTGAAATTTTATTGTACGCAACTACTGCAGGTATAGCTACAAAAAGGCCTAATGCTGTTGCAAATAGCGCCTCTGCAATTCCTGGAGCAACTACTGCTAAATTTGTATTTTGTGCAATTGCGATAGATTTAAAACTATTCATTATACCCCAAACTGTTCCAAATAATCCTATAAACGGTGCAGTTGATCCAGCAGTTGCGAGGAAAGTTAAATTTCTTTCAACATTTTCACTTTCTTTGTTAAAAACAACTGTCATTGATCTCATCATTCTATCCTTTAAAGAATTTATATCTGAAGTATCATTTTCATATTGAGATTTACTTTTTTTCCACTCTAAAATTGCTGCACAAAATAACTTTGACTTTGGGTCTGTCTGATTGAAATTTAAAGTCTCATATAAATCTTCAAATGAATTTCCAGACCAAAAAATATCTTCAAATTCTTTTTCAAGTTTTTTTAATTGTCTAATTCTTAAAATTTTTGAAATAATTACATTCCAAGAATAAAGAGAGGCTAGGATTAAAATTATAATTACAGATTTGACAACAAAGTCAGCTTGCATAAATAAAGCAAGCATTGAAAAATCTGGAGCTTCTGTCGATAAATTTGTACTATTAATATCTGCCATAATAATTATTTTTTAATTTTTTCAAGATCACTACTATGAACCATAACCCAAAACCCTGGTCTATTTTTTTCACATAATGCTATTACTGGTGTCTTACCCTCCTCTTTCGCAAGTTTTGCAGTATCATCCCATAAACTAATTGCTGTATGTTTTGCTCTTAGTTTACATTCTATAAATAATTCTTCATGGATTACATCAGCTCTTGTCACTTTACCATTACCGCCACTTAAAGGTGTCCTTTTCCCATTGAAATAGTTTGCAACATCTCTTTCTCTTTTTTTCCAGGCTTTATCAGGCATCTATATTCCTTTCATTAGGCTGTGAGTGAAGATAGAACATTATCATCAACTTCAAAATTTGATGATACAACTTGAACGTCGTCATTGTCTTCTAAAACTTCAAGTAATTTAAATAGTTTGTCCGCTGTTTCTTTTCCAATATTTATATTATTTTTACTTTTCCAAATTAAATTTGCAGAGTTAGTCTGACCATACTGTTTAATTAATTTATCATTAAGTTCATGCAAATGGTTTTGATCACAGTATATTGAATATTCTGTTTCATTAATTTCATAATCTTCACTATTATTTTCAATAAGAAATTCTAAGAGTTGATCTTCTTTTACTAAGTTTTTATCAAGAGTGATATTTCCAAATCTGTCAAAACCAAAACTAACACTTCCTGTTTCACCCAAATTACCTCCATATTTACTAAAAGAGGACCTAATCTCAGCAGCTGTTCTATTTTTATTATTTGTAAGTGCCTCAACTATTATTGCAATACCTTCTGGGCCATATCCTTCATATCTTACTTCTTCATAATTACTATCAGGATCATTTCCTTGACCTTTTTTTATTGCTCTCTCAATATTATCTTTTGGCATATTGAGTGACTTGGCCGACGAAATTGCAGATCTTAATCTAATATTACTCTCAATATCTTCACCTCCTACTTTGACAGCAACAGAAATTTCTCTTCCAAGTCTTGAGAAAACTTTTGCTCTTTTTTTATCTTGAGCACCTTTACGATGCATAATATTTTTAAATTTCGAGTGCCCTGCCATTACGAGTAGATTTATAAATATTTAATCCGATGTTAGTAAAGATATAAAATATTAGATAAATGTGTCTAATATATGTAAATTATGTCTCTTGAATTGGGGTGATATTTTTAGCTAAACCAGTATTAGTATGAATCTCTATTAAAGCACCGCATACTGTTATGTTTTCAGTGGCAGGTGTAAATCTACCTTCTGCCCTGTATCCCTTAACAAAACCATGTATTGGATTATTTATATCAAAACCAATTATTGAATTATAATCACCTGACATACCCACGTCTGTTTGATAGGCTGTACCTTTAGGTAAAATAACACTGTCTGCCGTTGGCACATGAGTATGTGTGCCTAAAACTGCCGTAACTTGTCCATCAACATAATATCCAAATGCCTTTTTTTCAGAAGTTGCTTCACCATGCATATCAATAATTATCGCATCACATGTACTGCCTAACTTCTCTTTTTGAAGAAATTCAATTATGCCTTTAAAGGGATCATCTAATGATAAATTCATAAATAGTCTGAGCATTACTTGTACTACTATAATTTTTTTTCCATTTAAAAGTTCAAGCTTATAATATCCTTTTCCAGGAACCCCCTCAGGATAATTCAAAGCTCTGATTATTTTTGGATTTTCTTCAATATAAGAAAGCATATCTCTTTGATCCCATGCATGATTCCCAAGTGTAAGTAGATCAATTCCACTAGAAAATAATTCTTCTGCATCCTTTTTTGAAATTCCATAACCAGAAGTAGCATTCTCACCATTAGCAATAATCATGTCTGCATTATATTTAGATTTGAGTGTTGGGATAATTTCTTTAATTTTTTTTCGTGACGCCTTGCCGACAATATCACCTATAAAAAGAATTTTCATTGAAAACTATATAAATTTTTTTCAGTAATAACATAATCCACTTTAAAATCAAATTTGTCTATGGGTATGTAATCTAACTTTTGTTCTTCATATGCATAGGCCACAGAGATGAATCTGTGATTAATTTTATTTAAATAAGCAAATGTCCTGTCATAATAACCTCCACCATAACCTAATCTATTTCCCTTCTTATCAAAAGCTAAACAAGGTACAAAAATTAATTCAGGATTTAAAATTTTATTTTTATTTTGAGGCTCTGATATATTCATATGTCCTTTTACAAAATTCTCTTCACTCTTAAATTGCTTAAAGATTAAATGACTATTTTTTTTTTCAATTACAGGGAGACATAAAATTTTATTTTTAATAAAGATAAGATTGTTAAGCTCTCTTGTATTTATCTCAGAATTTATAGAAATAAAACTAGAAACTATGTTAATTTCTTGAAAGTTAATTTTTTCAAAAAGGTCATTAAACAAAGTTAAAGCAAAATGAGATGGTTTATTATTAAAAATCTTATCTCTTATAATTTTTTGTTTTTTTCTGATAATTGATTTTTCATCTTTAATATTATTCATAATAAGAATTCTTAATTATATTAATTAAACCTTCTACCTTTTTATTTATTTCGTCAAATTCTTGATCTAATTTCAATTTTTCATCTTCTAAAATTTTTTTTTCATTTTGTAGTTTTAGTATTTTGTCTTTAAGTTCTAAATTGTTCTTTAGATATTCTTGTTTCTTGGTATCGTTTACTTCTGAATTTCTTTCTATATTTAATTTTTCTGAAAGCTCTGCTTGAAGCTCAATAGAGAGAAGTGATAACAATATAGTATCACTTATTTTTCCATTAGAATATTTTGGATTTTGTAATTTATCATCAATTTTTTCATTAATTAAATTTATTGAATCTATTATTTTTTTTTCATCTTTTTTTTCATATTCTAATGATATTTCTCTATTTAAAATTTTTGTCTTATAAAAAGGCATATTTATTTCTTAATTAGAAGTTCCAATTCATCAATATACTCGGACATTTGTTTTCGTAAATTTTTAATTTCATTTTCAAGATTTTTAATTTTTTCTTTTTTGGAAATATGATGATCCCTAAAATCTTCTAAAGCTGATCTTAGATTATTTAAGTTTTCGCTTAGAACTGTAATTTTTTTTTGTATTTCCATTATAATTTTATAGTTTGTAATTTTATAATTGTCACTGTAATGAACCCATATTAAATAATTTTATATCAACCATAAAGGTAAGTATTTGAATAATTTAAATAATATCAACAATCTAAGACAATTATCAAATTGTATTAGATTTTTATCAATGGATGCAGTGGAAAAAGCAAAATCTGGTCATCCTGGTATGCCTATGGGTATGGCAGACATCACAACAATTCTTTATAAAAATCATTTAAAATTTTACCCGAATGATCCGGAGTGGATTGATAGAGATAGATTAATTATTTCAAATGGTCATGGCTCAATGCTTTTATACTCTTGTTTGTATCTAACAGGATATAAAGACATAGACATAAATCAAATTAAAAATTTTAGACAATTACATAATAAAACTGCAGGTCACCCAGAATACGGAAGTGCAGAAGGAATAGAAACAACTACTGGACCTTTGTCTCAAGGTTTAGCAAATGCAGTTGGAATGGCGCTAGCGGAAAAAAAATTATCAAATAATTATGGAGAAGAATTATTCGATCATTACACTTATGTTTTTGCTGGAGATGGATGCTTAATGGAAGGTTTAAGTCATGAAGCGTGCAGTCTCGCAGGACATTTAAAATTAAATAAGCTTATTATGTTTTTTGATAATAATTCTATTTCCATAGATGGATCAACAGATCTTTCAGTTTCAGACAATGTGAAAAAAAGATTTGAAGCTTATAATTGGAATATAATTGAAATAGATGGTCATAAATATGAGGAGATTGATCAAGCTATAATTCAAGCAAAAAAAAGTGATGCGCCAACAATTATATCCTGTAAAACTAAAATCGGTTTTGGTTCTCCTAACAAAGAGGGTTCAGCTTCATCACATGGCTCACCTCTTGGTGAAGATGAAATTAGTTTAACAAGAAAAAAATTAGAATGGAATTATTCGCCATTTGAAATTCCAAACGATTTATTAAATGAATGGAGAAGTTTCTATAAAAGAAATGAAGAATCAAGAAATTCATGGTTATCAAAAAACAAAGAATTAATTGAAAGTAAAAATTTTAAAGATAGTTTTTATCAAAAAATTGATCATCAAATTCCAGAAAAATTAGTTGAATTAAAATCTGAACATTTTAATGACAAAACAAATTGTGCTTCAAGAAAATCAAGTGAGCTAACATTAAATTTAATTTCAAACTATCAAAAAAATCTTATTGGTGGATCTGCTGATCTTACTGGATCAAATAACACTAAGGCAAAGGATATGAATGTAATTACATCTAATAATTTTAATGGAGATTATATTCATTACGGCATAAGAGAACATGGAATGGCTGGAGTAATGAATGGCATTGCTTTACATAAAGGTTTAATTCCATATGGAGGAACGTTTTTGGTATTTACCGATTATTGCAGACCTTCAATTAGGTTATCAGCTATTATGAATATACCAGTTATTTATGTAATGACGCATGACTCAATAGGATTAGGAGAAGATGGACCAACCCATCAACCTGTTGAACATCTTGCATCTTTAAGATCTATACCAAATTTAACAGTAATTAGGCCTTGTGATATTATTGAAACTATAGAAGCATGGGAATGTGCAATCAACAATACTGGACCAACAATCTTAGTTTTAACAAGACAAAATCTACCGATGTTACAAAAAGATAACCGAAAAGAAAATCTTGTAAATAAAGGTGCTTATAAAATAAGAGATTTTAAAGAATATGATGCAACAATTTTATCTTCTGGTTCTGAAGTTGAGATTGCTTGCTCTGCATCAAATAAACTTTTTGAAAACAATAATTTAAAGATAAGAGTTATAAGCATGTCTTCGTTTGAATTGTTTGAGAAAAATGATGATGGTTATAAAAATGAAATTTTAGGAAATAAACCTATTTTTGCTATTGAGGCTGGAGTAATAAATGGTTGGGAAAAATATATTAAAAATGAAAATTTTGTTGGCATGTCAACTTTTGGTGAAAGTGGTCCATACAAAGATTTATATAAGCACTTTAAGATAACAGATGATTACTTAATTGAAAAAATAATTAAAAGTTTATAAAAAGGAGAAATATGAAAGTTGCAATAAATGGATTTGGAAGAATTGGAAAACTTGTTTTTAGAGCTTTATTAGAAAAAAATCCTAAAGATATTAATATTGTAGCTATTAATGAACTAGGAAGTGTTGAGAGCAGTGCTCACTTACTTAAATATGACAGTGTTCACGGTATTCTTAAAGATGAGATTAGCTCAATCAAAAATGGATTAAAAATTGGTAAACATAAAATTAATTTTTATTCAGAAAGAGATCCAAATAACCTTCCTTGGAAATCACTCAAGGTAGATGTTGTTCTTGAATGTAGTGGTGTTTTTACTTCAAAAGAAAAGGCGATTTCTCATTTAAATGCAGGAGCAAAAAAAGTTATTATTTCAGCACCAGCTTCAAATGTAGATGCCACAATTGTTCAAGGTGTAAATAACGATACCATTAAAAAAAATCATAACGTAATTTCAAACGGATCTTGTACTACTAACTGCCTTGCTCCTTTAGCTATGGTTCTTGATGAAAAATTAGGAATTGAAAGTGGTTTCATGACAACAATTCATAGTTACACGGGTGATCAAAGAACTGTTGATCAAACCCATTCTGACTTTAGAAGAGCAAGGGCTGCAGCTGAGTCAATGATTCCAACTTCTACAGGAGCAGCAAAGGCTTTGAGTCTAGTCTTACCAAAATTAAAAGGTAAACTAGATGGAACAGCTATTCGAGTACCTACTCCTAATGTCTCACTTATAGATCTCACATTTGTAAGTAAGAAAAAAACTAGCCCAGAAAAAATTAATTCTATAGTTCTTCAAGCTTCAAAAACTAAAAAATTAAATGGAATACTAACAACAAACTCATTACCTCTAGTTTCAATTGATTTTAATCATAATTCAAGCAGTTCTGTATTTGATATGAGTCAAACACAAGTTGTCAAAGATAAATTCTGCAGAGTTTTATCTTGGTATGATAATGAATGGGGATTTTCAAATAGAATGGTAGACACTATGGTTGATCTTAAAAAATTTATTTAGTGCCTAAAAAAATTTGTTTTGCAGTATCGACACTAAGACAAATTGAAAGTTTAATAGAATTTCGAAAATCAAAGTTCAAAACTTCGATTATATTTATAAAATATTTTTTAATTAAAGGTTTTGGTATAGAGTGGCTTAGAACGTTAATAAATCATACTAAAAATAAATATAAGACACACAATATTAAGTTTTTTGTCGACTCAGGCTATGATCAAGGCCTTAGTATATTATTAACTCACGAAAATATTGATTATTTAAAATTAAAAAATAATAAAATCATCTTAAATAAAATTAATCAAATTGCTAAAAAAAATAAGG
>CABYTX010000030.1 GCA_902522015.1 uncultured Alphaproteobacteria bacterium
AAATCTTCGTGGGGCTTAGTTGCAAAACTTTTTCATTGGTCATTGGCACTTCTTCTTTTTTGGCAAGTTACAACAGGGATTAGCCTTCATAATATGGAATTTTCTCCTCTTAAAATGGGTTTTATTATTACTCATAAATTTTTTGGCACCTTAGTCTTTAGTTTAGTTGTGCTTAGATTAATGTGGAAATACATATTTAATACTCATCCTAAATATGAAAATATTCCTTTATTTCATAAATTGGTTTCAAATTTAGTCCATTTTGTACTTTATGGTTTAGTTATTCTTATTCCTATTCAAGGTACCTTTATGACATGGCTTGGAGGAGAAGATGTTCATCTCTTGGGATTAATTAAAATACCACCTTTAATCGAAGAGAATTTTTTTTTATACCCTCAAGCTCTAGCTATACACTACTACTCAGCACTTATGTTAACAGCTCTTTTTTCACTTCATATTGCAGCGGCGTTGTATCATCGATTTATAATTAAAGATAAATATGGTGTGTGGAGGAGAATGTCTTTTAGTAGAAATAAGGTGTGACAATTCATTCAATTAAACACTTACAATTAAAGATTGGGTAAGATATCTAATATTTATGCAATACAAAAATTTCTTTAAATCTGAATTAAAAAACTTAAAAGATCAAGGTCTTTATAGGGACTTTAGAAACATAGACAGGCCTATAAAAAGTTTTCCAAATGCAGATGAAAGTTTCAAAAATAAAGAAAGAGAAGTAGAGGTTTGGTGTTCTAATGACTATCTGAACATGAGTCAGCACCCAGAAGTCGTAAATGAAATCGTAAAAACACTACTTGAATATGGATCTGGTTCAGGTGGAACAAGAAATATTTCTGGTACATCAACCTATCATACTGAACTTGAAAAAAAACTGGCAAATGTTCATAATAAAGAGGCGGCATTAGTTTTTACTTCTGCTTATACAGCAAATCAATCTACTCTATGGACTTTAGGAAAAAAAATTAAAGATATTGAGATATTTTCTGATGAATTAAATCACGCATCTTTAATACAAGGTATTAAGAATAGTGGAGCTAAATGTCATATATTTAAACACAATGACATTGATCATTTAGAACAGTTACTAAAAGAGTCAAATGCAGATAATCCTAAGTTAATTGTTTTTGAAAGTTTATACTCTATGGAAGGTATAAGATCGCCTATAGTTAAAATTGTGGAGTTAGCAAAAAAATATAACTGTATGACATATCTTGATGAAGTTCATTCAGTTGGACTTTACGGTGTAGAAGGTAAAGGTATTGCAGTAGAAATGGGAGTTGAAGATAAAATAGATATTATTAATGGAACTTTAGCAAAAGCATATGGTCAAATGGGAGGTTATATTGCAGCTAGTTCAGAAATAATTGATTACATTAGAAGTTTCGCTCCAGGTTTTATTTTTACAACTTCAATCTGCCCATCAATTGCTGCAGGAGCAGCAAAAGCAATAGATATTGTTTCTCTGGCAGAACAACTAAGAATAAGGATAAAAGAAAATGCAGCTTTAATAAGAGAAAATTTAGATTCCTTGGCAATCCCTTATTTGGATACAAATTCTCATATTGTAGCAGTATTAATTAATGATCCTTTTTTATGCAAAAAAGTGTCTAAAGATTTAATTGATGATCATGGTATTTATGCACAACCAATTTTTTACCCAACTGTACCAAAAGGTTTAGAAAGACTGAGAATAACTGTTACCCCAAAACACAGAAAAGAGCATATTGAAAAAATGATTAAGGCTCTTGATTCAGTTTGGTCTAAAAACAATTTACCAAGAAAAAATATTAATAAAGTTACAGCAAATATTTAAGTTTTAATATTCATATCAATTTGCCTTGCAGCAAAACCATAATAAACTACAGCTAAAGTTATTATGAAACCTCCAATTATTACAGTTGTACTTGGTACTTCATTAATTCCAAAAATAGGAAGCCAAACCCACAGAACTCCTCCAACAACTTCCATTAAAGATAAAAGTGCTAGCTCAGCTGAGGGTAAGTATTTTGCTCCAAGACTGTAAAGTATTAAGCCGGCTGCAACAATTATTCCATGAAGTATACTCAAATAACTATTTATTTCAGGCATCAGAATAAAAGGTTCAAAAGAGAAGCCTAAAATAAAGAACGCAAATATTGTACAAAATAGTCCCGCTAAAACAACTGTTGTGAATTTTGGTGTTTCAGGTTTCCATCTTATTGTTACCGTGTATAATGCAAAACCAGTTGCAGAAATAAATCCTATTATTGCACCTAAAGCAGTTCCAGAAATACTGTCATTTATAATCATTACGCACACACCTATAAATGCTACAACCATGGCAATTAATGTTGATCTTTTTAGTATTTCGCCAAGAACAAAATAACCAACAATGGCTGCAATAAAAGGCATCGCTGCTAACATAAATAATGTTACGGCAGCCGTAGTCATAGTAATAGAAAAAATGAACCCAGTAAAAGCTGTTGCTAGAAATAAGCCTCCAAGTATAGATGGTATTCCTATTTTGAGAAAATTTTTATAAAAAGCAAATCCTTCCCGAAAAAATAAATATATAAGAAGTATAATTGAAATAGTTAAGCCTCTATAAAATAAATATTGAAAAACATATTGATGACCATCCACCATATATCTAACAGTCAACGCTCCAAAACTCCAAAAAATTCCAGCAAGAAAAACTACACTAAAGGCATATAGATAAGAATTTTGACTCATTATTTAAAGGTCAAATCATTAAATTTGATAAAAGTAAATTAATATTTTAGTTATTTATTTGAATACCAGTTTCTTTACTTCCTGAGATCTTAAAATTAACTTTATTATCATCATTTTTTTGTATTTCAGATACGTCTGACATTTTGCAACTGGCAATAAAAAGAAATAAAATAATTATTGGCAACTGCCTATAGAACCAAGAGCACATTTTTTACCGTCTATCCATATAGCATTTGACAAATTTGCTTCATCAAAAATTGCTCCAGAAATATTAGCACCAAGTAAATTTGCCTCATATAGATTTGCACCTTTAAAAGTCGCTCCAAAGAGATTAGATCCCTCAAAGTTTACTTTTGCAAGGTTTGCATTATCAAAGTTAGCATTATTACAATTAGCTCCCTGTAAATTTGAAGCATATAAATTTGAATTACTGAAATTTGAGAAGATAAAATTACCAATAGATAAATTTGAATTATTAAGTTGAGATTTTTCAAAATTAGATAAAGATAAATTAACTCCTGACATTTGAGAATTTGCCAAACCAGTACCAGAAAGATCGAGATTTTCTACAAAATTACAATTAGTCCAATCCACCTCATTTGCTGGTTGATCACTGCATGCAGCAAATACAGAATATGAGCTAAAGAAACTTAAGACAAATAAAATTAAAAATCTCATACTTAATTTTTATGATCAGTTTATGTTATATTTAAGGCAAATTAGCGTGAAGTGAGTTTTAATTCAATCCTTCTATTCTGTTGTAGATCACTCTCAGTTTCTCCATTACTGATAGGATAAAACTCTCCATATCCTGCAGATGCTAATCTATTTGGTGGAAATCCAAGATCAAGAAGAAGTTTTAAAACTGTATTAGCTCTAGCTGAAGATAATTCCCAGTTAGAAGGATATCTAATTGTTTGTATGGGTTTTTTGTCAGTGTGTCCTTCTACCATGATAATCCAGTCAATATCTGAAGGAATATCATTAGTAGTCTCTTTTAAAGTAAGGCCAATTTCACTTAACTTTTCTTTACCAGATAGTTGTAAATCTGCTGACGCAGAATCAAATAATAGCTCTGATTCAAAAATAAATCTATCTCCTACAATTTTAATGTCTTTTCTATCACCTAAAATAGATTGTAATTTTCCAAAAAACTCAGATCTATATTTTTGGAGCTCAAATACTTTAGATGTTAGGGCTTTGTTTAACTTTTCACCTAGTACCTCTATTTCTAAATCTTTAATCAAAGCCTGGCTTTCACTAGCTTCTAAAGCATCATTAAGTAAAGCTATTTCTTTTTGCAAGGTATCAATTTGATTAGAAAGAATTTCTACCTGTTCTAATGTTTTTGAAGCTTGTATTTCCATATTTTTAATTTCTTCAAGTGATGTTTCTTTTTGTGTTTGACTGTCTTGTTCTAATGAAACAATTTGACTTTGAAGTAGCTCAAGTTTTTCTAGTTGTTGTTTTTGTTTATCTTCTGACAAAGAAAGAACGTTATTTAGTTCAGATATTTTTCCTCGTAAATTAAAAATTGTGCTATCTTTCTGAATCAAATCTTTATTTAATCTTGCTAATTCTTCATTTTTAAACCTAATTGCATCAAGTTGTTCATTAAGTGATGCATCTTTTAAACCTAGACTATCATTAATCTCTAAAAGATCATTCATAAGTTCTTGATATTGAGAAATTTGACTTTGTAATTCTTCATCTCTTAATGATAGTTCAATGTTAGTCTTTTCTAATTCATCATTTAAGCTAAGAAGCTTTTCATTTTTATTTTTAATTGCAAGTAACTGCTCTTCAATTCCTCCTTCCTCTAAACCCAGACTTTCGTTAATGGCCATTAAATTTTCATTCTTCTCATTTAATTCTGCTATTGTAGATTTGAGAGATTTTTCACTTTCAAGTAGTTTAAAATTAGCATTATCTAATTCTTGATTAAGTATTTTTAATTGATCAATTCTTGTTGCAAGTGCTTTATTAATTCGTTCTCCGAGCCCCTCGGTTTCAAGTAAAGTAATTTCTTGTCCTTCATAAGTTTCTAATGCATTTGCAACTATTCTCAGTTCTTTTAAAAGACTACTAATTTGTTCGGATAAAGCTATTATATTTTGTTCCTGAACAAATATTTCTGATCGTTTTTTTGCAACATCAGTTTGTAATTGCTCACTTAATAATTGCTCACTTTGTAAATTTAATTCTGTATCTTCAAGTTTTTTCTCAGTTTCAGAAAGAGTTGAAAGAGCTTCTTCTTTATCTTTAGTTTCAATAACAAGTATTTTAGATAATTCATTTATTTGTGTTCTTAAATCTTGAAGCGCCTTATCTCGGCCAGATATAGCATCACTCAAATATATTTGCGAAACAGTAAAAACCATTAGCACAAATATGATTACTATTAAAAGAGTAGCTAGAACATCGACAAAACCGGGCCAAATATTTGTTGTATCAGCAAGTCTATTTCTTAAAGACCTAGTAGACATTATTATTTTTTAATTTTCTTTAGTTCTTTTTCAATTTTCTGAAAATATTCTTTAACTTTTTTTGCTTCTAATATTCCATTTTTGCTTAAAGCTTCTGTAAGGTTCATTAGTGTAGATTGTGTGTTTAATTGTGAAGATAAAAAATTTGATAATTGTTTATCAAGATTTGAAGAGTTGGAATTGATTTTGTTAAGTGTTTCATTAAACTTCTCTAAATTGTTTGAAATTTTAGTTTGATTGTCAGATGATTTTTTAAAAGCATTTAGGAGGTTTTCTAAGTTATCATAGATTTTTTGAATTGCTTCACCTGTAGGCTTATCTTCTACTTTAGAAAAATCTGGAGAAGAATTGCTATTAAGGATTTTTTCAAAGTATTGACTAAATTTATTTTGAGCTTGTCCAAGATTTAAATCAAGTAATCCTAATATTAAAGAGCCAGCTAAACCTAATAAAGAACTGCTAAATGCAATACTCATTCCTTCTAGTGGAGCACTTAATCCATCTTTAAGAGAATTAAAAAAACCTGCAACATTTGTATCATCTATACCTAGGCCACTAATAACATTGCCAACAGATCCAATGGTTTTTAGAAGTCCCCAGAAAGTTCCTAGGAGTCCTAAAAAGACTAGCAAGCCTACTAGGTAACGAGAAGTTTCTCTTATGCTTATCAAAGTCATATCAGAATTCTCTATCAATCTATTTATTGATGAACTTTTAAAAACAAATTTTCCTTCAAGATTTTTTAATTCAATAGAAATATTTTTGTCTTGCCCTCTTAAATTAGAGAATGCTTCTATAGAATTTGTAATATTAAAGTTCGAGAAAGATATATATTTATAATTCAAGTTAATGAGATGAAAAAAATTAAATATAATACCAATTACTAAAGCCAATAATATTATAATATTAATGAAGATATTTGATAAAAAAGCATTTTGTAGAACTGGGTATAATAAGACAACGATAACAAAGACAGCAACCAAGAATATTGATGCTCTAATTATATAATTATTAAGAGATAACGCCATAAACGAAAGATTATATTACCTGTCTTGGAAATTCAATAAATATAAACTGTTTAGTTGTAGATATAATTTCTTGTGAGAGGCAGATTGTTAATATTCTTTGCTATTTGTATTTGAAAAACAACATTACCCATATTTACAAAGGAATACTTACTTGCCAATAGATAAAACTCCCACATTCTAAAGAAACGTTGATCAAACATCTTTATAATTTTATCTTTATTTTCGATAACATTTTGATACCACTTTGAAAGAGTGTGAGCGTAATGTAGTCTTAAAACCTCAACATCTGTTACATTTATATTAAGTTTTTGTGTTGCATTCATTACTTCAGATAATGATGGAATATAACCACCAGGAAAAATATATTTTCTTATCCAAGGACTAGTAGCTGTAGGTTTACCCCTTTGACCAATAGTATGCAAAAGAAAAACACCATTTTCTTTCAGAATATCATTAGCTTTACTTAAATAAGTTTTGAAGTATTTAACACCTACATGCTCAAACATACCAACGGATACTATACGATCATATTTTTCAGTCTCATTTCTATAATCTTGTAGTGCAAATGAAACTTTATCACTTAAACCTTCTTTTTGTGCTCGTTCAGATGCAGTTTTATATTGATTTTCTGAAAGTGTAATTCCTTTAACTTTGGCACCAGTAGATTTAGCTATTTCAATTGCCATTCCTCCCCAACCACACCCAATATCAAGAACATCCATATTTTCTGTAATTTGAAGTTTTTTAATTATATGTTCTTTTTTATCTTTCTGTGCTTGATCTAAACTCATATTGGGATTGTGAAAATATGCACAAGAATATTGCATATCCTGATCAAGAAATAATTTATATAAATCTTCATTTATATCGTAATGATGTGCAACATTTTTTTTTGAATTTACAAGCTGATTAATCTGCTGAAATGGCATAAAAATAGAAGATAAATATTCATAAAATTTATAAAATTTATTGTTAGAAATAAAGTCATCGTAACAATTAGTTATTAAATTAAGAAAGTCTTCTATAGTGCCTTTTTCAATAACTAACTCCTCATTCATA
Source organism: uncultured Alphaproteobacteria bacterium (assembly GCA_902522015.1). GTDB lineage: Bacteria > Pseudomonadota > Alphaproteobacteria > HIMB59 > CACPNW01. The sequence goes on from CABYTX010000030.1 coordinate 7,307, forward strand.
TATGCTTCACCTATATGAAGATTAGGGTTTAAGAATAGTTTTCTTTCAATAGATTTGTTTTTTAATCTTATACAAACGTGTGGATTTGAATTTCCAAATTTATAAATCTTGTCATTAGAATCTATGATTTCTAATGTTCCATCAAAGTTAAGTTTTTTCAGTACACTGAATAACATGTTTTTTTATTTTAAGAAAAACGTCACTTATGTCAATAACTCTAAATTATTAACATTTGATGAGAAAATAATTT
>CABYTX010000031.1 GCA_902522015.1 uncultured Alphaproteobacteria bacterium
AATAAACAAAGGGGGAAATATGATTGTAGGAAGTTGGACATACAGTATATCTAATGCGAATGCTATTAAAGCATTTAACACTGCTGCTACTTATTTTAAAAAATATGGTGCGATTGGAGCATCAATTGGAAATCATCTTGGTAGGGATAACGGGCTATATAGTGTCAATATAGGATATGAAAATTATGCTCATTTTGGTGAAGTTGATGATCAAATTTCTAATGATGAAAATTGGGCAAAAGATATGGATCCCTATTTTTCAGATACAAAGTGGGAAACAAACAATTTTTATGAACCTATGATTCATACTATGCCATCAGATGCTGGAGTTAAACCAGTTTTTGCTAATTGGATGTTTTTTCATAAAGATGTCAATTTGATTCAAGAAAAAGGTGATATTTTTATAAAGGCATGGATGGATAATGGTGCAACAGGTGGCACTGTAGGAAGATTAAATGGAAAAAATAATGGCTCCTATGGATTTAGTGTACGATTTAATAACATGAAAGAGTATGGAGCTGCGCAAGATAAATTAAATGGAGATGATTATTGGTCAAATCATAAAGAATTTTTGGATGAAGTAGAGCCACAAGGAATGAGTCTGGTACGAATACTAGAAACAACCTGGGAGTAATTAATGACTACTTTTTATTGCTTGACCAGAAATAAACAAGCAGTAAACTTTTTTAGCAGGAATTTTATTCCTGCTATTAAGAATTAATACAATATGTATTTATTATCAGTTATATCGGGTTTTAATGGTTAGGCTTTATTTTACTTAATAAATGAAATCAAAATTCATAATAATTAGTTTTAATGTGGATAATATGGTCAAATAATAAAATTTTTTTTCCAAGAAAAGGTAATTCTTTTTCAAATTTTCAATCAAAATAAAGAAATATGGCCCATAAATTATTAATATTTAATAATAATTTATAGAAACTTTTATGTCATATTCTCTAAATATTTATTTAAAAAATGGGGGTAAAAATGAAAATTATATCAATTTTTATTAGCTTCTTGTTTTTATCATTTTCTTTAAACGCTGACACTATTAAGTATTGGACTACTGAAGAACAGCCTGCAAGAATGATGAAACAAGTTCAAATGGCTGTAGATTTTAATAAAGCGTCTGGCCATAATGTTACTGTTATACCAATTTCAGAGAGTGAAATGGGTAAAAGAGCTGTAGCTGGTTTTGCTGCAGATGATTTACCAGACGTAATCTATACTACTTTACAGTATATTTTACCGTGGGCTGAAGAAGGCATAATTGATGTAGATGCTACAAACGAAGTAGTTAATATGTTAGGTGCTTCTACTTTTGGTGAAAAAGCTTTAGGCATGGCAAGTTATGATAGTAAATTTGCTGGTGTGCCAGTTGATGGATGGACTCAAATGGTAGTCTACAGGAAAGATCTTTTTGAAGAAAAAGGTTTAGCTGCACCAAATACTTTTGATAACATTCTAAAAGCAATTGATGCACTACACAATCCACCAAATATGTATGGATTTGTGGCAGCAACAAAAACTGATGAAAATTTTATGAGTCAGGTATTAGAACACGTGCTTTTAGCAAATGGATGTTCACCTGTTGACTCTGCAGGAATTGCTGAAATGGGTAATGCTTGTGTTGAAGCAATTGATTTTTATGAAGAATTGGCGAAAGCAAGTCCTCCAGGTGATTTATTCTGGCAACAATCTCGTGAATTATATTTTGCTGGTAAAGCGGCTATGATTATTTGGTCACCTTTTATTATGGATGAATTAGCTGGTCTTAGAGATTCAGCGCCTCCAACAATAAATGATGATCCAACTTCACCAGAATTAGCTAGTAAAACTGGTTTCATTACTAACTTTGCTGGACCAAGTAACCCAAGTGGTGCTGCATGGGCAGACGTTAGATTTATGATTATTACAGATTCTGCTAATACTGAAGTTGCACAGGAATGGATTAAATATGCTGTTGGTGATGGTTATGTTCAAACTTTAAGTATCGCCCCTGAAGGTAAATTTCCTGTTCGAAGAGGAGATGCTTCAGACTCAGATAAATTTGTCCAAGCTTGGAGTAGCTTACCTGTAGGTGTAGATCGAAAAGCACCACTTAAAGATTTATATGATGCATCAGTCATTAATGACATTGTTGCAGGACTAGATGTTGCTGAAAGATGGGGTGTCAAAGAAGGCCAGCTATCTGCAGCTTCAAAAGTAATTAATAGTCAAATTATAAATCGTGAGGTTAGAGAAGTTATAGATGGCAACAAATCTGCTAGTGATGCAGTAGCTGCTATCAATAGCCAAATTAGCGATATAGACTAAAATTTTTTTTTATCGTATTAAAGGCGACATATATTGTCGCCTTTTCATTAATGTTTAACTTAAATAAAGAAGCAAAATTAGCATACACAATGCTAATTCCTACAATTAGTATCGTCTTTTTAATTATTTTATTTCCTATTTTTGGAAATTTTTGGTTAAGTTTTAAAGAAGTAAAACTTGGTGACTTGAGAGCGCCACAACCTATCATAAAAGAAAAGCTGAAGACTAAGGATATCAAACCTGGAGATGATGTTTTAATTGAATATAGGTTCAAAAATAGTTCACAAAAGAAACCAATATTTAATGTAAAAATTACTGATAAAATTTCACACTTTATTTCACCTGTAGAAATTGCGGAAGGATGTACAGTTAATAATAATGTATTGAGTTGTTATTTTAAAGAATGGAAACCAAAATATAATGAAAAAATAATTTTTAAATTTAAAGCGAATGATAATTTTGAAATAGATAATTTCAATCCAAAAGAAAGCAAACCAAAAGGTGTTGCAGATGCAGATAATATTTTAACTAACTTAAAATTTTCACTTAAAAATTTTCAAAAAATTTTACAAAAAAATGAAACAATAGAAAATATAAAGGTAACTTTTCTATATTCTTTTTTTGCTACAATTGGAGCATTAATATTAGGGATTAGTGCTGCCTTATTGCTTGAAAAAAATTTTTTAGGAAAAGGTTTTTTTAGAGGTTTATTTTTATTTCCATTTGTTTCTCCTGTAATAGCAGTAGCATTTACCTGGGTTTATATATTAGATCCTTTTAAGGGATTTCTTAATAATTATTTATTAAACAATGAATTTATAAGTGAACCAATTTTTTTCTTAGGACTAAAAAAAGTTGATTTTCTTGGGTTTGATTTTCCATTTACTCTATTTATAGTTATTCTTTTTGAGAGTTGGAGATATTTTCCACTGGCTTTTTTATTTATACTAGCAAGATTACAAGCTATTCCAAAAGATCTTTACGAGGCATCAGATATTGATGGAGCAACAAAAATACAGCAATTTTTTTATATTACATTACCACAATTACTTGGGGTTATTTCTCTTCTTTTCATTTTACGTTTCATTTGGAACTTTAATAAGTTTGAAGATATATTTTTGTTAACTGGTGGTAATGCAGGAACCAGAACATTAACAGTTCAGGTTTACGATGAAGCTTTTGCACTTTCAAATATGGGTACTGCATCTTCGGTAGCTGTAATTATATTTATACTTCTGGCAATTTTTGTTTTCATTCATCAAAAAATAGCACCTAAGGATATTGAAGAATGACAAATAATATTTATCAGTTTTTTTTCATTTATTTATATTCAATGATTACACTATTTTTATTAGTTGTAATTGGAGATTTTGTTTCAATATCAATTTTTCTTTCTAAAAGTATATTTATTTACAAAAATATTTTTCTATATTGTTTTCTCTATGCTATTTGTTTTTTTGCAATACGAATTATAATTAGTAGTCAAATCTCTAATATTTTTATTTTTATAGTATCTTGTGCTTTATCATATTTTTTTCTAATTAATAAAGAAATTAATGCTTATCAATTATTAATTATTTTATCTGTTTTTATTGCTTTTAATCTACTGTTACAAAAATATTTTACAGCTAAAAATTTCAGTAATTTTTTATTTGAAGTTTCTTTTTTGAAGTTTCTTAAAACAAATAGTTTAATATTTTTTTCTTTTATAATTATTTTTCCTTTTTATTTAATGTTTGTATCAAGTTTAAAAAGCCAAATGGTTTTGTTACAAAATCCAACTGATTTAAGTATTCCATTTATTTATTCAATATCAGATTTTTTTTCGAGCTATATTGCAGTTATCACTGAATATAACTTTTTAAATTTTGCTTTAAATAGCACTATTGTTTCATTCGTAACTGTTTTCGTCAGTTTGTTTTTTTCTATTCCAGGCGCATATGCAGTTGCACGCTTAAGATTTGCAGGAAGATCAAAAATATCATCATCTATTTTATTAATATATATGGTTCCAGCTATAGTACTTGTAATTCCTCTATATGTTATTTTTAGCCAGCTTGGTTTTAGGAATAGCTTGTTTAGTCTGATGATTGTTTACCCAGCAACAACTATTCCTGTTGCGCTTTACATGTTGCAAGGATATTTTAAAGGTATCCCATATGAACTAGAAGAATCTGCTCTTATTGATGGATGTTCTCGTATTGGGGTAATCTTAAGAATTACATTGCCGTTAAGTGTGCCAGCAATATTATCTGTTTCTTTATATGTATTTATGATTGCGTGGAATGAATTCTTATTTGCTTTTATGTTTTTAGATAATCAAGAATACTTTACCATACCAAGAGGTCTTTATACTCAACTTGATGATCAGGAAGTACCAAGACAATATTTGATGGCTGGATCTGTGATGATAACTATTCCTGTACTATTATTATTTTTTATATTTGAAAGATATTTGGTAGGAGGTTTAACTGCAGGAAGCGTCAAAGGCTAATTAAAATAAATTAAATTCCTAAAATTTTTGAAAATATTATTATTATAAACATAAATAAAAGAAAAATATAACTAGTTTTATCCTTAAGTACAAAAACTACTGGGTCATAACCAACTTGTTTATTTAATGATAATTTAATAATTCTTAGTGACCAGTAGAAGATAATGAAACCTACAAGAATTAGAAGTTCATTAGAGTTATATAAAATGTTTGCTGAATGGCTAAAGGAATAAAATATCCAAATTAATAGTGTAATAGCTGCTAAAACATAAGATAAAGTTTTTAAATAATGCGTATGATAAATTTTATAACCTCTTCCACTTGTTTTTGAATCTATAGTTAATTCAGACATACGTTTTACCGCTGCTAACATTAAAAAAAATATGAAGCAAAATGTTAAAAGCCAAAATGATTCTTCCAATCTAGAAACTAAGTTGCCCAAGTAAATTCGAATTACAAATAAGAATGAAAGAACAAATAGATCTAAAATTATAATTTTTTTTAAATATAATGAATAAATTAAAGTTATTAAAATATAAATAATAAAATAAATAACAACAGAATAAGAAAATAAATAAATTGCGAAAATAATAGAAATAAAAATTAATACAAAAGAAAAGATTAGTGCTTCAATTATAGATAATTTTTTTGATGCTATAGGTCTAAATTTTTTTGTTAAATGCAATGAATCATGTTTGAGATCAATAATATCATTCAAAATATAGCTTCCGGAAGTTATTAAATTTAGAAATAAAAAAGCAAAAAAAGTGTCAAGTAAATGAATATTATATAAATTATTTGATGCTAAAATTGGTAAAAAAATTAATACATTTTTTATTGAATGCTGAGGTCTTGAACTAATAATTAAATATTTTTTTTTAAGATTATTCATAAAAAATTAAAAGAGTTTAAAATTTTTTGTAAAATAATAACTATAGTAATATTTTATTATATAAACATTAGACAATAACAATAGAAACCATGGGAAATATCCATGCCTTCCAGTATTTGTATAAAAAAATAGAGTACTATGGACTGATAGAGCCATTAAACAAATTAAAAGAATATTTCTATTTTTTACAAAGAAAAACAAATAAATAAATGTATTTATAAAAATTATAGAATTGATTACATATGGAAAAAAATTATCTATTTCTCCATTAGTCAACCAATTTGTGAGGTGATTAATTATTTTTAATTTAATTTGCTCATTATTAAAAAAATATAGATATTCAATAAAATTAATCTTTAGATTTGCCGAAATAAAAGCTGAATTGGTTAATAGAACAAAGTTACCATTACTATAAATATAATTATGTAGTGGTATTAATATGAAAAATGAGAGACCAAGTAATGTTGTAGATAATATTTTTTTGTCCTTATGCTTATAGAAAGCAAAAATTTGAAAAAATAAATACACAACCAAAATTGTCATATAATTTGGTCTTATAAAAATCATTAGAAAACAAAAGAAAGAAGATGTAAAATAGAACTTTTTTAAGTATGCTAAAAGAAAAATTAGAAAACAAAATGCTGCATAAGTTTCTGGATATAGAGTTAAGGCACTTCTTGCAAAATGACTGTAAGAGAAACCTATGTAGGGAATTTTTAATAATATAAATAATATACAAAAAATCAAAGAAAATTTATTACTAAATTTCAACTCTAATAAAATATGATAAATTAAAATTGGTAAAAAAATTATTATTAAAAATGTAAAATAATAATTGAAATCAAATAATAAATTTTTTAATGAAAAAATATATCGAAGACCAGGCATAAAATAAAAAATGTCTTCATTACCCCTTAAAAATTCTTTAAAATTTAAGTTGATTAAATGTAAAGATAAAATTTTTGAATATCCTTCATGAACTAAACCATCCATTCCTGCATCAAGGGGAAAATATCCGTATTGGAAATTTTCTCTAGTTAAAAAAATATAAAATATAGCTAAAGTAGCAATAATGATTATTGAACATGGATTAATTAGCTTTTTTAAAATAATTTTAGAAATAAATATTTTAATAAATAAAAATATAATTAAAGATTTTGATAAATAATCAAGAACAAAATTAAATTTTAATTTAGTACTTTTATTCAAAGCAACTTCTAAATTTGAATTAAAATTATAAAATATTATTTCTAATCCCTTTGTTATTTTAAGGCATTTATTGTGATTATTGAATATTTCTTCAAGATTTTTATCAATTATTATTGCTCCACCTTTCCAACATAAATTACTGTTTTCATACATATCAGAATGAAATTTATAGATAACAAAATAAGGTGCATTATTTCTTTTAATATATGAATTGTCTAACCAATCACTCCAATTTAATTTATTAATGTTTATCATACCAATATTCGCGGAGGATAAATTGTTATGATCTATATCTTTCACCTTCCTATATGAAATTTTTTTTTCTATAAATTTTATAAATGTATAACTTTCTGAAAAAATATTATCTAAATTTGTATTTTCCCAACACAACGTATTTTGGTTTTTACAAATAATATCAGTATTATTATAATTTT
>CABYTX010000032.1 GCA_902522015.1 uncultured Alphaproteobacteria bacterium
ACGCGCTAAATTTGCAACAACGCCTGCAGCCCATTCTTCAGCAATAACTTCTCCATTTGCAGCAATTATTGAAGCTAGAAGTGATCTATTGTAGTCATGGCTGCCAGGTCTTGTACAAATTTTACCTTTCCATTTTGGATCAGATAAATCTTCTATTCTTTTAATTGAGTCTGTAGATACTCTTTCTTTTGATATTGCAACAATTCTAGCTCTCTTTGAAAGTGCAAACCATTTATTATTACTGTCTCTTAAATGATTTGGAATATTCATATTCAAAATATCTGAGTTAATTGGTTGCAAAATATCCTTTTCAACAAATTGGTTTAACCTTGCTATATCAACTGTTAATACCAAGTCAGCAGGTGTATCTTCACCTTCAGCTAAAACTCTTTCTAGTAATCCTTTTTTTGCATGTAAAACATTTACCTTTATGCCAGTCAATTTTGTAAATTCCTCAAAGAAAGGATCTATTAAAATTGGCTGCCTGTAAGAATAAACATTAACCTCTTTGGCAAACAAGTTTAGTGAAATCGTAGATGCAATTAGTATCAATAGTAATCTAAAAATAATTTTCATTTAACCTTCTTTTTTTGTGGAGATAATAAATATCTCCACGTTCTATGATTAAGAATCTTATTAAAAATTATCAGAATACAAATGTAGATCTATATGAATTTTTTTTTAATATCAGTGTTGTTAAAATTCGTAAAATTAGATTTATTCTAAATTTAAAGTTAAAAATGTTGGGGCCACTTTGGGCCCCTATCAAAACTATTTTATTGAAATAAGTCTAGCTTTTTTTTCTTCTGGAATAATTCTCTCCAAATCAATCGCTAAAAGTCCATTTTTCAACTCAGCATCTTTGACTTTGATATCTTCTGAAATTGTGAACGATCTTTCAAACTGTCTTGTTGAGATTCCTTTATGAATTACACCATTACCATTTTCATTAACCACTTTTTCTTTAGGTTTATTTCTAACAGTTAGGTTGTTTTCTTTTAACTCAATCTCAATATCTTCTTTACTGTATCCAGCGAGAGCAACTTCAATTTTATAGTTATGCTCATCGACTCGATGAATATTGTAAGGTGGATAATTTGTATTGTATCGTTCCGTAGACTCCAACATTCTATCAAATTCATCAAAAATTGAGTCAAATCCAACAGAGAATGGTCTTAGAGAATTCCAAACGGATAGGTTTCTAGTCATAATAACTCCTTTATTAAGCAAGTTTATTTTGTCCGCACCCACAATGGCATACAGACATTTATGATGTGGGGATGATTGTGTTTAATTCAAGTCTTTATTATTTTTTTCTTATAAACGATAATCCATCAGATAATGGCAGAAGAGAAAATTCCACTCTTGTGTCATTTTGTATTTTTAAATTTAAATCACGGATAGTTTTTGTTTGAGAGTCTTGTTTAGTTTCATCTGCCACATCACCATGCCAAAGCATATTATCAATAATTATTATTCCATTTGAAACTAATAGGTTTAGCGACAGTTCGTAATAATTTGGATAATTATTCTTATCAGCATCTATAAAAATTAAATCATAACTTTGTTGACGGTCTATCATGCTTTGCATTACCTCAACACCATCTCCAATAATCGATTCAATTTTTGAGCTCATATTATCTAATTCCCAATATTTTTTTGCTAAGGGTAAAAATTCATCTGAATTATCAACAGTTACAATTTTCCCTGATTCAGGTATACCTCTAGCCAAAAACAAAGTGCTCATTCCTGTAAACCTTCCAATTTCTAAACAGTTTTTAGCATTGGAAATTTTAGTTATCATTTCTAAAAACTGACCTTGTTCTTTTGCAATCTGCATTTGTGAAACACTACCAAGTTTTAAAGTTTCATTTTCTAGTTCAGTAATTATTTTATCTTCTCTGTAACCTACACTTTGTAAATATTGAACAAGTGCTTCATTAATTTCAGTTTGAGTACTCATTAATTTATGGTTTCAAATATTTCAGATAGTTTTTGAGTTTTTTTATCTGAAATAATGAAACAGGCTTTTATTTTATTTATTAAATTATCATCTATATTTTTACTTGAGTATAAACTTAACAGTGGAGTTGAGGAATTTACTTCATCGCCTATATTGAGAACATTATCATATCCAACTCCGTAATCTATTTTATCGGTAACCTGTTTTCTTCCACCTCCAAGTTCAATAAGTATAAGGCCTAATTCTCTGGTATGAATTTTTTCTATCCATCCTTCTTCACCAGAAAATACATCTTTTCGAACGGAAGTATTTATTAAATCTTTTTCGTAAGATGATAAAATATTTTTTGGTCCACCCAAGCCTGCAACCATCATTTCAAATTTTTCTGCAGCTAGTCCATTATTAATAACCGTATTAATTTTATTATATGCTTCTTCTTTCGAAATTTTATAAATGTTTACTAATAGCGAAGATATTAATTCATTAGTGATCTTTTCTAATCGATGATCTTTAAAATCATTTTTAATATATTTTATGCATTCTAATATCTCTAGTGTATGACCAGCACTTTTACCTAAGACCTGATTCATATCTGTTAATATGGCTTCGCAATGTAAACCTGCTCCTTTAGCGACTCTTACTAAGGAGTTGGATAAATCTCTTGCTATATCAATAGTGCTATTAAAAGATCCATTACCAACTTTTACATCAAGCACCAAAGATGAAAGACCGCTTGCAATTTTTTTTGAAAGAATAGATGATGTTATTAAAGGTAAAGATTCTACTGTGCCTACAATATCCCTTATTGAATATAATTTTTTATCAGCTGGTGCTAAATTAGAGGTTTGACCGATAATTGCACAACCAACGTTTTTTACAACTTTTTTAAAAGTTTCTAGATCAGGCTTTGTATTGTACCCAGGTATTGAATCAAATTTATCTAGGGTACCGCCCGTATGCCCCAAACCTCTACCTGAAATCATAGGTACATACAGTCCACAAGCTGCAAGTATTGGTGCTAATATAACGCTCGTCTTGTCTCCAACACCACCAGTTGAGTGCTTATCACAAACCAACTCAGAATCTACAATCTCAGACCAATTAAGTGTATCGCCAGAGTTTGTCATCGCCTCAGTTAAACAAACAGTCTCTTCAGGAGTCATTCCATTTGAAAATATTGCCATGCTCATTGCTGCAATTTGTGCATCTGAAAAAGATCCATTTGTTAAACCGTCTACAAAAAAGTTGATATCTTCTTTTGACAGATCTTGGTTATCTCTTTTTTTTCTAATTATCTCTTGAGGTATCATCGAATTGAACTTCTTGTATAAATTGTTTAATTAAATTTAAAACATTGTTCTCTGCTAAACTTGCATTCTCTAAAGTTTCTTGATGACTTAATTTTGTTTTATTCATACCTGCAGCTAAGTTGGTGATTACACTGATACCAATAACAGGAAGTCCGCAATGATTAGCAACTAAAACTTCTGGTACTGTAGACATTCCAACAGCATTTCCACCTATTACTTTTAAGGCACTGATTTCAGCAGGAGTTTCGAAATTTGGTCCTGAGTACATACAATAAATACCTTCATAAATTTTTTGATCTATTTTTTTAGCGACTTGAATTAACTGATCTCTATAAAACTTATGATACCCATCACTCATATCATGAAAGCGAGGGCCATATTCTTCAGCATTGGGTCCAATAAGTGGATTGAAACCACTCCAATTAATATGATCTTTAATTGCCATTAAACTACCAGCCGGCATAGCTTCATTTAAACTACCTGCTGCATTTGTAACAATTAATAACTTGCACCCAATGTCCTTTAATACTCTTATGGGTGAAGCTAAGCTTTGGGGATTGTGTCCTTCATAAATATGTGATCTTCCATACATACAAACAACATTTAAAGTATTTATTTTTCCTAAAACTAATTTACCTGCGTGACCTTTTACAGTTGGTTGTGGAAAATCAGATAATTGTTCATATGAAATTGATTCTTGAATATCTTTTTGTTCAAAAAAATTAGTTAGTCCACTTCCTAAAATTACAGCAATATCAGGTGAAGTATTATTTGTTATTTCTAAAAATTTTTTGGCCGAAGGTAGCATTAAAGATTCTCTGGGCCAAAAGAGTCTGGAAGTAATTCTTCGAGCGTAGATGTTTTCATATGACCACTTTCATTACACATATGAATCTTAGTATCTAAAGTAGCAAATTCTCTTAACCTCTGTCTACAACCACCACAGGGTGAGCATAATAATTCACCTGAACCTATAACCACAACCTCTAAAATTTTTTTGTTTCCATTAGATATCATATTTCCAATTGCAGTTGCTTCGGCACACTGGGATTGAGGATAGGCAGCATTTTCAACATTACAACCAGTAATAATTTTACTATCTTCTGTTAGAAAAGCTGCTCCTACTTTAAAATTTGAATAAGGCACATGAGCTTGTTCTCTAACTTTTTTTGCAGCCTTGAATAAACTATCAAAATTTTCTGAAACCATATTCTTGTTTAACATGAAATTACTAAAAAAATTATTTATTTCTAAATCTTAAACAATTCTTGAGACAAATCAGGAAGTTCGTCTCCCCAAAAAACTTCTTTACGCAAAAATTCTGGATCTTGGTTAAAACAAATTGACATTGCAGAATTATAAACAGCCCTGGAATCAATAGTTGAATTTAGATCTCTTCCCTCAAACAATTCTTTCTTTTTTAGTCCAGGCCAATCTGTATAAACTTGAGATTTTTTTAACAAGCCTCCAGCCATTAGTATTGCACTTCCATATCCGTGCTCAGTTCCATAGCCTCCATTTTGTTTTATAGTACGGCCAAATTCAGTAAGAGTAAGAATTAGTGTATTATCAAATGCTTGGCCAAGATTTTCATGTAGAATAGTAACAATCTTATTTACTTCTTCTAGTTCATCAGCATGCGCTCCATCAACACCTCCTTGAGCAGCATGGGTATCAAAACCATCTAAATCAAATACAGCAACTCGAGGACCACTTTGATCTTTTAATTGTTTAGCAGCTTCAAGAGCAAGTTTTTTTCTATCATCAGAGTCAGTAGCTATTTGCATAGACAATGGTCTTTGTCTAATTGTATCAAGTGTAGATTTAATTAGCTCGTTATGCTCACCCTTAAATTCATTATAAATTTGATCTATTAACTTTGTTTCAACAAAATCTGGTGATGGGAAGAAGTTATTATTCTGTGGCACACCTCTTAATAAAAGTGGCATTGGTAAAGATATTGCCAAACCTTTTCCTATAATATTTGAAGCTAGTAACCCCCTACCAAGCCATCCTGTTTTTTCTTTATATGGAATGTGTGCTCCAGTTTCCATTAAATTTTGCCCATCAAAATGTGATCTGCCTGTGTAAGGAATATTTGTTGCATGAACAAATGCCGCTTGATTTTTTTGCCAGAGTTTATGGAAAATTTCTAATTTAGGGTGAAGACCAAAGTCGCTGTTCAAATTAAGAACGTCTTCCAGAATAAGTTTTTTTCTCAATTTTTTGAGACGTTTATCTCCAATAACAGGAACAGCTGTTAAACCATCCATTCCCCCACGAAGTGATATAATAATTAGATTTTTTTTCTGCATTGAAGCAAAACTTATTTTTGGAAAATATCCAGAAAGAAATAATGTTGTTGATCCTCCAATTAAAAAATTTCTTCTTGTGCAGTTCATATTTTTAATACTCCTGGCAAATTACAAATAACTCCATACTTTTGCCCTAAATCATAATCTAATGTGCCAAATCTAAAATTCTCAATAAGTGATGCCATATTTTCATGATCTTCGAAATTATTTTTAAGACAAGCTAAAATAAAATCATGGGATCTGTTTCCAGATTTAACAAGCATGGGAAGTTCAACTGAAGCAAACCAAAAGCGACGTAATAATAATTCTGGTGATACCCAATCTACCTCCAAATCACTCCAACCATTAGGTTGTTTGGCACGATAAGGTGAATGACCTATTTCTCTAAGTATCCATGATAATTGTCTTTGCCTATTATTTGGCTTTGACTTAAAAGTATAATTCATTTTTTCAAAAGAAAGCGGAATATTTAAATCAAACATTCTAGATAATTGCATTAACCATATTTCAGGTGGATGAAATTTATGTGTATTCTCATTATATTTATAAGCTTGCGTTATAACTGCTTTGTGAATTTCAATTAAGTTTCCATCGGATTTGTTCCATGCTTCTATTACTGGGTTTATCATTTCATCTGTTGGTTCATCTGTAATAAAATGTCTACATAATTTTGTTGAAACAAATTTGATGCAGATTGGGTGTGTTGCTAAATCATGAATTACTTTAGCAAGTTCTCTTTTTGCGTCATTTTTATATTTAACTCCTAAAACAATTTTATCTCCTTTTTGATGCATTTCTTGATCAAACCATATATCACCGGTTTCTAAGTTTTTTCTATCCCATTTGTGAGCCCAACCTGTCATGATATAGGCTAATTGAATAACATCTTCCTGTGTGTATCCGGCATTTGGAGATACTGTATGTAACTCTAATAATTCTCTTGCATGATTTTCGTTTATAGTTTCCCCCCACTCCATTCCTTTTTTAGAATTGGGACCAAAAGATTCTGAATTATCAAGGTGATGAATCATACACCATGAAGTCGTTACTGACTGAACCATTTCTTCAAAAGTTTTAACCATGTTAGGTCTAATAATTTCACGTTGATAGGGTCCGGTACTAAACTCTGCTAGAAAATCTTTTTCACTTATTGCAAAATGATTTCCCCAAAAAAGCCAGAAACGCTCGAAAACAGGTTGTTTGGAATACTTTGTTTGAAAATGACGAATAGCATGTTCATTTAATTCAAAATATCTTTCACCAGTTTTTATTCTTAATTCATCTTTTGCTTTTCTATACGCATGTTTATCATTTTTAAATTTTTTTCTTAAAACTTCTCTATCTCCGTACACCCATTCACCATATTTTTTTCTTAAATCTTTTTCTGTTGGGATTGTTCCAGGCCACAAGAGATCGGGTATGGTATCTAATTGATTTATTGCCCAATTAAGAGGATCTTTATCTGGTTTTTCATTTGGCGACAGGCCAAACGCTACTCGTCTATAAAAATTTAATGACATATATAAAAAAAAATAGTTTACATATATTTATAATTTTTAAAAATAAAATTTAATGAAAAATATACCTCTAAAAATTTGTGGCATAACAAATATGAAATCTGTTGAAGTGGCACATAAAAATAAAATAAAATCATTGGGTTTTGCAAGTAAAAATT
>CABYTX010000033.1 GCA_902522015.1 uncultured Alphaproteobacteria bacterium
TATTAGTATTGATGAATTTAAAGAAATTGAAAAATTCACTGTTATCATTAATAAAGATTTTCAGCTCAAGAGAATTAAAGAGATAACTGATGAAAAGGAAATTGAAAAAATAAAAAAAAATAATCTATTTTCAGTTAATTTAAATTCAAACCAAAAAATACTTTTGTTTGTTTCTTCTGGTAAGGTTTACACGATTGACCCAAATATTTTACCAGGTGGAAATAGTAATCCTAAATCATTTATTTATTTTGTTGATAGTATGCCTAAAGATAAGATTGCTGGATTACTTTCATCAATCGATGAAGAGCTCTTAATTGTATCCAAAAATGGCAAAGGATTTATTAGTGATACTGAAACTCTTGTAACAAACCAAAAGAAAGGTAAGCAATTATTTAATTTAAAAAATAATGATGTAGTTATTAAAGTATTAAATCTTTCAAAAAAACACATAGCTTGCGTTACAAAGTTACAAAAAATGTTAATTTTTGAAATTGATGCTTTGCCAAAATTACAAAAGGGTGGTGGAGTTCAATTAATTAAAATTAAGAAAGATGATTTTTTATCCGATGTCACTCAGTTAACTATTGAAGATGGATTAGAATGGAGCACTGGCTCTAAGAATAGAAAGTTAGAAGATGTTGAGTTTTGGATGGGAAAAAGAGCTCAGGCAGGAAAAAAAGTCCCTAAATATTTTAATAAAAATCTTAAATTTGATTAATAAATACTTTTATTATAATTCAATAGGTTTAAAATTATTTCATGAACAAACCTAATCTAAATACACAATCTGTTTTATCAATGAAAGGTGAGGGTTATTACTCTCAAAAAACTGTTGGGGCAAAAAATGCTATAGATAAAATGGAAGTATTAATTGAAGAAGCCTTTAAAAATATTCCTAAAGTTGACAAACTTAGAATAGCTGATTTTGGCAGTGCTGATGGCGGTACAAGTCAAGAAATGTGGTTTAATATTATTGAAAAAATAAAAAAATCTGGAGATAATAGAGAAATTGAAATGTTGTATACTGATTTAGCATCTAATGACTTTTCAGTTTTATTTAGAATGATGCAAGGAATGCAAGGTAATGATAATTTTGCTTACCAGAATAAATTTGAAAATGTTTTCGTGCACGGATGTGGTACAGGTTTTCATAAACAATTGATGTCTAATAATAGTTTATCCTTAGGATTCTCTGCGACTGCAATGCACTATGTTTCAGAAAGACCATGTTTGATAAATAACCATGTTCATATGGTAGGTTCAAATGAAAAAGAAAAAAAACAATTTAAAAACCAAGCTCTAAAAGATTGGGAAACAATTTTATTAAATCGATCAAATGAATTAGTTCCAGGTGGAAGGTTTATTTGTATAAATTTTGGAATAGATGAAAAGGGTCGATATTTAGGTAACACTGGCGGTCATAACATGTTTAATAATTTTACTAAACATTGGAAAAATTTAGAGCAAAATGGGATTATTACAAATGAAGAATTTGTTAATGCTACTTTTACTCAACATTATAGAACTGTTGAAGAATTTAGAAAACCTTTTGATGACCCTAATTCAGAAATATCAAAATCTGGGTTGATTCTTAAAAGATGCGAAACTATGTTTACCGATTGCCCTTTTAAAGTTCATTATAATAAAAACAAATCTACTATGTCATCAAGAGAATATGCTGAAACATTAATACCAACAATGAGAAGTTGGTCAGAAACTGTATTTAAAACAGCATTAGAAAAAAGAAATCCCAATGAAGTAAATCAAATTGTCGATCAATTTTATAATGCTTATCTTGAGGAAGTAACAGAAAATCCATCAGGTCATGCAATGGATTATATTCATATAGTAATGGATATAGAAAAAAAAATTAACTAAAAATATAAAGAAATATCTTCATGTACAGATTTACATGAAGCTAAATAAATAGCTTGCTCTTTATTAAGTTTCTCTTGTTTTCTTAATCCAAAAGTCTCAGTACCAGTTTTAGATAATTTAATTAAATCACTTAAGATAATTTTATTACCATCCAATCTCCAATTTTTTTCAAAATTGTATATTTTTTTTGCTTCATTAATTAAAGCTAATGCTTCTGTTTTCTTATTGTAATTTTTTTTCAACAATTTTCTTGCTTTTTTGATTGGTTTTGTAATGTTGGAAGTGTCAGTGAAAGAATTAAATAATCTCTCGAAATTTTTAATTATTTCTTCAATTCCATCTCTCTCTTCATTAACATTATTTAATAACTCATTAAAATTAATTTCTAATTTTGAAAATTCTTTAGCATTTTGAAAAATTTTGATAAATTTTTGTAAATCATTAAATGCGTTATCTACTGATTTATTATAACTAAGTTTCTTTTTCTTAAAATTATCTAATATTGTTTTGAAATTATCATTTTCCTCTTTCCAATTTGATGGAATTGACATTTTTATACTCTCAATTTCATTTTCTAATTCAAAAATTTCCTCTTCAAACTTCTGAATTTCATTAAGTTCAGTTTCAAGTCTAATTTCTTTTTTAATTTTTTCTATCTTTGACAATTTCTTATAAATATTTTTTTCAATATTCCTTACTTTTGTGTGAAGTGGCTTATAATTAATAGAGTAATCGTTAAAATTTTTACGTGATAATTTTACTTCTTCTATCAAATTCTTTGAGTCATTGATGTTATTAATCATATTAGTAAAATTTTTATTTTGTTTCTCTGGTAAAAAATTAATATTGGTAGTCATTATGTCATTTGTAATTAATATTGATTCAGAAAAATTTTCTTCATATTTGTTATAAGAATAATCTATTAAACATTCTTGAAGTTTAGGATTAATTGGAGGAGGAGAAACTTCTGATGAATAATAAGATCTAAGAGGTAAATAATTTACTAATTGTGGAAAATATCCAACTACACCTAAACCAACTAATTGAAGTACTATAAACACGCTTGCACCTTTCCAAATTTCAGTCGTTTTTATTGATTTTGGTGCTACCCCTCTTAGATAAAATAGTGAAAATCCAAATGGTGGAGTTAAAAATGAAGTTTGCATATTTACACCAATCATTACACCCAACCAAACTGCAGTAACATTTGCTGATGTTTCAGCTAATAGTATCGGTGCAACTATAGGAACAACAACAATAGCAATTTCTATGAAATCTAAAAAAAAACCGAGTACAAATATAACTGCCATTACAACTATAAATTGTGTCCAAAAACCTCCAGGAAGACTAGTGAGAAAATCCTTAACTATTTCTTCACCTCCAAAACCTCTAAACGCTGCTGTTAACATTGCAGCCCCAATCAGAATTATAAAAACCATTGAAGTAGTTAAACTTGTTTCAATCATTACGTTTTTTAAAACATTATTTATTTTAAATGTTCTCCAAAAACTCCAAACAACACCAACTAGTAAAAATATAACTGCAAATATTGCAATTACTAAAGCTATCACTTCTGATGTTGATGAAATATTTTTAACATTAAGTTGAAAATTTATTACAATAAAGGTTATTACTATTAATGAAATTATAGTTATTAAAGCTGGTGTATATTTGTTTTTTTTATCATACAATCTATAACCACCCATCACACCTGCACCCACAGCACCTATGGCACCTGCTTGATTTACTGTTGCTATACCAAGTAATATTGAACCTAATACTACAAAAATTAATGCTAATGGTGGGACAAGCGATAGAAAAACTCTCCTAAAGAAATCTCTGTCATAATTTCCTTCATATTCTACTGGAGGTACTGCTTCTTTTTTAAATATTCCAATCAGTAAAACATATAACATGTATAGACCAACAAGAACTAAACCAGGTAAGAAAGCTCCTAAAAACATATTCCCAGCACTGACTGAATCTACACTAAATTGACTTGGTATATTTGTAGAACCAGTTACGTTTTTATAATTTTCTATTCTCATATTATCTGCCGCATCTGAAGCAGATGCTAATTGATCTGACAAAATAATAAGGACAATTGAAGGTGGAATTATTTGACCAAGTGTACCAGAAGAACAAACAATTCCAGACGCAAGTGATTTATTATAATTATTTTTCATCATTGCTGGTAAAGAAATTAAACCCATCGCAACTACCGTAGCCCCTACAATGCCTGTCGTAGCAGCTAATAATGCACCAACAAATATTACAGATATACCTAATCCCCCCGGAATAGGTCCAAATAATTGCCCCATACTTATCAATAGATCTTCTGCAATTTTTGATTTTTCAAGCATTATTCCCATAAAAATAAAAAGAGGTATTGCTATCAACGTATCTCTTTCTACCTCCCAATATACTCCTCGGAAATTTGTTATTCCTGCATTAAGCCATTGAAAAGGACCATCAGATATAAAATATTCGTTTGGATTACCTTCAATTAAATATCCTGCTAATCCAGCTAAAAATATTGATATAATAGCTGAACCAGGAAGAGCAAAAGCTAATGGATATCCAGAAGCAAGTGCAAATGCCATTAAAAATATTAATAAAAAAAGAAAAAATAATTCCATTATTAATTCTTTCTAATTACTTCTAAACTTCTTAATGAATAAATTATAAATTGTATCAGCATTGTAAGAGCAAATATTATTAAAAAACCCGCCATTAAATATTTGATATTCATTCCTTGGGTACTTTGAGATGTTTCAAAATTCATTATTGGTTGATTTAAAACACATTGTTTACAATACATCCCAAGAAAGAATACAGTTAAGCAAAGTGGAATACCCAGTAATAAACTTCCAAAAAGATTTACTCTTGCCTTATTTTTTTCACTAAAATTAGTATACAAAACATCAACTCTAACGTGGCCATCTTTAATTAAAGTATAATAACTTCCAAATAAAAATAAGCTTCCATACCAAAATCTCACAAGATCGCTCATTAAAGTTTGTTCATATGAAAAAACAAATCTTAAAATAACAATTTGAAATTCTGCAATTACAACAAGAAATGCTAACCAGTAGAAATTGAGAGCTCTGAAGTAATATGCAAAAATTAATGATACAAATAATAGAGGAAAATGAACATATGGGGCTCGAAAAGAATTATTTGAAAATTTTATGTTCCAACTTTTTCCAATCATTTGTTCAAGGAAACCTTCAATTATTAGAAAAGAAATTATGGCGTCAATTATTCCTATTATTAATACTGACCAAAAACCAAATCTAATTATAAAATCATTAACTCTTTCAAGGTTATTGGCAAGAGTCAAATTATCCAGTTTTTTATTATAATAAATAAATATTAATGGAAAAATAATTGCTAATACATAAAGAAAAAATTGAAACGATGAATATATATTTGCTGAATTATATATTGTAAACGCTCCAGGCCAATCACCTGCGAAAGTTAAATAATTATTAACTATAAATGCAAATACTATTAAGATTAAACAAATTGAAAAAAATTTAGAAATATTTGAAATATTCATAAAAAAAAGTGGGGAGTAAACTCCCCACATGATTAAATTTTAACCTTCAAGTACTCTATTTCTTTGAGTAAAGAAAGCTGAGTCAGCTTTTTCTAGCCAACCACTTATTTCACTTCTTGATTTTCTAAAGCTTGCAAGAATTCTTCCAGTTAGTTCATTACCTTCAGCAAGTTCTTCATACAGTTGTTCTGCTGCTTCACCCATTGCGTCGATAACATCTTCGTTGAATTCTCTTAGCTCTACACCATGATCATTCACAAGTCTCTGCAATGCAGCTCCATTATTTGCATTATATTCAGTCAACATTCTTTCGTTTTGAACTGTTGAAGCATGCTCAATAATCATTTGATCTGTTTTACTTAAACTTGTTAACCAAGATTTATTACAACCTAGTGTTATTAATGTTCCTGGTTCATGACATCCAGGCCAGTAATAATACTTTGCGGCTTCATAGAATCTTGATCTTTCATCATTCCATGGTCCTACCCATTCTGTTGCATCGATGGTTCCATTGATTAAGTTTTCATATATTTGTCCACCTGGCACACCTACAACAGATAAACCAAGTTTAGACATCATCATTCCACCTAATCCAGGAATTCTCATTTTAAGGCCTTTGAAATCATCTGGAGAATTAATTTCTTTATTAAACCATCCACCCATTTGAACACCAGAGTTTCCAGCCATAAAGTTTTTCAAACCAAATTCATCACCAAGTTCATCCCAAAGTTCTTGTCCGCCACCATGTCGTATCCATCCGTTAATTTCAGTTGCTATCATTCCAAAAGGAACTGCTGCAAAGAAACCCCAACCTGGATGTTGTCCAATCCAATAGTAGTCAGCACTATTATACATTTGCGCATTTCCAGATGTAACTTCTGTGAATACATCTAATGGTCCTACTCTTTCTCCACCAGCAAAGTGATTTACAATAATACGACCATCACTTAAGTCTGATATTCTTTGAGAAACAGCTTCAGCTCCTGTACCTAGTCCAGGATAGCCTCTACCCCAAGTAGCAACGCAGTTGACTTCTATTCTATCAGCTGCAATAGCTGGAGCTGGGAAAGATGAAACGGCTGTTGCAGCTGCTGCACCAATTCCTGCCTTTTTAAGGAAGTCACGTCTTTTAAAGTTTTTTTTCATATGTCCTCCCGAGATTATATGAATAAATTAATTAATTTATTAATAGAATTATACAAAATTAGAAAATCTATCAATTTCAAATAGTATAAATAATAAAAAAATTATTAAAAACTAGAAATTCCTGTCTGATTTTTGCCTAAAATAAGTGAATGAATATCTTCTGCACCCTCGTAAGTTTTAACTGTTTCTAAGTTAACCAAATGTCTCATGATATGATATTCTTCTAATAATCCATTTGCACCAAGCATATCACGGGCATTTCTAATTATATCTAAAGATTTTTTACAGTTATTTTTTTTTAAAATACTAATAGCATTAATTATATCCTTTCCATCATCTAGAGCTTTAGAACTTAAAAGACATGATGCCAATCCTAAATTTATCTCTATTTGCATCTCAGATAATTTTTTTTGAATTAATTGATTTGATGCTAAAGGTTTCTTAAACATAATTCTATTTTCTACATAGTCTTTTGCAATTAACCAACATTCAGATGCTGAACCTAATACACCCCAGCTAATTCCAAATCTTGCTTTATTGAGACAACTGAAAACTGATTTCCATCCTTCGGTATTTTCCAAACACAAATTATTTGGAACAAAAACATTGTTTAAAATTATTTGACCAGTTGGACTAATTTTTAA
>CABYTX010000034.1 GCA_902522015.1 uncultured Alphaproteobacteria bacterium
TGAATAATATCAGTAGTAAAATTTTTATATAAAAATTTTTTTTTATTAGACTTGATTGTCCTTAAAAATTTTTTTGATAATATGTATATTGCACCATTAGCCAATCTGCCATTATATTCAGATTGCTTCTCAAAATATTCAGTGATAATTTTTTGTTTATTAATTTTAATAACTCCGCATTCTTTTGGGTAATTTGTTTTAAAGCAAAGCATTGAAATAAAACAATTGTCAGGTCTATTTACGTGAGCTTTATAAAATGATTTTAATTTAATATTTAGTAAATTATCTGAATGAATAAATAAACATTCATGTTTATTAAAAAAATCAATATTTTGATATAAGGTACCTGCTGTGTTAAGTATTTTTTTTTCATAACTTATAACTATCTTTTCTCTATGTTTATGATTTTCTATAAAATTTTGAATTAACTCATGCTTATAATGAGTATTTATAAGTATTTTATCAATCCCAAAATTAACTAAAGAACATATCCATATATCTAATAATTCTCTTCCTTTAATTTTCATTAAACATTTAGGAATTTTGTTAGTATAAGGCTTTAATCTAGAGCCAAAACCAGCACTAAGTAATAACGCTCTCATTTAAATTACTGATTGTAACTCTTTAATGTTAATAGGAATATTACCCTCTCTTGAAACTTGAATAGCAGCCCCTATTGATCCTAGATATGCTGCTTCCCAAATATTTGATCCTAAAGCAAGTGCCATAGAGGATATTGTTAATAGTGAATCTCCTGCTCCTGCAATATCGACAGGATTTGGATTTAAAGCTTGGATTGTGTCATCAAAGATTTTTTTGTTTAATAAAGAGTGAATAAAAACACCATCTGATCCAAGTTTCATTATAAGATTTTTGGTTTTAGTATCTTGCTGTAATTCTTTACATAATACTGGTATCCCATCCTCTTGATTTCTTACTGAAACTCTGGCTTCATATTCTGTGGGAGTTAATAAATTAACATTTTTGTATTTATTTATATAACCAATTTGAGAAGAGGATTGACTATCAGCAGTAACTATAATCTTATTATTATTTGCTATTTTTATAATATTTTCTATCAATTTTTTTGGTAAAGCACCATAATTAAAATCTGAGAGAATGATCAAATCAGTTTTTTTAATAATTTTATTAATTTTTAAAATTATTTTTTTTTGCAATTCTGTAGAAATTGAGTTTTGATTATAATCATTCACTTTGAATAATGTTTTATTTTTTGACTTAAATCTTTGTTTAAGAACATTTTTTCTTTGATTATCAATAAAAGCATTTAATTTTAATTTCTTTAGTTTTAATTTATTTTTAATAAAATTATTATGAATATCTTTTCCAAGAACAGTTATATAATTTACATTAGATCCTAGGTTTGCTGCATGAGAAGCTACTATCCCGGCGCCTCCTATATATTTTTCCTTTTGATTAGGTTTTAATACTATACTTGGATCCTCTTGTGACATTCCTATAGGAGAACAATTAATATATTCATCAATGATAAGATCTCCTAAAACTATAATATTAAGCTTTTTAAAATTTTTTAATTTATTTTCTATAGATTTTGTCGTAATTTTATGTCTTTTTAAAAATTTAATTGGTTTAATTATTTTATCTTTTTCCAAGTTTGAATTTTTATTAATAAAATCATTAGAAGATAATATTGATTCACCAGAAGTGAAATAAATTTTACCTTTATATTTATTTATAATTTTTAATTCAGGATTGAACTTATTTTCATGCTCTCTACCCTTTATAACTACATCTGGTTTATATTTTAAAAGAGTTTTTTCAATTGAATCTTTTATAATAAAAACTTCATCAACTATTGTAATATGTTTTATATTTTCTAATCTTAACTTTTCTTTTACAGCTGATTTATTTTCTTGAAACTTATCACCATAAACACCTACAATTAATTTATCTCCAATTTTTTTTGCTTCATTAAATAATCTTAAATGTCCAGAATGTAGAACGTTAAAGTTTCCACTTAAAAAAATTTTTTTAAATTTTTTTTTATTTATATTCATAAATATTCTACATCTTCTTCCTTAATAAATGGTCCAGTATAAACCTCATGATATATAACCCATTCAGAAATTGGAACTGGTTGATGCCATATATTACCTTGTATTCTATACATCTTTGGATAATTATCTGCTGATAAATCAATAAATTGTATTATTTTTTTTTGCTTATTAAATAAATTAACTCTTAATTTACCCTCTATAATGTAATAGGATTCTGGCTTATTGATAGGATGTCTATGAGGTGGAATATTTGTCGAAATATGAGCGGCAATTATCATTTCATTGACCTTTTCACTGTTATTTTTGTGAAGACAATATCTAAATCTCTTATTATTACTTTGAAAAGCTTTAGATTTTAGAATTTTTATTTTTTCTTTGTCTAAAACAAAAATCTCATCTTTTATATAAATTGAGTTAGAAACCATATAAATCATCAATAAATTTAATTTTTTTTAAAATTACATCATATGCATTTTTATAATTAAAATTAAAAAGTTTTTTTGAAAAACTATTATCCAAATCATTAATTCTTCCTCTTGGTTCAGTATATTTTATATCTTTAAACATACATTTTTGGAAATCCATTTTTTTACCAGCCCTACTATTTTGTTTTATGAATTTGGCTAATTCATATCTATTTATTATTTCATCAGAGCATATATTTATTATTTTTGGTTTATTTTTTAATTTTTTACCAATTAAGAATAGTATAGCTGATGTATCTTCAACATCTATAACAGAAAAATAATTATCATGTGCCATCATTGCATTTTTTTTTAAAATTGTATCATAAGTTAGACGTATTACACACCTTTCATTGCTATTGTATCCTATGTTCCAACCTGTTCTTACAATTGTATAACTTTCAACATTTTGTTTAAGATATTTTTCAATATCAAATTTTAGTTTTCCATAATAATTAAGAGGATTAGGTTTATGCTTTTCATTATATCTACCTTCAGTACCATCAAATACTTCAACTGAAGACATGAAAATTATATGACCATTGAATTTATTTATATGATTAATTAATTTTATAGTACTTTTGTAATTCAAAGAAAAAGCTTTATTCTTATTAAGAAATATCCAATTTGGATTACTATATGCAGACATTAAGTAAAATACACAATTTCCATCTATTGAATTTAAAAAATTGTTAATTTGAAATTTTTCAAGATCAAACTTAATAAGATTTGAATTAAAATTATCTTTATAAGTACCTATAACATTATCATTTATTGAAAATTTTTTATGAAGTGCACTACCTATTAATCCTGATGCTCCAATAATATAGTAGTTCGGATTACTCATTTAATTTATTTAGAAAATATTTTTATAAGAACTTAATAAGTTATCTGTGGTAAAACCTAATCTTGAATTATGCTGATCAAAAGTACCATATTCATGAATAAAATTTTTTCCTAAAGATATACTTTTACCAATCACGCCTTTTAATTCTTTTTTACTAATTATATAATTTGAAATATCTGACGCTAATCCACCATATTCTGACTGATGTTCCATGACAATGTATTTGCCTGTTTTACTAACACTTTTCTTAATTAAATTTTTATCAAGCGGCTTGATAGTTGGCAGATAAATTATTTCTACATTAATATTATTTTTTTCAAATTCCTTTATTGATTCAATTGCGGTTCTTAAATGATATCCAGTACAAAAGATACTTAGATCAGATCCTTGCTTATATGTTATTCCCTTACCAGGTAAAATACTAAAATTACTTAAATCAATTTCATGAGGTTTAGTCGTTGCTCTAAATAAATTAATGCAACCATTATTGTAAGATGATTTGAATAATTTGTTAAATTCATGTGTTGATCCAGGATTAAATACTGAAGAGCCTTCTATAGATTTTACTAACAGACCATCTATGTAGCTATGATGAGTAACGCCATGATATGAATATTCAACACCTGAGCCAATAGTAACAATATTAACACCTAATTTATGATAACCAAAAGAAAGTTTTAATTGCTCATAAGAGCGATCAATCATAAAAGATGCAAATGTGTGAATTACAGGAATAAACCCAGCGTAGGATATTCCAGCAGCTAAATTTACAATTGAGTTTTCACAAACACCTAAATTGTAATATCTGTCAGGATTTTCTTTAGCGAATTTTTGTAGTCTAAAATGACTTATGTCTGAAACAATTACACATAGTTTTTTATCGAATGTTCCAACTTCATGTATAGTATCAGTAAAAGTTTCTCTTACATTATTATTCATAATTATCTATTTCATTATAAATATATTTTAGTTCATTATCATTTGGAACTTTACTATGCCAAGCTCCATAATTTTCTTCCATTTCTGGCACACCTTTTCCTTTAATTGTATTGGCAACAATTATTTTTGGCTTAGAAGAATTAAAATTTAAAGATTGAAATGATTTTTTAATTTCATCTAAATTATGACCATCAATTTCTTGTGTTTCCCACCCGAATGCATCCCATTTTTTTTGTGCATCTGGAACTGGTAGAGTAGGATCACATGAATGATTATTATCCAAAATAACACAAAGATTATTTAATTTCAAATGACTAGCTAATAAAGCACATTCCCATACAGTTCCTTCATTACTTTCTGCATCTCCAATTATTACAAAAACCCTATTTTTCATTTTTTTAATTTTTAATCCTAACGATAAGCCCAAAGCAAATCCAATACCATTCCCTAATGATCCTGTCGATGCCTCAATTCCAGGAATTTTTGTACTGTCTGGATGTGTTGCAAGTTTTGCTTTTTCATTATTTTTTTCTAACAAATCATTTTCAGTTAAAATATCAAATTGATTTAATACAGAATATAAAGCTGAACAACCATGTCCTTTAGAAAGAATAAAAAAATCTCTTTCTTCCATAGTCAAATTTTTTGGATCAAATTTCATAAAATCATGATACAAAAAATGTATAATGTCTAAAATTGAATAAGCACTTGGTATGTGTCCTTCTTTAGAATGCCATGTCATCCAAGCTATTTTTTTTCTGAGTTCTTTGTTTAATAAAATTTTCATAAATATGAATAATACATATAGTGCCTTGATTGACCACCATCTACTTGAATAATTGAACCTTGAAAAAAGGAGGCATTGTCAGATGACAAAAAAACAACTATGTCAGTTACTTCATCTATTTCACCGAATCTTTTTAGTGGTACTCTCTCATCTAAATATTTTTTTGCATGTTCTGGATTTTCTTTTAATATTTTTTCCCAATGCCCTCCTTCGGTCACAACTACACCAGGTGCTATAGCAGTCATAACAATGTTTTTATTTTCGTATGCTAATAATCTACCTACACTCCGAGTGTATGAGGTTAATGCTGCTTTAGCAGCATTAAAAGGTGCCGGTCCACTTATTTCTAAACCTGCAATAGAGGTAATATTTATTATTCTACCCCAATCATTTTTTTTCATTAATGGTAAAAATTTATTTGTTACTTCAACATGACATAAAAAATTTAAATTCATTACTTCACTCCAGTCTTCTTTTGAAGTATAAGGATCAGTAATTTCTAAAGTATGACCAACATTATTGACTAATATATCCAACTTTCCAAATTTGTCATTTATATAATCAAATATTGTTTGTATACCAGAAGTAGTAGATACGTCAGCACACAAAGGATATATATTTTTAATATTTAATGATTTAATTTTTTCTATTTCATTATTATCTCTAGAAGTAAAAAATACAATAGCCCCAGAAGCGTTTAATTTATTGACTATCGCTTTACCTAATCCCTTAGCACCACCAGTCACTAGAGCAATTTTATTTTCAAGTGTAATAATCATAAATTTTATTTTAAACCAACGCCTAAAACAAAAATATAATGTGACATCCCGTGATATCCTGTATGTACAACCTCATCATTCATTGAAAAAATAAAATTATTTTTAAAAAACTCACTGGATAATTTTAATAAATCTTTTGCAGTTTTTAAATTAATATGTGTTTGTGCTGCTATTGGGTTAGCAAATCTTGATGCTTCTTTATTTGGTGTTCCAATAAGACATATCCCATCATCTTTAAGAGAATTTGCAATATTAGAAAAATAATTTTTTTCTCTATCTACATTAATATGTTCTATTACATCTAAGGATAAAACTGCATCATATTTCTTATCAAAATTAATTTTATTAGTAAAATCGACAATTTTATAATCTACTTTATGTAAAGTGTCCTTATCGTGATATTCTTTTACATTTTCCATTACCAATGGTTCAAAATCTAAAACAAGTAGCTCATCCACCTCTTGCAACAAAATAGGAGCACCAAATGAGTCTCCGCCACCAAATTCAATAACTGATTTTTTACCAGCTAATATTTTTGAAGCAAATTTGTACCTAGATAATGTGAAAACTAAATGTCTAGGATCTGATCTATATATCCAAGATGTCCATGGCCCCATTTTATATGGACCTTTATTTAAATAATCATCATATTCAACTTGATTGGGCTTTTCTTTAGTATATTTTTTTATATTCATAGACTTTTTTATAGAGATTTAATTATATAATAAAAGTTTAATTTTAGTAATTTAAAAATAAATTATATCTTCTTATATAATTAAATGGTTTATTTAAAATTTTATTAGATAATAAAATCTTTGGATAAATTTTATAATTTAGACACCATCTATCAGATTTCTTAGGAACTGATCCTGAATGGTTTAGTTTAGCAGCCCTAAAAAAAATTGCTGTACCACTTTTGCCAGAAAGGCTAACTTCATTTCCATCATAAGATAATAACTTTAATGCACCATTGTTATCATCTACATCATTTAGGTAAATTAGAATTTTGAAAGAACTCAATAAATCACCATCTTTATGCCAATTAGAATTTATTTTTTCATGATCACCATTTGCTAAAGTTTTATAAACTTCAAATTTTTCTATTGAAACAAAAGTCTCATTAAGTAATTGGGAACAATGCATAAT
>CABYTX010000035.1 GCA_902522015.1 uncultured Alphaproteobacteria bacterium
ATGGGAGAAGGCACATCTAACCGCGAATGGTGGCCTAATCAACTTAACTTAAACATACTTCATCAACATGATCGTAAATCAGATCCAATGGAAGCTGGATTTAACTATCGAGAAGAGTTCAAAAAATTAGATTATGCTGCATTAAAAAAAGACCTCCATAATCTAATGACTGATTCTCAAGATTGGTGGCCAGCTGATTATGGTCATTATGGTGGTTTCTTTATTCGTATGACATGGCATGCTGCTGGAACTTATAGAACTGGTGATGGCCGTGGTGGTGGTGGAACAGGAGCTCAACGTTTTGCCCCGTTAAATAGCTGGCCGGATAATGGTAACTTAGATAAAGCAAGAAGACTTCTTTGGCCGATAAAGAAAAAATATGGAAATAAAATTAGTTGGGCTGATTTATTTATTTTAACAGGTAACGTTGCAATTGAATCTATGGGAGGTAAAACTTTTGGATTTAGTGGTGGACGTCCTGACATTTGGGCACCAGAAGAAGATATTTACTGGGGTGTAGAAGAAGAATGGTTACAAAATAAAAGGTATACTGGAGATAGAATTTTAGATAATCCACTTGCAGCAGTGCAAATGGGATTAATTTACGTAAACCCTGAAGGACCAGATGGAAAAGCTGATCCGCTTGCTAGTGCAAAAGATATAAGAGAAACTTTTGCAAGAATGGCAATGAACGATACTGAAACTGTAGCACTAACTGCAGGTGGACATACTTTTGGTAAAGCACATGGTGCTGGTGATCCAGCTTTAGTTGGAGCAGAACCAGAAGGTGCGCCGTTAGAACAAATGGGTTTAGGTTGGAATAACTTGCACGGTTCAGGTGTTGGGCGTGATACTACAACAAGTGGTATAGAAGGTCCATGGACACCTAATCCAACTCAGTGGGACAATGGATACTTTGATATGCTTCTTGGTTACGAATGGAAGTTAGTAAAAAGTCCGGCAGGTGCTCAAATCTGGCATGCGATTGATCAAAAAGAGGAACACATGGCTCCTCAAGTAGATGATCCATCAGTTAAAGTTCCTACAATGATGACAACAGCAGATATGGCAATGCGTGAAGATCCTGAATACAGAAAAGTATCAGAAAAATTTCACAAAGACCCAGAATATTTTGCTGATCAATTTGCTAGAGCTTGGTTTAAACTTCTACATCGAGATATGGGTCCAAAAACTAGATATATGGGGCCAGAAGTTCCAGAAGAAGAACTAATTTGGCAAGACCCTGTACCTCAAGGTCATTCAAACTATGATGTTGAAACAGTAAAAGCTAAAATTTTAAGTAGTGGTTTAACAACTCAAGAAATGGTTGAAACTGCTTGGGCAAGTGCTTCTACATTTAGAGGATCAGATATGAGAGGTGGGGCTAATGGAGCAAGAATTAGACTATCTCCTCAAAAAGATTGGGAAGTTAATAAACCAGAGCAATTAAAAAAAGTTCTTGGTATTCTTGAGCCTATTGCAAAAGAGACAGGGGCTTCAGTAGCTGATGTAATTGTCCTTGCTGGTAATGTGGGTGTAGAACAAGCAACTGGAATGGAAGTGCCTTTTACTCCAGGTAGAGGTGATACCACTCAAGAAAAAACTGATATTGATTCTTTTGGTGTTCTTGAACCTGAAGCAGATGCATTTCGTAATTATTTAAAAATGAATTACGATGTTACAGCTGAGGAACTAATGCTGGATAAGGCACAACTATTAGGACTAACTGCTCCTGAAATGACTGTGCTTGTTGGTGGTATGAGATCTATGGGTATTAGTTCAGATCAAAGAGGATTATTTGTTGATACAAAAGGTAAGTTAACAAATGATTTTTTTGATAAGCTTTTAGATATGGGTGTTAGTTGGAAACCGACTGGAAGTAATTCATATGAAGGTACAGATAAAATTACAGGAGAAAAAGTAAGAACTGCATCTAGAGTAGATCTTGTTTTTGGATCCAATTCTCAATTAAGAGCGATAGCAGAGCTATATGCAAGTGATGATAGTGAAGAAAAAATGAAAAAGGACTTCATCAAAGCTTGGAACAAAGTGATGAATGCTGATCGTTTCGATTTAGAACAATAAAAATAGTTTAAATTAATTTAAAAGTGGAACTTAGAGTTCCACTTTTTTTATTTTGGCATATTGGTTGCCCCAGTTTCTAGTGAAATTATTTTGCCATCTTTATATTTGTATACCGCCATCACAGCTTGTGTATTGCCATCTTTAAAAGTAACGAAAGAGTGATGTATCCCAATCTCGTCATTTTCGTACACAATTCTTGACTTATCATCATTGATGTCGTCACTCATAGCCCAGCCTATAACGTCGGACTTTGATAGAACATTGCCGCTAGAATGCATTGTAAATTTGAAATCATCATGGATAATTTCGTTCATTCCTGCTTCATCTTTTTCATTAAAAACCTTCATGTATTTTTCTAGTATTGACATATTTTCTCCTAGTATAAACAAAGTATATAGGAATTTTTTTTAAATAAGTATTTAATTATCTTTCTTTAATGTAAGGTTGTCCAATAGCATTAGGCGCAATTGCTTTTCCAACAAAACCAGCAAGCAATACTACTGTTAGTATGTATGGAAGTGCTTGTATTAATTGAACAGGTATCTCGCCAATTGCTGGTAACTCAACACCTTGAAGTCTTATTTGAAGAGCATCTGTAAATCCAAAGAGTAAACAAGCAATTAAAGCTGTTTTAGGGTGCCACTTTCCAAAGATCATTGCTGCTAAAGCTAAGTATCCTCTTCCCGCTGACATTTCTCTAAAGAAATTTGCATTAACGGCAGTTGATAAATGAGCTCCCGCAAAAGCAATTAACACTCCATTGATTGCTAGTGCTTTATATCTCATAGTAAAGACATTGATTCCAGCAGTATCTACTGCACTTGGATTTTCTCCGACTGCTCTTAGACGCAAACCAAAACTAGTTTTAAATACTATCCAAAAAACTAGTGGGACAGAAAGATATGCTAAATAAACAAAAACGTAATGACCACTTAATATATCACTATAAAGTGTTCCAATAACCGGAATGTCTCTTAGTGCGTCAGCAAAAGGAAGATGAATTTCTAAAAAACGCTGATCTTCATTTAAAGTTGGCGTCAGACCTGCTTGCCCAAACCATGCAGCGGCTAAAGCAGTTGTTAAACCAATAATTAAAATATTTATAGCAACACATGATACTACTTGATCGCCTTTGTGGGTTACCGAGGCAAATCCATGTAACATTGATAAACACACACATACAATTATAGCTAATAATAAGCCTAACCACGGGTTACCTAAATAGTATGAACCAACAGCTGCCACAAATGCGGCCATGAGCATTTTACCTTCTAAACTAAAATCTATTACCCCAGATCTTTCAGCAAATATACCAGCCATTGCTGCAAAAACTAAAGGTGTAGATATTCTTAAAGTAGAATTAATTAAAGAAGCAATGTCAGATAAAAATTCCATTACGCATTTACCTCTCTATTGAGTCTTCTAACAAAAAAACTTTCTATTTGCGGTCTGAAAAGATTTTCTAATGCACCACTAAATAATATTATTAATCCTTGAACAGCAACGAACATGTATCTAGTTATGTTTGGCATTTCGAATGTAACTTCTGAACCTCCTTGGTATAAAATTCCAAATAAAAATGCTGCTGGTAAAATACCAATCGGATGATTTCTGCCCATTAGTGCAACTGCAATTCCTGTAAATCCATATCCTGCTGGAAAGCCTGCTTGAATTTTATGGCTTACACCAAGAATTTCATTGACGCCAAGTAGTCCTGCTAAACCTCCAGAAATACACATCGCGATGATAATATTTTTATGAGGTGATATACCTGCATATATTGCTGCTTGAGTATTGTGTCCTACTGCTCGCATTTCATAACCCCATTTAGTTTTCCAAACTAAAAACCAAACAAAAAATAATGATGCAATTGCTAATAAAAAAGTTAGGTTAAGAGGTGAATATCTTATTTTTATACCAAGAATTCCAGAGAATGCTTCAAAGCTTGGTAACCAAATTTCTTCTGGCAGCTTTACCGTATGTGGTGCCATTTGATTTGTATCTCTAATGACATCTACAAGTAAGAAAATCATTAAAGATGAAGCGATAAAATTAAACATAATTGTTGTAATAACAACATGACTTCCTCTTTTTGATTGAAGATAAGCAGGTATGTAAGCCCATGCTGCACCAAATAAAAATGCACCGAAGATTGCTAAAAGCCAAACAATTGGAACAGGGAGAAAACTTAAATTTATTGCTACTAAAAAAACACCTAAACCACCTATGTATGCTTGACCTTCTCCTCCAATATTAAATAGTCTACAATGAAAGGCTACAGCAAAAGCTAGGCCGGTAAAAATAAAATTTGTTGTGTAATAAAGTGTATAAGCAAATCCTTGGATATAACCAAATGATCCATAAATAATTAACTTAACTGCCTCTATTGGATTTTCACCTGCAATAAAAACAAAAAGTCCTGAAACTAATAATGCTAATGTTAAGTTTACTAATGGAACAATAACATTAGAGACCCACCATGGAACTTTTGATTTATCGACTACAATATTACTCATTATGCAACACCAGCCATTAGCAATCCTAGCTCACGATCAGTAACATTTTTATTTTCCTTTTCTCCAACAATTTTTCCATCAAACATAACAATTATTCTGTCAGATAAGGATAAGATTTCATCTAACTCAACTGATGCTAATAGTATTGCTGCACCTTTATCTCTCATATCAATAAGACGTTGATGAATAAACTCGATTGCTCCAATATCTACACCTCTTGTTGGCTGCCCCACTAAAAGAACTTTTGGATTTTCATTAAGCTCTCTACTCAAAATAATTTTTTGTTGATTACCTCCTGAAAAATTAGATGTTATTAAGTTTGGAGAATTAGGTCTAACATCATATTCTTGCATAACCTTATTTGAGTATTCAGTAATTTCTTTATTGTTCAAAATTGCAGATTTTGAATATGGCTCTTGATCATGATAACCAAAAATTAGATTTTCATGAGCCTTGAAATCGCTTATTAAACCCATTCTTTGCCTGTCTTCGGGTACATGCGCTAAACCTTTTTCTTTAAGCATTCTTGGGTTTAAGAAATTATTCTGATCAGAAATTTTTTCACCAAATAATTCAATACTTCCAGACTCTACTTTTCTAATCCCTGAAAGTGCTTCTAACAATTCAGTTTGTCCATTACCAGTTACACCAGCAATGCCCAGAATTTCTCCTGAACATATTTCTAGGTTTACATCTTTTACACGCGTTACATCTAGATCGTCTTTGACTGAAAGATTATTAACTTTGAATATGGTCTCTCCTTTTTTTATTTCTTTTTTATCAACTCTAAGTAAGACACTTCTTCCTACCATCATTTCAGCTAGTTGTTCTTTACTCGTATCTTCAGTTTTTGTATGCCCAACCATTTCGCCTTGACGCATCACTGATACTTCGCTTGTTAAATCCATTATTTCGATTAATTTATGCGTAATTAATACTATGGTTTTGCCTTCATCTTTTAATGAACGAAGAATTTTAAATAATTCATCAACTTCTTGAGGTGTAAGAACTCCTGTTGGCTCATCAAGAATTAAAATTTCTGCTCCTCTATATAAAGATTTTAATATTTCCACTCTTTGACGAAAACCTACAGATAAATCTGAAATAGTGGCATCAAGATCAATATTAAAATTATATGTTTGACATAATTTTTCTAAATCTTCTTTTGCCTTTTGTAATTTTTCTCCAAATACTGTTTCACCTTCAAAACCAAGAATTATATTTTCAAGTACAGTAAAATTTTCTACCAACATAAAATGTTGGTGAACCATTCCAATGCCGTTTATTATTGAATCTCTTGGTGATCTTAAATTAATTTTTTTTCCATTAATCTTAATTGAACCCGAATTAGCTTGGTAAAGACCAAAGACTATACTCATCAAAGTAGATTTACCTGCTCCGTTTTCTCCAATTATGCCGTGAATTGTTCCTTTGTTTATTTTGAGATTAATATTTTTGTTGGCTTGAACATGACCAAATGATTTATTTATATTCGTTAATTCTAAGATAGGTAAGACCATGAATTATTTATTAATCTTTGGTCTCACCAAATATTTATTTTAGTATCTACTCTTGTGACCAGTCAGCAACAACTAGGGCACCGCTCGCAATATCTGCA
>CABYTX010000036.1 GCA_902522015.1 uncultured Alphaproteobacteria bacterium
TCTTTGAGTCATGAATTTTGGATCGATCCAAAAAATTATCACTTATCAAATGAGGAAAAGTTTATAGCTAATATATTCATAGGAGAAAACTTTGAAGGATCGCCAATACCATTTACTAAAGAATATTTTAAAATTTCCTTCCTGCATTCTAAAGATGATAAATCTAAAATTAAAGGTAGATTAGGCGATATTCCTGCCCTTAATATTAAAAAAATGTCTAAAGGTTTAAATGTTATACAGATTGAGTCAGTAACTAAATATGTTGAATATCAAAAATTAGTAAAATTTGAAATATTCGCAAGAGAAAAAGGATATCCAGATTTAGCTCAAAAACATAAAGAAAATAACTATCCAGAAAATTTTTTTGAAAGTTATAAAAGATATGCAAAATCATTAATTAGCGTGGAAAATTTTGATGGTAAAGATATCGACACAAATATGGACTTTGAATTAATTTTTTTAGACAATCCTCTTAAAAATTTAAATGAAAGTAAAAGAATTCTATTAGAATACAAAAATAAAATTCTCACTGATCACAAAGTATCTATTATGAGTTTAAATAATGGTTATTTTAGAAAAGAATATCTTAGGACAAATGAGGTTGGATATTTTGATTACTTATTTAAAGAAAATACAAAATATCTAATTGAAAGTGTTGTTATAATTGAAGGAAGTAATAAGAAAAAAGATAATTATGCCAAATGGCATTCTTTGTGGACTTCTTATACATTAAAAACTCCAAATAAATGATTTAATTGTGCTGAATTACTATTAAAATTTTATGAACAATTATAATATTAAAGATAAATAAAATGACTAATACAAATATAGTTAAAGATTTTTTTGAAGGAAAAATAAAACTTTGGAAATCCTATTGGTTAGTTGGTGAATTATTAAATGGTATTGTTTTGCTTATTATATTTAATCTTGAAATTTATTTTTTTAATACAAATAGCTCTGTTTCACAAATACCATTTTTAGATTTTACTAATCTTGCTTTAATATCAAAAGTTTTTATTTTTATTTGGACAATATTTATTTCTATTGGAATTTGGAGAGCTGCAGAAAATTACAAGGGAAGTATTATTTGGATAGTTTTAACTTTTATAATTGTTGCTTATAGATGTTATTCTTTACGTTTAATTTTTTTTATTTAATTTTTGCTTTAAAATATCATTTAATATTTTTGGATTAGCTTTTCCTTTAGTTAATTTCATAGCTTGGCCAACAAAGAAACCTAATAGCTTATCTTTACCAGCCAGATACTGCTCAACCATTTTTGGGTTATCTGCAATGACCTGATCAATAACTTTAGCTATTTCACCTTGATCTGTAACTTGTTGCAAACCCTTTTCATCTACGATTTGTCTAGCGGTTTTTCCTGAAGAAAACATATCATCCAATACATCTTTTGCAATTTTGCCAGAGATTTCATTTGTAGAAATTAACTTTATAAGTTGACCTAAGTTTTCGGGTGATACTGGAGAGTTATTTAAATCTTGATTATTTTTGTTTAATAATGAAAACAATTCAGAAGTAATCCAATTTACAACTATTTTTGCGTGATTGTTTAATTCTGAATCTGAATTAATTGTTTCATTAAAATAATCAGATGTTTTTTTCTCTGCAGTTAATACTGAGGCATCATAATTAGATAATTTATAAGTCTCAATAAATTTATTCTTTAGCTCATCTGGAAGCTCTGGTATTGATGATTTAATTTTCCCTATTTCTTCTTTAGAAATTTCTAGTGGTAATAAATCTGGATCAGGAAAGTATCTATAGTCATGAGCTTCTTCTTTATTTCTCATGGGTCTTGTTTTGCCAGTAGATGTATTAAAGAGCATTGTGTTTTGCTCAATAGTACCGCCAGACTCTAATATTTCTATTTGTCTTTTTGCTTCATAATTAATAGCCTGCTTAATAAACTTTATAGAATTTAAGTTTTTTATTTCACATCGAGTTCCATATTCATCTCCAGGTTTTCTTACTGAAATATTTACATCAGCCCTTAAAGAACCCTCTTGCATATTTCCATCACATGTATCTAAATACATTAAAATTGATCTGATTTTGGATATATACATTCCAGCTTCCTCAGGCGTTCTAATGTCAGGCTCACTAACAATTTCCATTAGAGCAACACCAGATCTATTAAGATCTACATATGTTTTTGAAGGATTTTGATCGTGTAAACTTTTACCAGCATCTTGTTCTAAATGTAATCTTACAATTCTAATATCTTTCGATGTGCCATCTTTAAAATCAATTGTAACTTTTCCTTCTCCAACAATTGGATATTTATACTGGCTAATTTGATATCCTTGCGGAAGATCAGCATAAAAGTAATTTTTTCTATCAAAGACAGAATAATTATTAATTTTAGCATTTAAACCGACTCCAGTTTTTACTGCCTGTTCCACGCAATACTTATTAATAACTGGTAACATTCCTGGCATAGCAGCATCAACTAAAGATACTTGACTATTTGGTGAAGAGCCAAATTTTGTTGATGATGAAGAAAATAATTTAGAATTTGATTTTACTTGAGCATGTATTTCAAGACCGATTACCATTTCCCAATCATGCTTTTCACCTTTTATTATATTATTCATATGATCTTTCTAGAGATAAAGCGGCATTAAAAACTTGTTGTTCATCAAAATGTTTTCCCAATATTTGAATACCTAGAGGTAAATTATTTTTATCTTTCCCAAAGGGAATGGAAATACCTGGTAGGCCAGCTAAAGAAGCAGGAACCGTAAACACATCATTTAAATACATTTTGATAGGATCATTTTGTTTTTCATTTAAGGGAAATGCAGCACTTGGAGCAGTTGGAGTAACTATAAAATCGCACTCTTTAAAAGCTTTATTAAAATCATTGGCTATTAATTTTCTTACTTTTTGTGCTTTAAGATAATATGCATCATAATAGCCTGCAGATAATACGTATGTTCCTATTAAAATTCTTCTTTTTACTTCTCTTCCAAAACCTTGAGCTCTTGTATTTTCATACATTTCATCAAGAGAATCAATTTCATCAGATCTAAAACCATATTTTACTCCATCGTAACGAGCTAAATTTGAGGAAGCTTCAGCAGGAGCAATTATATAATAAGTAGGAAGTGCATATTTAGTATGGGGAAGTGAAATATTTTTAATTTTAACACCTTTTTTTTCTAAAACCTTGATAGCATCTTCCCATATCTGACTTATCTCCTTTGGTGTACCATCAATAGAATATTCTTTTGGTATACCAACAGTTTTCCCATTTAGATCATCATCTAAATTTTCAAAATAATTTGGAATATCTACTTTAGCACTTGTACTATCTCTTTGATCAAACCCAGCGATTGATTGTAATAATATTGATGCATCTTCAACATTGTGAGAAAAAATACCTGCTTGATCCAAACTAGATGCAAATGCAGCTATACCCCATCGTGAACATAAACCATAAGTTGGCTTGATACCAACAACACCACAAAAGCTAGCTGGTTGTCGTATTGATCCTCCTGTATCTGTTCCAGTAGCTCCTAAACATAAATCTGCAGCAACTGCGGCTGCCGAACCACCAGAAGATCCACCAGGAGCTAAAGGCTCATCATCTTTTGATAAAGGATTAATTGTATTTCCAAAAAAACTTGTATTAGTTGCTGAGCCCATAGCAAACTCATCTAGATTTGTTTTGCCAACAAAAATAGATCCTTCATCTAATAATTTTTGAGTGACAAATGATTCATAAGTTGGATTAAAATTTTCTAAAATCTTTGAAGCTGCGGTTGTCGGCATATTTTTAGTACAAAAGAGATCCTTGATTGCAATCGGAATACCTTTTAATTTTTTTGCTGAATTATCTTTCTCTAAGCTATCTATCTGCTTTAAAACATTATCTTCACTAAAATGAATAAAAACATTTAAGTTTTCATTTTCCTTAATTCTTTTTAAATAATCCTGATTTAATTCTCTTATTGATATTTTTTTTGTATCGAGATCTTTTAACGTTTGTTTCAAAGATGATTTAGACATTATTCTACCACCTTTGGTACTGCAAAAAAACCTTCGAGTTTATCAGGAGCATTTTCAAGAATTTCCTCACTAGAATTAGTATCATTAGATACATCTTCTCTTTTAGGTAAAATTGATGATGATATGTTACTTAACGGTTCTACATTTTCAGTATTCACTTCATTTAACTGCTCTACCCAGTCTAAAATGGAATTAAGATCCTTAATATAATCTTCAGATTCTTTATCATCTAACTTTATTCTAGATAGACGAGCAATTTTATTTATTGTATTTTTATCAATCTTCAATTTATGAGCTCCATTATATGAATGATCAAAATAATTTAATCGATGGCCTTAATACATCACAAATACTTGTAGGTCTAGACCTAGGAACTAAAACGATTGGTGTTGCAGTAAGCGATAGATCAAAAATAATCGCTACACCTCTTTCAATTATTCAAAGAAAAGGAACTAATAAAGATTTAATTATTATGAAAGATATTTTGAAAGAGTATGAAATTGGTGGATTTATTCTTGGTCTACCGATTAGCCTGGATAATAGTGAAAACAAACAAAGCCAATTAGTAAGAGATTTTAATATTAATCTTCAAACCTTTTTTAAGAAACCTACAGCTCTTTGGGATGAAAGATTTTCATCAGATGTAATCTTTAAAGAAATGAGAAAAGCCGATTTAAGTAAAACAAAGATAAAAAGTAAACTTGATCAACAATCGGCTGCTTATATCTTACAAGGATATTTAGATAGATATAGAAATAATTAATAAATT
>CABYTX010000037.1 GCA_902522015.1 uncultured Alphaproteobacteria bacterium
CGAACACTGTCCATTTACAGAAACTATTGAATAACTATTTTCCTTATTAGTATTTATTACTGATGTTTCTTCAGGGATTAGATATTTATAATTAAAATCAATAAAGTTTTTTAGATTTACATTTTTTAGACTTTCATTATTTTTTTTATCAAATCTATCATTTTCAAAAATAGTTATTAATTTTTCTCTATGAGTTTGAATGTCTTTATTTTCTGAAAAAAAAATATTTTTTTTATTTTTAAGATAATTATCCTGGATATTCATTACTGAAATTTTTGAAATCCATCTTTTTCTATTTCAGCAGCGATTTCAGCTCCTCCTGATTTGACAATAGAGCCATTTACCATAACATGTACATAATCTGGTTTAATATAATCCAAAAGTTTTTGATAATGAGTAATGATTAAAAATGAGTTATCTTTTGTTTTAAGTTTATTAACCCCATCGGTAACGATTTTAAGAGCATCAATATCCAGGCCTGAGTCTGTTTCATCTAAAATAGCTAAATCTGGATTAAGAATACTCATTTGTAAAATTTCGTAACGTTTTTTTTCACCTCCAGAGAAACCTGTATTAACTGATCGTTTAAGCATATCAATATTTATGCCTAAATCACTAGCTTTGGATTTTAAAAGTTTAGCAAATGATAAATTGTCAATTTCTTCTTTATTCAAACGTTTTCTTTTTGAATTAATTGCAGAATGT
The DNA here is from genome assembly GCA_902522015.1 of uncultured Alphaproteobacteria bacterium. Taxonomy (GTDB): domain Bacteria; phylum Pseudomonadota; class Alphaproteobacteria; order HIMB59; genus CACPNW01. The sequence goes on from CABYTX010000037.1 coordinate 706, forward strand.
AAAAATGGAGTAATATTTACTCCAGGTATTTCAACTGGATATTGAAAAGCCAAAAACATTCCTTCTTGTGCTCTTTCTTCGATATTTAAATCAAATAGATCATTGTCTTTGAAATTGATTTTACCATCTAAAATTTCATAATCCTCTTTACCCGCTAGAACGTTTGCTAAGGTACTTTTGCCAGATCCATTTGGGCCCATAATTGCGTGAACTTCACCTTTATTAATATTTAAGTTAAGACTTTTAAGAATATTTTTATTTTCAATTTTTACAGATAAATCTTTGATTTCTAAAAACATACTAACCTACACTTCCCTCGAGAGATATGGAAACTAGTTTTTGTGCTTCAACAGCAAATTCCATAGGAAGTTCTTGTAAAACTTGTTTGCAGAAACCATTTACAATTAGTGAAACTGCCTCTTCATGACTTAAACCTCTTTGTCTGCAGTAATAAAGTTGATCTTCGTTTATTTTAGAAGTCGAAGCTTCGTGCTCAATAACAGCTGTATTATTTTTTGAGTCAATGTAAGGAACTGTATGTGCTCCACACATATTTCCTACTAACAAAGAATCACATTGAGTATAATTTCTTGCTTTGTCTGCTTTCCTTAAAAAAGAAACTTCACCTCTGTAAGTATTTTGAGATTTACCAAGAGAAATACCTTTTGATATTATTTTACTTTTGGTATTTTTACCAATGTGAGTCATCTTTGTTCCCGTATCAGCTTGTTGAAAATTATTTGTAATTGCTACAGAGTAAAATTCGCCGATTGAATTATCTCCTTTTAAAATACAACTAGGATATTTCCATGTAATGGCGGATCCAGTCTCTACTTGCGTCCATGATATCTTACTATTTTTACCTGCACAAAGACCTCTCTTAGTAACAAAATTATAAATACCACCTTTTCCATCTTCATCTCCCGGATACCAGTTTTGAACAGTTGAATATTTAATTTCAGCATCCTCTAAAGCAATTAATTCTACATTAGCTGCGTGTAATTGATTATCATCTCTTTTGGGAGCAGTACAACCTTCTAAATAACTAACATAACTACCTTTATCAGCAATAATTAGAGTTCTCTCAAATTGGCCAGTATTTTCTGCATTAATCCTAAAATAGGTAGATAATTCCATTGGACATTTTACATCCTCTGGAATGTAAACAAAAGATCCATCAGTAAACACAGCTGAGTTTAATGCTGAAAAAGAATGGTCTCCAGGAGGTATCACCGAACCTAAATATTTTTTTATTAAATCAGGATATTTTTGAATAGCCTCACCAATTGAACAGAAAATTATTCCAAGCTTTTCTAACTCACCTTTGTAAGTTGTAGCTACTGAAACGCTATCAAATACGACATCCACAGCAACACCAGCTAGAACTTTTTGCTCTTCTAGAGGAATACCTAATTTATTATATGTCTCTATAAGTTTTGGGTCTACTTCGCTGAGATCTTTGGGTTTCTTTTCAAAACCTTTTGGGGCTGAATAATAATAAATATCTTGATAGTCAATTTTAGGAAAACTGAGGTTTGCCCATTCAGGCTCTTTCATTTTTTTCCATTTAGAATATGCTTTTAATCTCCATGCAAGCATCCATTCTGGCTCATTCTTTTTCAATGAAATAAATTTTATGGTATCTTCGTTTAATCCTTTTTTTGGCTTTTCGTCATCTATTTCTGTTACGAAGCCATACTTGTACTTATTTTTAGTATATGTATCTAATGTATTTAACGTTTCTGAGTTCACAATATTTCATCTAATTCATTAATTAAAAAAATCCAGTTAATTCAACAAAAATTAACTAAATTTAGAACTCATTTTAAATTTATGCAGTAATCCAACCACCCCCAAGTAATTGGTCATTTTTATAAAAAACACAAGCTTGTCCTGGAGAAGTTTTGTCTAATTCAGTATCAAATGTAAAAGTTCCTTGATCACTTTCGATGTTAAGAATCCCTGGTAAATCCTTTTGGGTAGATCGAATTTTTGCGGAACAATCAAGTCCTTTAGGAAGAATATTACCGCCTAACCAATTAACATTTTTAAAATTAATAACATTTTTTTTTAATTTTGCTTTTGTACCTAAAGTAATTGAGTTTTGATCTTTATTTATATTTACTACGTATAAAGCCTCTTTTGAGCCACTTATTCCAATACCTTTTCTTTGACCAATTGTGTAATTACTAATACCATCGTGAGTTCCAATAATATTATTATCAATGTCATAGATTATTCCTTTTTTCTTTACACGTGGATTTAAATTCTGAACAAGATCTCTGTATGAATCAGATGTTACAAAGCATATGTCTTGGCTATCAGGCTTATCACTAACACTTAATTTATATTCCTTGGCTAATTCTCTAATTTCAGATTTTTTATAATCACCTAACGGGAATCTAACATAATTTAATTGCTCTTGTAATGTTGCAAAAAGAAAAAAACTTTGATCTTTAGAAAAATCTTTTGCTTTATGTAAACTTGCATTATTTAAAGATCCTTTTCTTATTGCATAATGACCTGTTGCGAGAGCATCGGCTCCAATTTTTTTTGCCTCATTAAGTAAATCTGAAAACTTTACTGTTTCATTACACTTTACGCAGGGTAAAGGAGTTTCACCATTTGTATAAGAATCAACAAAGTTGCTTATTACTCCGTCAAAAAATTTATCTTGATAATCTAAAACTATATGTTTGAAGTTATTATTTAGAGCAACATTTTTAGCATCTTCAATATCAATACCGGCACAACACGATTTCGCACTAGATACATTAGAGTTATTATATAACCTTAGTGTAATACCAGTTACATCGTATCCTTGTTTTTTAAGCATTACAGCTGCAACTGAGCTATCTACACCACCAGACATAGCTACAACGACTTTTGTGTCTTTTTCTGACTTATCAAAACCAAGAGAATTCATATATTTAGAATATCTATATTTACAAAATCATATAACTTCAATATTAGCTTTATCAAATGGTAGACTTATTGATCCCTGGACCGGAAGGTAAAATAGAAGCAAAGTACTCGCATAATAAAAGGGATGATTCACCAATTGTAATACTTCTTCATCCAGATCCATCTAGAGGTGGCACAATGCACACTAAGATAGTATTTAAATTATACAAAATTTTTATAAAAGCTGGTTTTTCAACAATTAGATTTAACTTCAGAGGAGTAGGTAAAAGTGAAGGTTTATTTGATGATGGTGAAGGAGAATTAAGTGATGCGGCTTGCGTGTTAGATTGGTTGCAGCAATACAATACTAATTCAAAAATTTGTTGGGTAGCTGGTTTTTCATTTGGTGCATGGATCGCTATGCAGCTCTTAATGAGAAGACCAGAAATAAATGGATTTGTAAGTATTTCACCACCTGCAAATCTAAGAGATTTTAGTTTTTTAGCACCATGCCCATCTTCAGGTTTAATAATGCATGGAGATAAAGATAACATTGCTTCATTTGACTCAACAAAAATATTAGTTGAAAAACTTCAACAACAAAAAAAAGTTGATATTAAATTTAAACCAATAAAAGGAGCAGATCATTTCTATGAAAGCTTTTCAAAAGAATTTGAGGACTCAATAAATGAATATATAAATCAAACAATAGAAGTAAAATAATTAATAATGAAATTTAAATCTGATTTTTTAAATGAAATTGATGCTAGAGGCTTTATTTATCAGGGTATCGACATTGAAAATCTAGATAAGATAATTTTAAAAAATAAAATATCTGGGTATATTGGTTTTGATATTACTAGTGACAGCTTGCATATTGGAAGTTTAACTCAATTAATGCTACTTCATTGGCTAGACTTTTATGAACACCAAGCAATTGCACTAGTTGGTGGAGGAACTACACTAATTGGTGACCCATCTGGAAAAGACAAAACAAGAAAAATATTAACTAAAA
>CABYTX010000038.1 GCA_902522015.1 uncultured Alphaproteobacteria bacterium
TTGATTAGAGTCAACTCCAATACCCATAATGCCGGCATCAGCCGCAGCTTGAAGAACACCAATACCTGTTCCACCAGCAGCTTGGTATACAACATCAGCACCACCATCAATTTGTGCTTTTGTTAATTCTGCACCTTTTGTTGGGTTATTCCATGCCTCGTTTGTAGTTCCAGTCATATTAGCTAAAACAGTTATATCTGGATTTACATATTGTGCACCTTGCTCATAACCACCTTGGAATTTTCTAATCAGAGGAATATCCATTCCACCAACGAAACCTATTGTTCCACTTTTAGAAGCCATAGCAGCCATCATTCCAACTAAGAAAGAACCTTCATGTTCTTTATAACAAGCTTGATAAATATTATTGTTTGGATCGTCTAACCAACAAACATCAACTGCAACAAATTTTATATCTGGGTAATCAGCTGAAACTGCTGCAACTGCATCAGCTTGAGCAAATCCCATTCCTACGATCATTGTTGCTCCTCTATCAGCAATCTTACGCATACCCTGCTCGATCTGATTGTCGTTTGCAGATTCAAACTCAATCATACCCCAGCCAAGTTCATCAACAACTCTCTCAGCTGTATTGAATGCTAACTCGTTAAATGATTTGTCAAATTTTCCACCAGAGTCATAAACAACTCCTATTGTGTTTGCGAACGCACTTGAAGAGAAGACAAGAGCGAAAGAAACTGAAAAAATACTTAAAATTTTCTTCATACCAAAAATCCCCCTTAAATATGAATTATAGATATCTCATTGATAACATTTTCTTGATAAAAAAATGCATTAAAAAATGAGATTATGGATAAATAATAGGATTTTTTATGGATAACTTCAAGTACCCATGTACCTATCGCCTGCGTCACCTAAGCCCGGTACAATGAACTTATTTTTATTCAACTTCGCATCGATATTACATGTAAATATATGAATGCCTTTTTGCTTTTTTTGGATATTTTTTATACCTTCAGGAGCAGCTAGCAAAGACACCAAAAATATATCTTTAATATTAACGCCTTTGTTTTTAATAAGGTTGATAGCTGCAATTGATGAATTGCCTGTTGCTAACATTGGGTCTAGGATTAACACTTTTTTATTTTTGACTCTTGGAAGCTTAAAGAGGTATTCTACTGGTTCATAAGTTTGTTCGTCGCGGTATAAACCTATATGACCTTTTTCAGCTTCCGGTAAAAATTTTGCAAACCCCTCAAGTAAACCTAAACCGGCACGTAATATTGGAACCAAAATTATGGGTTGACCCAAGGCTGTACCACTCATTTTTTTAAGAGGTGTTTCAATTGTTTGTTTTTTAAATGGAACATATTGAAGAACATCAGAAGCAATGAGGTAGCTTATTTCATTCATAGTTTGTCTAAAAACAGTATTTGATGTTTTTTTATTTCGTAAAATAGTTAATTTGTATTGAACGAATGGTGATTTAATTACTGTAATCATATGCGATTACATATATAGAAATCCCACTAAGAGCAATGCGGTTATCAATTTATTTTTTAACATTAGTGTTTTTATCTAGCTGTACGACTATTGAGGTTGGAAAAGAAGTCGTTAAAGTTGGGGCGGTAGTAAAAGATAAAGTTGAAGAAACTATTAAGAAAAAAGAACCAGAAATTATTGAAGATAAAACTATTGTTGAAGAACAACAAATTATCACTGAAGAAAAAGAAGAGGAAAAAACTATAGTTAAGGAGCAGCAAAAAATCGCAGAAATAAATTTCATGGGAAAACAACTTGCTGAGATTAAAAAAAAACTGGGACAACCTAATTTAGCACGATCTGATGGCTCGGTGCATATGATGCGATATGATAGTAGTTCATGTAGGTTGTTTATCTTCTTTAATATAAACTCTAATATTAAGAGAGTAGAATATTTTGAATTTCGAGACTCTTTAGGAGAACTTATAAATACAAAGAGCTCGATAGAAGAATGTTATAAAGAATACGACTTTACTAGCTAATTTCAACAAGCAAATCTTTGGTTTCCACATTATCACCAGTTGCAACATTAATTGATTTGATTGTTCCACTTTTATCAGCGTTTATTGTAGTTTCCATTTTCATAGCCTCGATGACTAGTAACTTATCACCTTTAATCACCTTACTACCTGATTGAACAAATATTTTGGCAACTTGGCCTGGCAAAGGAGATCCGACATGATCCAAATTATTATCATCTGCTTTAGCTTTTTGTGTTATATTTTTTGAAAATTCTTTATTTTCTATATCTATTGTTCTTGGTTGTCCGTTAATTTCAAAAAACACGGAGCACTTTCCATTACTATTAACTTCACTTTTCGCTAAATATCTTAAGATAAGGTTTTTTCCTTTATCAATTTCTATCGTATATTCTTTATCTTGTTGAGGACCATAAAAAAATAATTCTGTTGAAAGAATTGATGTATCACTAAACTCCTTAAAGTGATCAACATAATCTTTAAAAACTTTTGGATACATTAGGTAAGACGCTAGATGTGTTTGATTAATTTTCATCCCTATTTCATCTTCTAAATTTTTGGCTTCTTTATCTAAATCAACTGATTCTAAAATTTCCCCAGGTCTTTTTGTTAAAGGTTTAGTATCACCAAGAACTTTCTTTTGTAGTTCTTTTGGAAAGCCTCCTTGAGGTATACCAATCTCCCCTTTAAAAAATTCGATGACTGATGCAGGAAAAGAAATTTCTTTTTTTGGGTCTAACACATCTTCTTTAGATAAATCATTAGCGATCATATAGAGCGCCATATCGCCTACAATTTTAGAAGAAGGTGTAACTTTAACAATATCACCAAAAAGTTGATTTACCTCTGCATATTTATTAGCAACCATTCCCCACTTATCAGTTGTAATTCCCAAAGATCTCGCTTGTTCTTTTAAATTTGTAAACTGACCACCAGGCATTTGGTGAAGATACACATCAGAACTACCACCTTTGAAATCAGTTTCGAATGTATGATAATTTTGACGAACTTGTTCCCAATATAAAGATAGTGTTCTTATAGCCTCTTCATCAAGTTTTGGGTCTTGATGATTTTGTTTCATTATAGATACGATTGATCCAAGTGCAGGTTGTGATGTTAATCCGCTCATCGAGTCAATTGCAAGATCCACGATATCTACCTTTTCTTCTATAGCAGCTAGAACTGAAGCTGACGAAGTACCAGATGTATCGTGAGTATGAAAATGAATTGGAAGATCAGTTGTTTGTTTGATTTCATTAACTAATTTTTTTATAGCATTAGGTTTTGCTAATCCCGCCATATCTTTAATAGCGATAATATGTGCTCCTGCTTTCTCTAAATCTTTAACAAGATCAATATAATATTTTAATGTATATTTTTTCTCATTTGGATCAGTTACATCATTTGTATAACAGATAGTTCCTTCACAAATTTTATTTTGATTGCGTACTTCATCAATTGCAACACGCATATTATCAATTAGGTTTAATGAATCAAAAACTCGGAATACATCAATTCCAGCTTCTGCTGATTGTTGAATAAAATGTTTAACAACGTTATCGGGATAATTTTTATATCCAACAGCATTAGATCCTCTAAAAAGCATTTGTTTAAGAAGATTAGGCGCCCTTTTGTTTAATCTTGCTAATCTATCCCAAGGATCCTCTTTTAAAAAACGCATCGATGTATCGAAGGTTGCACCGCCCCAACATTCTAATGAGAATAAATTGCTCAGATTTTCACTATAATATTCAGCTATGTTAACAATATCATCAGTTCTCATTCTTGTAGCAAGAAGCGATTGGTGTGCATCACGCATCGTTGTGTCAGTAATTAGAGTGTAAGGTGTTTCTTTTATTTTTTTTGCAAATGTTTCAGGGCCTAAAGTTTGTAAATCTTTTACATAATTGTTTTTTTCACTTTTAATATTTGAAATAGGAATTTGAACTTCTACAGTCGAATTACTACTGACTCTTCCAGATATATCATTGTGTCCATTTACGATTATATTTCCAAGATAAGATACAATTTTTGATGCTCGATCTTTTTGCGGATTATAGGTATAGAGCTCTTTTTTAGTATCAACAAAATTTGTATTATAGTTTCCTTCAAGGAAATCTTTGTTGTTTATAAGAGACTCAAGAAATACTAAATTTGTTTTAACGCCTCTAATTCTAAATTCTCTCAAAGCCCTATCCATTCTTTTAATACAGTCGTCTTGATGCTTTGCCCAAGTTGTTACTTTTACAAGTAAAGAA
>CABYTX010000039.1 GCA_902522015.1 uncultured Alphaproteobacteria bacterium
TTAGATACAAATTGGGTGAACAATATACAAATTAATTTAAGTGCGGTAGAGCGTCGAACATCTACCTTAACTAAAAGAAGAACTGTAAAAAATGAATTTCAAGTCGCCTGGTTGTTAAAAGCTATTACTTTAATCGATCTTACCACACTAAGTGGTGATGACACTTTTGGAAAAGTTGAAAGACTATGCAATAAAGCTCTTAATCCCATCGATGATTATATTCTTGATGATTTAGGATTAGAAAAAAGTTCAGTAAGAGTAGGAGCTGTGTGTGTCTACCACCATCTAATAAAAGATTGTACAAAACTAATTCAAAACAAAATCCCAATTGCTGCAGTTTCTACAGGTTTTCCTGCAGGTTTATCATCTTATACGACTAGAAAAAAAGAAATTTCTGACTCTATTAAAGATGGCGCTGATGAAATCGATATTGTTATTAATAGAGGATATGTTTTACAAAATAATTGGAAAAAATTATATGATGAGGTTCGCAGTTTTAAAGAAACTGCAGGTAAAACAAAAATTAAAGCTATTCTTGGTGTTGGCGATCTTGAGACTCTTCGAAATATAGCAAAGGCATCTTTAGTATGTATGATGGCTGGTGCTGATTTTATTAAAACATCAACAGGAAAAGAAAGTATCAATGCTAACTTAAATAATAGTCTTGTCATGTTGAGAATGATTAGAGATTTTTATACAAAAACTGGAAAAAAGATTGGTTTTAAACCTGCAGGTGGAATATCAACATCAAAATCTGTTTTAGAATTTTTAATATTGGTTGCTGAAGAGCTAGGATTTGAATGGGTTAATCCTAAATTATTGCGAATTGGTGCTTCTAGTTTATTAATTGATATAGAAAGACAACTCTATCACTACACTAGTGGCAGGTATGCAAATAAAGAGAAACTTGCAATAGGATAATATGGATAAAGTTATTAAAAATTTTCAAAATATATCTTATGGGCCAGCACCAGAAGACAGCAAAGAAGTTAATAGTTGGATAAAAAATTTAAAAAATCCAAATAATCATTTTATTAATGGTAAATTTGTAAAATCGTCTAGCTCAAAAAAATTAAATGTAATTAACCCTTCCACAAATAAAAAAATTGCAACATTATCTGTTGCTTCAAAAAAAGATGTTAATGCTGCAGTAAGTGCTGCAAAGAAAGCTCATATTAAATGGTCTAAATTATCATCTTTTGATCGATCAAAATATTTATATGCCCTAGCTCGTTTAATACAAAAAAAATTCAAGATTTATTTCTGTTTTAGAGACTATTGATAATGGCAAACCAATACGAGAAACAAGAGATATAGATATCCCACTTGTTGCAAGACATTTTTATTATCATGCAGGATGGTCTGCTAGGAATACAAATAACTCTGATAATTCTATTGGTGTCGTAGGGCAAATTATACCATGGAACTTTCCCTTATTAATGTTAGCTTGGAAAATTGCCCCTGCAATTGCTCTTGGAAATACAGTAGTCTTAAAGCCTGCAGAGTATACTTCTTTAACAGCGCTTTATTTTGCTGAACTTTGTGAAAAAGCTAAAATTCCACAAGGTGTAATTAATATTATCACGGGAGATGGTTCTACTGGTGAGCATATAACATTGCATAAAGATATTAAAAAAATTGCCTTTACTGGATCGACTGAAGTTGGAAAAAAAATAATTCAAACAAATACTAATCCAGATAAAAAAATGACAATGGAACTTGGAGGCAAATCACCTTTTATTGTTTTTGAAGATGCTGATTTAGATAGCGCAGTAGAAGGTGTCGTTGATGCAATTTGGTTTAACCAAGGTCAAGTATGTTGTGCAGGATCAAGACTTTTAGTACAAGAAAGTATTGAGAAAAAATTTATTCAAAAACTTAAAAAAAGAATGGAAAAACTTCGTGTAGGTGATCCATTAGATAAGTCTATTGATATTGGCGCTATAGTTGCGCCTGTCCAACTTAAAAAAATTAATTCTTTAGTAAATAAAGCACAAAAGAATGGAAATAAATTATGGCAACCTTCATGGTCATGTCCAACAAATGGTTTATTTTATCCTCCATCTTTATTTACAAATGTAACACCGTCATCTTTTATTGCTCAAGTAGAAATATTTGGACCAGTTTTAACAACAATGACATTTAGAACGCCTACTGAAGCTGTATCCATTGCAAATAATACCCCATACGGACTTGCGGCAAGTATTTGGTCTGAAAATATTAACTTAGCTTTAGATATTGCTCCAAAAGTAAAAGCTGGTGTCATCTGGATAAATTCTACAAACTTATTTGATGCTGCTTGTGGTTTTGGAGGATACAAAGAAAGTGGTTTTGGAAGAGAAGGTGGTTCAGAAGGTATTAGAGCATATTCAAAATTAGAACTTCCTCTTTCTAAGTCAAAAAGAGGGAAGAAATTATCTAAAGGTCAATCATCTAACTCTATCGATAGAACACCAAAATTATATATTGGAGGTAAACAAAAAAGACCTGATAGTGGTTATTCCTTTTCTTCATATGATGCTCAAAATAATTTTATTTGTGATGTTCCAAACGCAAATCGTAAAGATGTAAGAGATACAGTTGAGGTTGCTTCAAAAGCAGTTGGCAAATCTTCAACTAACTTTAATAGAGCTCAAATTCTTTATTACTTAGCAGAAAATTTGCAAGACAGGAAAAATACCTTTTCTAGTTTATTGTCTTCTCTCATTGGTATTTCACAAAAAGATGCCGAAAAAGAATTTGATCAATCAATAGAAAGATTATTTTATTATGGTGCTATGGCTGACAAGTTTGAAGGCTCTATACATAATCCTCCTATAAGAGGTTTAACACTGGCTGTTAAAGAACCAATAGGTGTTGTTGCAAATATTTTAAATGATGATTATCCACTATTAAGTTTAATAACTACATTAGGATCAAATTTTGCAGCAGGAAATGCTAGTATTATTGTTCCAGGTCAAAATACGTCTCTTTTAGCAACAGAATTATATCAACTACTTGAAACTTCAGATGTTCCAGCTGGTTATATTAACATCCTTACAACTAAACAAAATAGTTTGAATAAAATCTTATCTGAACATGAAAATATTGATGGTATTTGGTTTTTTAGTGAAAATAATAATGAGCGTCTAAAGGTTATTCAAAGTACAACATCAAATTTGAAAAGAACTTGGTGTCCACAATCAAAAAATCTTGATTGGTCTTCGAAAGAAGAAGATTTCTTAGAAGAGTTTTTATATCAAAGTACACAAGTAAAAAATATTTGGATCCCGTACGGAGAGTGATATACTAAAAATATGTTAATTAACGTCGATCCTATTTTAAGTCCTGATATATTAAAAACACTACGTGAAATGGGTCATGGTGATAGACTTGTTATATCCGATATTAATTATCCTGCTCATTCGAACCACAATAGAGTTCACCGATTAGACGGCCTTGATATGACAACTGTCATGAGAGCTGTTTTATCTGTTTTTCCATTGGATAGTTTTGTAGACTCAGCTGTTCACCGAATGGAAGTTGATAATCAACCAGATGAAATTAATGATGCTAATAAAGAAGTAATTGATGCAATTAAGGATGTATCAGGAGATCATTGGAAAATTGGTTCATATGAAAGACAAGAATTTTATAAGCAATCAAGATCAACCTATGCTTATATTACAACAAGTGAAAGACGACCTTACTGTAATTTTATTTTAACAAAAGGTGTTATTAAACCAGATGGAACTGTTTGGATAATCGATAAATAATTATGTCGATTAGTATTCTTGGTATTTTTGTTGCTGACCTTGTTTTTTTTGGAGAAAAAATTCCAGTAGAGGGTGAAACTATTCTTGGTAAAAATTTTGTTATTGGCCCTGGTGGAAAAGGATCAAACCAAGCTGTAGCTGCAGCCAAAGCTGGTGCAAAAACTTTTTTTATTTCTAAGATTGGTGATGATCAATTTGGCTCGATGGCAACAGAAATTTACAAAAATTCTGGTGTTGATTATAG
>CABYTX010000040.1 GCA_902522015.1 uncultured Alphaproteobacteria bacterium
ACAGGATCTTATCCGAAAGATACCATTGTTAGACTTTGGAGAGAAATTTTTCAATCTTCTGAAAAACTTCAGAAGTTAACTAAAGAAAATATTCAATCAAAAAGATCTATAGAAAACATTAATGTTTATAAAGGTGGTAAGGCAAAATTAAATAACAATAAAAGAGTTATCAAACTTTCTTCAAATGAAAATCCCTATGGTGCTTCACCGAAAGCAATTGAATTGTTAGAAACAAAAAATATTAATCATGATTTACATAGATACCCAGAAATTGATGGATTATCATTAAGAGAAGCAATAGCTAAAAATTTTTCTATTGATAGTAATAGAATTATTCTTGGCTCTGGCTCAGATGAAGTTTTATTATTTGCAGCTTTGGCATTTTGTCAAGATGGCGATGAAATTCTCCACGCAAACCACGGCTTTGAGATGTATTCAATTGTGAGTAAAGTAGTTGGTGCAGTTCCAAAAAAAATTATGGAAGATGTAAATTTCAATTTAAATATTGAAAATCTCATAGATCAAACAAATGACGCTACTAAAGTAATTTATATTGCATCACCTAATAATCCAACCGGAACTTATTTGTCTAGAGACCAACTTGTTAAATTAATGAATAGTATTTCTAAAAATATTATAGTTGTTATAGACGGGGCATATGTCGAATATGTGCAAAAAGACGATTATGATAAAGGATTTAGTTTAACGGATGAATATGAGAATATTATTTTAACAAGAACATTTTCAAAAACATATGGACTTGCAGCTTTAAGAGTAGGCTGGTGTTATACCAGTCAAAAAATAGCTGATATAATTAATAAAATAAAACCTCCTTTTAATACGACAACTATTTCACAGTCTCTTGCAATTAAAGCTTTGGAGGATAAAGAACATATTGAAAACTCTGTAAAATTAAATTCTGAAATTAAAGATTGGTTTGAAAAAGAGCTCAAACTTCTAAATATTAAAACCAGACAAACTGAAGGTAATTTTACTTTAATTGAAACTTCAGAAGAAGAAGCTGAGAAAATTAGTAATCATCTTATGAATGATGGCATTATTATAAGGCGTTTAAATAGTTATAATTTGCCCAATTTTTTGAGAATTAGTATTGGTACAAAAGAAGAAATGAATTTGACACTTGAAAGTTTGAAGAAATTTAATGTCTAAAATAACTTATGATTCAGCTCTGGTCATTGGTATGGGATTAATTGGATCATCCATAGCAAGGGCTCTGAAGGAAAAACAATTATCAAAAAAAATTTTTGCTATTGATAAGGACAGTAAGGTAATAAATATTTCAAAAAATTTAAATCTTGTGGATGTAATAGAGAGTGATTTAAATAAATATAATCAACAATTTGATATTATTTTTATTTGTACGCCTTTGAGTTCATATAGGGATATATTTAAGCAATTGAATAGCTATGTTAATGAAACAACACTACTAACAGATGTTGGTTCAACAAAAGTAAGTGTTATAGAGGATTTTAAAGAATCAATTAATAATAAAAAAATTTTGTTTGTTCCTGCCCATCCTATTGCTGGATTAGAGAAAAGTGGACCAGAATTTGGTTTCGCAAAACTGTTTGAGAATAGGTATTGTATTTTGACTCCAACAGAAACTCAGAGTGAGATAACAAGATCAGTTTCAGATATTTGGGAGTCATTCGGAATGAATATAGAAATCATGGAACCTAAACGTCATGATAGAGTACTAGCTATGACATCTCATATTCCACAACTCATTGCATATTCTGTCGTAGGAACTGCAACAGAGCTTGAATCTCAAATGAAAGATGAAGTAATTAAATATTCAGCTGCAGGTTTTAGAGATTTCACAAGATTGGCAGGTAGTGATCCAGTAATGTGGCGTGATGTTTATGAAAAAAATAAAGAAGCCGTTTTAGAAATGCTTGGTCGTTTCAGTGAAGATCTACTTACTTATCAAAAAGCAATAAGAAATAATGATTTAAAATATTTGGAAGAAAAATTTATAAAATCAAAAGAAATTAGAAAAATTATTGAAGAGATTGGTCAAGCAGGAACTTTTGATCCCACAGAAAAGAATTAGTTATCCAATAATAAATTTGAAGCAGTTTCTATTCTATTTTGAACTTCGTTTAATAAAACTTTTTTATCTAAACCTTCATCAATTGTCGGTAAAAATTTTATAGTAATTAATCCTTTTTCTAATACCCATGATTGTTTTGGCCAACATAAACCTGAATTTAAAGCTACAGGAAGGATTTTTCTTTTTGTATGATTATAAATTCCAATAAAACCTGTCTTATAATCAGGTTTACTACCAGGCAGCTTTCTTGTTCCTTCGGGGAAAATAATAATTGAAGACCCGAAAGATAATTTTGATTGAACTTTTTGTAACATATCTCTCATAGCTTTTGTCCCACCATCTCTATTAATCGCAACCATATTAGACTTGAATAAATATTGTCCAAAAATTGGTATAAAGAAAAGCTCTCTTTTATGGACAAAGAAACAATCTTTTAAATAGTAATAGAGTGCGAGTGTCTCAAAAGCGGACTGATGTTTAGACGCAATTAAGACACTTTCATTTGGAATATTTTCTAAACCCTCAATTTTATGTTTAATATTACATATAAGATTAAGAAAAATAAAAATAACACGTATCCAAAGTTTCGTTGGATATTTAAGTAAATAACTTGGTAATAAGAGAAAAGGTAAACATAAAATACCCATCAACACAGTCCATATAACCAAGGAAATATAAAATATTATACTTTTTAAAATTAACATACTTAATGATTTTGTTTTATATACTAGCCTGACTGATCTATATATAATTTATGTTCATTGTTTGCTCTAATTGTGAATTCAAGTATTTAGTAAATTCTGCAGATCTAAAACCAAATGGTAGAATGGTTGAATGCGCAAATTGTAATCATCAATGGTTTCAAGAATTAGATGATAATGACATTACATCATCAGTCCCGTCTACAAAAAAAGAAGAATTAGATCAAAATTTAAATAATAAAAAACAAAAAGAAAAATTAGAAAAAGGTCCAGTCAGAAATTTACCAAGTACAGTTGTAAGACAAGAAAAACCAAGTGTTATTAATTCAACTATAGTAATTATTCTAGCTATAGTTGTAATTTTAGCAATATGGATTTATCGATCCTACGGTGTAAATACTTTTATTATTATTGATTTCTATATTAAGGAATTCTTCTTTAATTTAAATTTGATAATTTCAGACTTAGCTAAAATTATACACAATACTTTAAATTAGTTACAACCAGCTAGGAATAATATCAGCTTCAATTGTTTTCTCAATTTTCTCTGGAGAATAAATAATTGCATAATTATCATTGTGTACTAAAATTTCAGAGGGCAGTGGTCTGGAGTTATAATTTGAAGACATTACTTTTCCATAGGCTCCTGTATTTTTTATAACTAGTAGATTACCAATTTTTTGTTTAGCTAATTTAATATTTTTTAAAAAAACATCTGAACTTTCACAAATAGGACCAGCAATAGCATAATCCATAAATTCCTCTGAGTTTACATTTATCGCTGATATTTCATGATGTGCACCGTACATCGCTGGACGTATCAATGTATTCATACCAGCATCAACAATTAAATAATTTATACCTCCATTATTCTTAATTGTAAGAATAGAGGTAACTGTAACTCCAGCCTCAGCAATTAAATATCGACCAGGCTCAAACGATAATTCATAGTTTGTTTGCGTAAAACAATTATCAAGCTCTTCTTTTACCTTCTTGATATTAAAGTCAGGATCAGAATCTTCATATTTAACATGAAAACCTCCTCCCAAATCTACATGTTTAATATTAATGCCTGATTCAATAAATTTATCTG
>CABYTX010000041.1 GCA_902522015.1 uncultured Alphaproteobacteria bacterium
GCAACGGAAAAAGTTCTCTAATTAAATCTGTTTTTAATGAAGTAAGCAAAAAAAATAAAAACTTAAAATTAATACAATTAAATAAGAATAATATTTTTGATATTGAAATAATTTATGAAAAATATGCAAACTTTAAAAATTTTAATTTTATAATTTTTATTGATGATTTATCATTTGAAAAAATAGATAGTGACTACAAAATAATTAAATCTACTTTAGATGGAAGTATACAAAATCAACCTAAGAATATTATTTTATATGTTACTTCAAATAGAAGACATTTAATGCCTAGAGATATGATAGAAAATGAAAGATCTTCTGCAATTCATACAGATGAAAGTGTTGAAGAAAAAATAAGTCTAAGTGATCGATTTGGTTTATGGATTGGTTTTCATAATATTTCTCAAAATGATTTTATTAATATTATCAGTAAATATTTTGAGAAGTTTAATATGCCATTTAATAAAGATATAGAAAAAGAAGCAATTAAATGGAGTTTGCAAAGAGGTAATAGAACAGGTAGGTCAGCATGGCAGTTTGTAATTAATTATGCAGCTGAAAAAAATAAGAAAATAGATTTTTGATTTATTCAAAATTAAAATTTATATTTTCTAGACCAGAGACACCATCTTTTAAATGATATATATTAATCTGCTTTAATTGCTCAACAAATCCATTAGCTAAAATTGATGATATATCTCCGTTCTGGCTTACAAAAACAACTTTTTCTCCAATTTGTACATTTTCTTTATATTTATCAAAAAAATCAGGAAAGAAATTTCCATTTTTATCAAATGCAGTTATTTGAATAGCACCAGGTATTTTATTTGAATTAATGATTTCATCATTAGTTCTAATATCTATAATTTTAAAATCACTAGTCATTGCTAATTTAAGTTGATAACCATCTATTTCTTTATACCCTGGAGGAATTACTTTTATTACTTCAATTTCAAAAATAAGATTTGATTTTGGTGGAATCAAACTGCCTGCACCACTTTCTCCATATGCTAACTCATACGGAATAAAAATTGTTCTTTTGCCTCCTTCTTTCATTCCAAGTAATCCAGTTTCCCAACCTAAGATTACTTGTCTTACACCTATTTGAAAATCAAACAATTGCCCTCTGTCATAGGAACTATCAAAAATGGTATTATCTTCTAATTTACCAATATAATGAACAGATACTTTTGAGTGATTTTTTACCTCTGAACCTTTTCCTATGATTTCGTTTAAGATTTGAACTTCATTAGAAAAAGATTTGTAACTAAAAATACAAATAAATAAAAATAATAAAATTTTGATCATTATTCAGCTTCCTTTAATTGTTTTATTTGTGAAGGTAATGAAACAATTCCACTTAAAACGATAAATATTGCTCCAATATAAGCATATAAATTCATATATTCATTAAATATAAATATTCCAACTAATGATGACCACAATACCTGAAGGTAAACTAAGCTAAATACTGATGCATAATGTTTTTGTGCAATTTTAAATGCAGTTGTTGCAAAAAACATAGCTGAGTTAATAAATAATGCAGCAGTTGAAATTAAAAAAAACTCAAAAAGAGTCACTTTTAATGGATTCATTAAAAATAAAGGTATTGAAATTAAATGAACAAAAAAACCGCCATACAAAAAATAACCTATGTTTGTTGTTACATGACTATATTTATTTACTATAAAAGTTGTTACGGTAATTAAAAATACTCCAATTAGGACAATTAAATAATAAATATTAAAACTTTCAAAACCTGGCTGAATAACAAACAAAACTCCTAAAAAACCAATAAATAAAGATAGATAAGTCAAAATATTTAGTTTTTCATTTAGTAAAAAAATAGCAAATATCGTTCCCATTAATGGTGCAGTCATATTAAGTGTTGTGAATTCTGGAAGTTTAATTTGTTCGAGTGTTATAAAAGCAATAAAAGGCAAAGGAATATTTAAAAAACCTCTGAAAATAGGTGGAAGATAATTAGTACATTTTATGTTTTTTTTTAAAGTTCCGTTAATTAATAAATATAAAGGAAAACATAAAAATATGGGTATTCCATAAAAAATAAAATGATAAAATTTTACATTTGTTTGAGATAGATAATTTATAATTGCATCATTTGTTACAAAAAAAATTCCAGCAAAAAATAAAAGGATTGAAGAATAAATTACACTTTTTTTCATATAATGAATTGAAAGATTGTATGATAAAAAAAAGTACTTATATTGATAGTTAAATGAATACAAATGAAATAAAAACTTATCGACTTATTATTAAAGGAAAAGTTCAGGGAGTGGGCTTTAGACATTGGTTTAGTGATTTAGCAATATCTTTGGGATTAAATGGTTATATTCAAAATAAAGAAAGTAAAGATGAAGTAGAGGCCATAATTCAAGGAGATATGCAAAGTATACTATCTATTACTGAAAAAGCTAAAAATGGTCCATCACTAGCTCTAGTTGAAGGGGTTATTCCAAATAGTATCATTAGTAATGTTAAGTATTCAGGTTTTATAGTTAAATACGAAACTTAATTAAAAACTTGTTTTATAGTTTTATGAAGAGAATCAAATATTTCATCAATTTGATTTTTAGTAATTATGAATTGAGGACACAAAACAATAGCAGGACCTAAAGGTCTACAAATTAATCCATTGTCAATTGATAAATTAGCAACTTTATCTCCCATATTAAGATGACCTTCAAATGGTTCTTTTGTATCTTTATTTTTTACCATCTCTAATGCAGCCATAAGACCTATACCTCTAGTTTCTCCAATGTGTTCATAATCATTAAATTCATTTAATCTTTCAAAAAAATAGGGTTCCATCAACTTTACATTATCTAATAAACCCTCATTCATAATTACATCTATTGCTTTCAAAGCAATTGCGCACCCAACAGGATGACCACCAGCTGTAAAACCATGTGGAAATTCTTCTGCTTCTTCTGATACTTCAACAAATTTATCAGAAAATTCTTTATTAACTATAACTGCACCCATAGGAAAATACCCAGCTGTTAAACATTTAGATGAAATAATTATATCTGGTTTGATATTATAGGTTTCACAACCCCATAAATTTCCAGTTCTACCAAATCCACAAATCACTTCATCTGCGATAAAAGGAATATTATATTTTTTTAATATAGGCTGAATTAAATCAAAATACGATTTTGAAGGAGGTATACAACCACCTGCACCTTGTACAGGTTCTGCAACAAAACCCGCAATAGTTTCTGGATCCTCTTTGATGATTTTTTCTTCTAAATTTTTGGCCATCCTAAGAGAAAATTCTTCTTCCGTTTCATTCTCTAATCCATATTTCCAATAATGAGGACATTCAATATGAATAAATTCTTCAGATGGTAAACCAAATTCTTTATTATATGGTTTGGCTGTCATTGAAGAAGCTCCTAAAGTAACTCCATGATATCCATTAATTCTTGTTATAATTTTTCGTCTATTTGGCTTTCCAATTCTTGCATTTAACATCCATAACATTTTGACCATGGTGTCATTTGCTTCAGATCCTGAATTACAAAAGAATACACGGCCTTGATCAAAAGGTGATACTTCAATAATTTTTTCAGATAGCTGCAACGTTTCTTCAGACAATCTTCCAAATAAAGAATGATAACCAGCAAATTTTTCATACTGTTTTTTTGCAACTTCAATTAATCCAGGATGGTCAAAACCAGCACACTGATTCCATAGACCAGAATTCCCATCTAGATATTTATTACCTTTAGTATCGTA
>CABYTX010000042.1 GCA_902522015.1 uncultured Alphaproteobacteria bacterium
CTCACGGAGTTCCTGAAATTCAATCTTATCTTAATAACGAAGTATCAATTGAAGAATGTATTTCTAAAATTCAGCAGGTCACAAGAAACTATGTAAAAAGACAACACACATGGTGGAGATCTTCAAATCTTAATATTTTTAAAAAATTTGATCAATTTCCGGACGAAATTGACATAAAATCCATTAATTTAGACCAAATTTAAACTAATTTATTGATTTTATTTTATCCACAGCCTATGAGCTAAACTCAATGAATAATGAAATTACAGGCGCTGAAATTGTCTTAAAAAGCTTAGCTGAACAAGGCGTAGAAGTTGTATTTGGATACCCTGGCGGAGCAGTATTACCCATATACGATACTTTATTTAAACAGAATTCAATTAAGCACGTTTTAGTAAGACAAGAAGGTGGTGCAATTCATGCAGCTGAAGGTTATGCTAGGTCTACTGGTAAAACTGGAGTAGTTCTTGTAACATCAGGGCCTGGAGCAACTAATGTTGTAACTGGTTTAACTGACGCTATGATGGATAGTGTTCCGATTGTATGTATTACCGGACAAGTTCCACAACACTTAATTGGCAGTGATGCATTTCAAGAATGTGACACAACTGGTATTACAAGACCTTGTACTAAACATAATTACTTAGTTAAGGATGTAAATAAATTATCTTCTGTATTTCATGAAGCATTTACTATTGCTCAAAATGGAAGACCAGGTCCTGTATTAATTGATATACCCAAAGATGTTCAATTCGCTTCAGGAACTTATGAAGAAAAAAATAAAATTATTATTCCTTCACATAGATTGTTTGAGCCAAGTCCTGATTTTGAAAAAAATAAAATTGAAGAAGCAGTAGAATTAATTTCAAAAGCAAAAAAACCAATTTTTTATATTGGTGGTGGATGCATTAACTCTGGTCCAAAAGCTTCAACATTAGTTAGAGAATTTATAAATATGGTTGGGTCACCAGTAACAATGACATTAATGGGTCTAGGTGTAGTAGGTTCATCAGATAAAAACTCACTTGGCATGCTTGGAATGCATGGAATGTATGAAGCTAATATGGCAATGCATGAATGTGATGTCATGATAAATATCGGCGCAAGATTCGATGATAGAGTTACAGGGAGACTGGATGCGTTCTCTCCGAATTCAAAAAAAATCCATATTGATATCGATGAAAGTAATATTAATAAGACTATAAATGTCGATGTTCCAATAATAGGTGATGTAAAACAGGTTGTCGAAAAGATGATTACTATTTGGAAAGAAAAGAAATTTAAACTAGATGATAATGCACTAAAATTATGGTGGGATAAAATTAATAAATGGAAAGAAATTGATTGTTTAAATTATAATAATGAAGGTAAGCAGATTAAGCCTCAATATGCTGTTCAAAGACTCTATGAATTAACAAAAAATACAAAAACATTTATTACAACTGAAGTAGGTCAGCATCAAATGTGGGCTGCTCAATTCTATAAATTTGAGGAACCAAATAGATGGCTTACATCAGGTGGTTTGGGCACTATGGGATATGGATTTCCTGCTGCAATAGGAGCTCAAGTTGGTCATCCAGATGCATTAGTAGTCGATATAGCAGGAGATGCATCCATACTAATGAACATACAAGAAATGAGTACAGCTGTTCAATATAGATTACCTGTAAAAATATTTATTTTAAACAATGAATACATGGGGATGGTAAGGCAATGGCAAGAACTTTTACATGGTGGAAGATATTCCGAAAGTTATACTGATAGTTTACCCGATTTTGTAAAGTTAGCAGAGAGTTATAAAGCTGTTGGTTTAAGAGCAAAGACAACCGATGAACTTGATGATGTTATAACTCAAATGATTAAAACAAAAAATACAGTTATTGCTGATATTTGGGTTACAAAAGAAGAAAATTGTTTTCCAATGATTCAAAGTGGTTCTGCCCACAATGAAATGATGTTAAGTAAAGATCAAAAACAAGATAAAAAATCAGCCGAAAAAGGAAAAATTTTAGTTTAATGAATAAATCTGTTTATGACTCTCCTGATCAAGTATCAGAGATTAAAAGACATATATTAACTGTATTAGTTGATAACGAACCTGGTGTTTTAGCTAGAGTAATAGGAATGTTTTCTGGCAGAGGATACAATATTGATAGTTTGAATGTAGCTGAAGTTAGTAATGATGAAAATATTTCAAGAATTACCATTGTAACGCATGGTACTTCAGAAGTTGTTAGTCAAATTGAAAAACAATTACTTAGAATTGTACCAGTTCACAGTGTTACGAATTTAGATCAAGAAGGGAGTTCAGTAGAAGCTGAGGTTGCTTTAGTTTATATTTATATTTCTGATACTAATAAAAAGAAAGTTTATCAACTTTGTGATTTTTATAGAGCTAGAAAAATTGAAAATGAAAATAGTACCACAATTTTCGAAATTGCTGGTGCTTCAGAAAGAGTTAATAGATTTATTAAAGAAATTAATGAAATTACGAAAGTAGAAATTGTTAGAAGTGGTCCAGTTGCAATATCATCAATTCAAAAAAATGAGGAGGAATAATGAGAGTATATTACGATAGAGATGCAGACTTAAACTTAATAAAAGAAAAAAAAATATCTATTGTAGGATATGGAAGTCAAGGTCATGCGCATGCTATGAACCTGAGAGATTCTGGAATAGAAAATGTTTCAATTGCTTTAAGAGAAGGTTCAAATTCAAGAAGTAAAGCAGAACAAGCTAATTTCAAAGTAATGACACCTGCAGAAGCTGCAAGTTGGGCTGATATAATTATGATGTTGACACCTGATGAACTTCAATCTGAAATTTACAAAAATGATATATCTGAAAATATTAAAGAAGGGACAACAATTGCGTTTGCTCACGGACTAAATATTCACTTTGATTTAATTAAACCTAAAGAAGGTATAGATGTAATAATGGTTGCACCTAAAGGTCCTGGTCATACAGTAAGAGCAGAGTATGTAAAAGGTGCTGGTGTACCTTGTTTAGTTGCTGTAGATAAAAATCCTTCAGGTAATGCTCTTGAAATAGGAATTGCTTATGCATCAGCAATAGGTGGGGGACGTGCTGGAATTATTGAAACAACTTTTAAAGAAGAATGTGAAACAGATCTATTTGGAGAACAATCTGTTTTATGTGGAGGTTTAACTCATCTAATATTAGCAGGTTATGAAACTCTTGTTGACGCAGGATATGCTCCTGAAATGGCATATTTTGAGTGTCTTCATGAAGTCAAACTTATTGTCGATCTTTTATATGAAGGTGGAATGGCAAACATGAGATATTCAATCTCAAATACAGCTGAGTATGGAGATTATTCAAGAGGTCCAAGACTTATTACTGATGAAACAAAAAAAGAAATGAAAAAAATTCTATCAGAAATTCAATCTGGTCAATTTGCTAAAGAATGGATGCAAGAGCATCAGAGTGGTCAAACTAAATTTAAAGTAATGAGAAAAGAAC
>CABYTX010000043.1 GCA_902522015.1 uncultured Alphaproteobacteria bacterium
AAATGAAGGATTGGCATTAAAATCCTCTCAAGTTATTACAATATTAATAACAATTTTGCTTTTAACTTTTACTTTCTGGTTTTTGCAAAAAACAAAAACTGGAAAATCAATGAGAGCATTTTCAGATAATGAAGATTTAGCATTATTGTCTGGTATTAATCCTGATAGAGTAGTTTTTACTACTTGGATTATTGTAGGTGTCTTAGCTTGTGTTGCGGGAACACTTTACGGTTTAGATAAAAGTTATAAGCCAATTATTTATCTCAATTTAGTGTTACCAATATTTGCATCAGCAATTGTTGGAGGCATTGGCAGTCCTTTTGGAGCTGTAGTAGGTGGATATGTCATCGCGTTTTCAGAAATTATGGTAACGTATGCTTACAAGAAATTTTTTGTCTATTTACTCCCAAGTTCTATTGAGCCAACTGGTTTAGTACAATTGCTTTCAACAGATTATAAATTTGCTGTATCATTTTCAATTTTAGTCATCGTTTTATTAATTAGACCATCAGGCATATTTAAGGGAAGAGTCTTATGATGAAGTTTGAAAGATATGAATGGGTAGCTATTACAATCATGATCTCCTTATTTATTTTTGTAGGCTTTATTCAAGGATGGTCAGTAAGTTTAGTAATTTTAAATATGTGCATTATTTCAGCAATAATGACAATGGGAGTTAATATTTCTTGGGGTTATGCAGGAGTAATTAATTTTGGTGTAATGGGTTTTCTTGCCATGGGTGGATTAGCAGCAGTGCTTGTTTCTTATCCTCCCATTGCAGAGTCATGGCAGGCTGGAGGTAGAGGATTAGGTATTAGTTTTGCTTTGCTATTCGTTTTGGTGATAGCTGTAATGTATATCAATAAAACAGTAATTCAAAAAAGAAATAGGTACATTTTAAATTCACTAATAATTTTTTTTGGTATTTTAATTATCAGACACTTTTATTTAAATGCTACACATAATATTGAAGATGTTAATCCTGCAATAGCAGGGTTTTTAGGTGGTCTTGGACTACCAATAATTTTCTCTTGGATTGTAGGAGGTTTATTTGCTGCAGGTGTGGCTTTTGTAATTGGTAAAGTAGCTCTCGGATTAAGATCAGATTATCTTGCTATTGTTACTCTTGGTATTTCAGAAATAGTTGTTAGTGTTTTAAAACATGAAGAATGGTTATCTAGAGGGGTAAAAAATGTAATCGGTTTAAAGAGGCCAGTTCCTTATGAAATTGATTTGCAAAATGCTGATTGGTTTATAAATTTAGTTACATATCTTAATTCATCAAAGTTAAATAACATTTTTGATGTAAGTGATAGACAACAAGTATTAAACAATCTTATAATTGATGGTTCAGGGATATTTGTAAAATTATCTTACGCTATTTTATTTTTGATTGTTATGTTGATAATTTTTTATTTTGCCAACAAAGCCCAATTATCACCTTGGGGAAGAATGATGAGAGCTATAAGAGATAATGAAACAGCCGCAAATGCTATGGGGAAAGATGTTGTAAAACAACACTTAATTATTTTTGTAATAGGAGCCGCAATTGTAGGTGTTGCAGGAGCAATGCTTGTTACTTTAGATGGATTATTTACACCTTCAGGATATCGACCACTTCGTTTCACTTTTATTATTTGGATTATGGTTATTGTAGGCGGTAGTGGAAATAATCTAGGCGCGATATTTGGAGGTTTTGTCATATGGTTTTCTTGGATTGAAGCAGCACCACTTACAACATTTATTATTAATCAACTTACAATAGGATTAGAGCCAACTAATGCTTTAAAACTACATTTACTAGATAGCGTTCCTTACTTTAGATACTTATTTATGGGTTTAATTTTATTATTAATTTTACGATATAGGCCGAAAGGAATTATACCGGAGAAAGTTAGGCATTCATAAAAAAAACCCCAGCTAAAAGCTGGGGTTAAATTAAAATAATTTTAACTATTAAAGAGCGCCAACAGTAACGAATTCGCCACCACTAACTTCTAACTCTTTAAACGCACCAGCGGCATCACCAAACGCATTAAATTCTACGTCTGTTGCACCTTGGTAATCAATATCTTTACCAGCAGCTAACATTTGTAAGCCGTATGATAATTGACCAGGATTAATTACAATACCTGGAGCATTAGATACTTTAGCAATATTGTTTGAGATTGATTGCTTATCAGCAGATCCACCAGCTTGAATTGCAAGAGCAATAATTGCTGCAGCATCATAAGACTCTCCAACATATGGAGCACTTCCATCCATGCCATTTGCAGCTGCTAGTTCGCCAAACTTAGCTGAACCTTTTGAAATTGCACCTGGCATAGAACCAAATGATCCTTCAAGATCAGCACCGATATTATCTACAATTGATTGACCGATCATACCATCAGAAAGAACAAAAGTGTCAAATGCGCCTGAATCTAAAGATGCTTCGATCATTCCTTTTCCACCATCATCGATATAACCAATTACTAGTAGTGCGTCTCCATCAGCTGATGCAAGAACACCAACTTCTGAAGAATAATCTGCTTTACCATCTTCGTGCGCAGCAGATGCTGTAATAGTTCCACCACCACGAGCAAATGAAGCTTCAAATACTTCAGCTAAACCTTTTCCGTAGTCATTGTTAGTATACGTTACAGCTATACTTTCAATTCCTCTGCTTAAAGCAAGTTTAGCTAATACTTGACCACCTTTTGCATCAGAAGGAGCAGTACGCCAAAAAGTTCCATTATCAGGAACTTTACTTAAACCTGGTGAAGTTGCAGATGGAGATACCATTAAGATACCATTTGGTACTGCAACGTTTGCATTAATCGCACCTGTTACACCTGAACAGTCAGCACCCATAATAGCTGTTACACCTTGTGCAACTAGATCTTCAGCAGCAGCAGTTGCAGCAGCAGAATCTACACAAGTTGAGTCAGCTTCTAAGATAGTAATTGATTCACCACCTAAAAGATTTCCAGAGTTTGATGCTTCTTCAAATGCCATTTTAGCACCATCTCTCATAGCAGGAGTTAAAGATTCAATTGGTCCTGTAAAACCAAGAATAATTCCTACTTTAATTTCTGCTAATGCAGCAGTCGTTACAGTCGACAAGCTTACAATAACAGCTAGAAGTAATTTTTTCATATTTCCTCCAAAAAAGTATACTTTTTATATACGGTACCTCATATACTAGTTCCAAAAATCAATCATGCAGTTTTTTCATAAAAATAACCAAGATTTTGGCCAAAAACCATAAATTGACTTCATTTGCCTCACCGGATAAAGATCAAACGTATGACAATTGGAATTTTAGGCGGAGGAGTTTGGGGGAGTGCACTTGCCCGAGTACTAAGTAATAATAAAGTTATCATTTATGCTCGAGACGAAAAAATTGTTAAATCAATAAATGAACATAAAATTAATCCAAAATTAAAATACAGCT
>CABYTX010000044.1 GCA_902522015.1 uncultured Alphaproteobacteria bacterium
TTGGATGAAGAATTAGCAATTGAGAGCGTTAGAAAAAGAGTGCAAAAGGGTGAGGTTGTAGTTCCTTTGAGTAAGATACATGAAGGAAAAATAGCAATTGTTGCCTATCACGATGAAGATTCAGATGGAAAATTAAAGACTGGATTATTCTGGAGACCAAAAGAAGGTTTTGCCTTTAGTAATAATTATCAACCAAAAGGTCCTCCATCATTTGAAAAAGCTGCAATCATTTTAGTTCATGGCGAACCCGTGGTAATAGAACTTAATTATTAATAATTATATTGATGTCATTACAGTTACAAAACACATTAAGTGGTAAAAAAGAATTTTTTAAACCAGTTAATCCAGATCATGTACGAATATATGCTTGCGGTCCAACTGTTTATAATTTTGCGCACATAGGTAATGCGCGTATGGCAGTTGTAAATGATTTATTAGTCCGTGTATTAAAAACACAATTTAAACAAGTGACCTATGTGTCTAATATCACTGACATTGATGACAAGATTATAGAAGCCTCTAAAGAAACAGGTGAGGACATTAGTGTTATCACAAATAAATATACAGAGATTTACAATAATGACATGAGCGCACTCGGTGTTAATCTTCCTGATATTCAACCAAGGGCAACTGATCATATTAAAGAAATGATCGAGTTGATAAAAAAATTAATTGATGAAAATAAAGCTTATGAAAAAGAGGGGCATGTTTTATTTCATGTGCCAAGTTTTGAAAATTATGGAATTCTTTCAAAAAGAAATAGAGATGAACAAATAGCTGGAAGCCGTGTTGAAGTGGCACCGTTCAAAAAAGATCCAGCAGATTTTATTTTATGGAAACCATCTCCTTCACCCTTACCTGGGTGGGATTCACCTTGGGGATTTGGAAGACCAGGATGGCATTTAGAGTGCTCCGTTATGTCAGAAAAATCATTAGGTCTTCCTTTTGATATCCATAGCGGTGGTATTGACTTGGTGTTCCCGCATCATGAAAATGAAATAGCACAAACTTGTTCCATATCAGAAAATAACGATCCTAAAGATTTTGCAACTTATTGGTTTCATAATGGATTTGTTAATGTTGAGGGGGAAAAAATGTCAAAGTCAATTGGCAATATTAGACTCGTTCATGATCTCAATAAAAAATACAAGGGAGAGGTTTTGCGATTAACATTGTTATCAGCTCATTACAAACAACCATTGAACTGGACAGAAGAAATCATTGAACAAAATAGCAAAATGATAGATCGACTTTATAGAGTTCTATTAGAG
Organism: uncultured Alphaproteobacteria bacterium; assembly: GCA_902522015.1. Taxonomy (GTDB): domain Bacteria; phylum Pseudomonadota; class Alphaproteobacteria; order HIMB59; genus CACPNW01. The sequence goes on from CABYTX010000044.1 coordinate 1,272, forward strand.
CTCTCAGAAGTTGAAATAAATTCTAAGTTACCTTCTGATTCTATAATGGAATCATTTTTAGATGATTTGAATACACCTAAAGTCATTGCAAAACTTAATGAAGAAGCAAATGATGCTTCATCTGCATCAGATGAAAGAAAAAAGGAAATAAAAAATAATCTTCTTTCTGCTGGTAAAATATTAGGTATTCTTGAAGATGATCCAGGAAATTGGTTAGGTTATAATCAAAAAAATACTGAAAATGCTGAAGAAATTGAAAGGTTGATAAATCAACGTAATGAAGCTAGACGCAGTAAAAATTTTAATTTGGCAGATACTATTAGGGACACATTAAAAGATAAAGGCATAGAAATAGAAGATACTGATAAAGGAACAATTTGGCGGAAATCTAGATGAGTGAAAAGATAACAATTACATTTCCAGATGGAAATAAAAAGGAAGTTGATAAAGGCATCAATGGTCTTGAGTTAGCATCGCAAATTTCTAAATCTCTAGCCAAAGAATCAGTTGCTATAAAAATTAATAATGAGATAAAAGATATTAGTTTACCTATTAATGGTGATGCATCTGTAGCGATTTTAAAAAGAGATAGCGAGGAAGCACTTGAATTAATACGACATGATTGTGCTCACGTAATGGCAGAAGCTGTCCAGGAATTATTTCCTGGAACACAAGTTACAATTGGTCCAGCAATTGAAAATGGTTTTTATTATGATTTTGCAAGAGATGAACCTTTTACTGTTGCAGATCTTCCAAAAATTGAAAAGAAGATGCACGACATCATTCAAAGAAATAAAAATTTCATAAGAGAAGTGTGGTCTAAAGAGGAATCGATAAAATATTTTAAAGACAAAGGTGAAGACTATAAAGTTGAACTAATTAATGATCTGCCTGATAATGAGGAAATTAGTATTTACAAACAAGGTGATTGGTTAGACTTGTGCCGAGGCCCTCATATGGTTTCAACAAAACAAATTGGTAAAGCATTTAAATTAATGAAAGTTGCTGGCGCTTACTGGCGAGGTGATTCATCTAATACAATGCTAACAAGAATTTATGGAACGGCCTGGACAACAGAAAAAGATCTTGAACAACACCTTTTACAAATTGAAGAAGCAGAAAAAAGAGATCACCGAAAACTAGGAAGAGAAATGGATTTATTTCATTTTCAGGAAGAGGCTCCTGGAGCAGTGTTTTGGCATCCTAAGGGTTGGACATTATTCCAATCGCTAATAAATTATATGCGAAACAGACAAGACAAGGCAGGTTACGTAGAAACTAATACGCCAGACATGATGGATAAGTCTCTATGGGAAACGTCTGGTCACTGGGACAAATTTAGTGACATGATGTTTAGAACTGAAGCAAAAGACGATAAAATTTATGCTATCAAACCAATGAATTGCCCTGGTGCTGTAGAAATTTTTAAACAAGGATTAAAAAGTTATAGAGACTTACCATTTCTATTATCTGAATTCGGAAAAGTACATCGTTATGAACCATCAGGTGCTCTTCATGGATTAATGAGGGTGAGAGCATTTACACAAGATGATGCACATATATTTTGTACAGAAGATCAAATTACACAAGAGAGTAAAACGGTATGTGATTTGATACTTAGTATCTATAAGGACTTTGGTTTCGATAATGTTAGAATTAAATTTTCTGACCGTCCTGAAAAACGCGTAGGGGATGATGCTATTTGGGATAAAGCTGAGGCTGCATTAATGCAAGCCATGGAAGCAACAGGTCTCGAGTATACACTCAACCCAGGAGAAGGTGCATTTTACGGTCCAAAATTAGAGTTTGTTTTACGTGATGCAATTGGCAGAGACTGGCAATGCGGAACACTGCAAGTAGATTTAAATTTACCTGGAAGATTGGGAGCCACTTATATTGGAGAAGATGGTAATAAAAAAATACCAGTCATGTTGCATAGAGCTCTATTTGGTTCCTTAGAGAGATTCACTGGCATTCTAATTGAACATTATGCAGGCCATCTTCCATTTTGGCTTTCACCATTGCAAGCTGTAGTTGCTACAATTACATCTGATACAGATGAGTATGCTTATAAGGTACAAAAAGCATTAGTATCGAAAGGA
>CABYTX010000045.1 GCA_902522015.1 uncultured Alphaproteobacteria bacterium
GTAAATATGGTTAATAAAATTTTCTAATTCTGAACTTTTATGCTGATTATCAGCATCAAATGTTATGAAGTAGTCATAATTTTTATCAATTATATATTTTAATCCATTATTTAATGACATATCATAACCTAGATTTTTTTTATTTTTTAAAACAATTGCTTTACTATTTTTAGCAATATTAAATGTATTATCGTTACTTCCATCATCAACAACTATTACATCTCCATAAAGTGATACTTTAGAAATTACTTTTTCTATTGTTTTTTCTTCATTATATGCGGGAATAAGAATTGCTATTTTATATGACTCCATTTTAAACTTTGACCAATACTGATATTTTTATTTGTTTTTTTTCCGAGAACTTTTTTGATCATTGAAGGTTCAACTGAATTCTTTGGACAAGGTCGTAATAAATCAAAATCTTCAATTTTTATATCTGTATTTTTTTTTACTATTTTATTAGCAATATAAGATCTTCGTTGTAAAATATGTGTATCCACTTCATTTCTTTCAACTTTCTTAATATTACTTCCTAGGCTAATTTCTAATTCTCTTGATCTATCAACCATTTCCTTCCATGATTTTGGATTCATTGAAAATTTATGGTCAGGTCCTTCCAAATTATTATTATCTGTAAAATGTTTTTCGACAGCTGAAATTCCAAGCGCAATTGCACCTAAAACAGTTGAATGTCCTGGTGTGTGGTCACTTAATCCCGTTAATATTGATGGATACTTCAAGTTAAAAGATTTTAAAACATTTAAATTAATATACTCAAAATTTTTTAATGAAGCTGTATAATTAGTGTTACATTGCATTAAACATAATTTTTTGTTGTGTTTTAGAACAGCTTTTACTGCTTTATCAACATCTTTCATATTTGATGCACCTGTTGCAAGAAAAACTGGCTTATTTTTTTTTGATATTCGTTCAATTATTTCTAGCCATGTAATATCACCTGAACCAATCTTATATACTGAAACAAATTTATTAATTTTATCAACAATGTTTAATGAATACGGACTTGTAAAAAAAATAATTTTTGCTTTTTTACATTCTTTTTTTAATTTTTCAGTCCATTCAATATTTAATGAAGCATCTTTATAAGTATCATATACAGATTTATTCCATGATTTTTGATGAGATAATTTAGTATTTAATAATTGAAATCCTTTATCACTTACAATAGTTTCAGCTGTAAAATGTTGGAATTTAGCTGCATCTGCACCAGCCTCAGCTGCTAAATGTATTAAATCAATGGCTTTGTTAAGATTATTATCATGATTTGCTGCAATATCAGCAATAAAAAAAGTTTTATTGTTTGGGCCTATAGTTTTATTTTCTATTTTAAAACTTTTTCTCTGTAAGTTAGAAGGCATGATCACCGCCTATTGAACTATTTTTATTTAGTTTTTTTTTATAAATATCTTTATCTGATATTTTTTTAAGCATTAAAATCTTTAACAAGTTTTTTTAAATCCTTTAAGACTAATTTTTTATTTTTATTAGAATTATATGATTTTCCTTCTGGATATTTTTTTATATCCTTAATTTTTTTATATTTTTTCATTATTTCTTCGTCTGAACTTAATATTACATAATATTTATTTAATTCATATGTGTTATAGCTATCGCTTTCAGTTATCATTTCTTCGTGAATTTTTTCACCTGGCCTAATACCTACGATTTTATGTTTATAATTAACATTAATTGCTTTAGCTAGATCAACTACTTTATATGAATATAATTTTGGCACAAATATTTCCCCACCTAAAGAACTATTAATTGCTGTTTTAACCATCTCTATTCCTTCACTCAGAGAAATATTGAATCTTGTCATATCTTTATGTGTAATTGGAAAAAAACTTTGTTTTTTTAAAGATAAAAAATAAGGGACTATTGACCCCCTAGAACCAAAAACATTTCCATATCTTACTACAGAAAATATTGTTTTACCTGCAGCGTATTTATTTGCAGCAACAAAAAGTTTATCGCTACACAATTTTGTAGCACCATATAAGTTGATTGGAGATGCTGCTTTATCAGTAGATAATGCAATAACTTTTTTTACTTTTTGATCTATACATGATTCAATTAAATTTTCTGCTCCTAAAACATTTGTTTTTATAAATTCTATTGGATTATATTCAGCCGCAGGAACTTGTTTCAGTGCAGCAGCGTGTACTACGATATCAACATTTTCCAGAGCTCTTTTAATTCTATGCCTATCTCTTATATCCCCAAGGAAAAATCTTAACTGTGGAAATTTGTTTGAAGGATATTTTAGAGATAACTCATATTGTTTAAGCTCATCACGACTAAAAATTATAATTTTTTTATATGAATTTTTTGAATGTAATAAATTATCTATGAAATATTTACCAAAGCTTCCTGTTCCACCTGTTACTAGTATTGATTTATATTTCATGAAATTATTATAAATTATTTACTCTACAAAAGGTATCTATATTTATTTAAAAAACTATAACTTACTACTGATTCCGAATAATAACTATAATGATTTTTTGTAAATAAATTTCTAAATTTTTTTTGCAATTCAACTTCCTGATCAGTAATTTTCCTATCGTTCCTTAATATATGGTATTGTTCTTTTACCATATTTAGAATATCTTCAGATGAATTTCTTAATAAGATAATATTTTTCTCTAAAAATTGTTTATTTATTCTATAATTTGAAGATTCACTTTGCATGATATCTTTAAAATTCATTAGTTCATTGGTAGCATTATTTTTATATAGTTTTGGAATACCCATATCTTCTCTATTTCTTACAAAACTATGACTTAATGGGGCTAAATTTGCACATGCAAGTGGAGTCCCAAAAACACCTGACATAGCTAAAGCACCAGAGGCACTTCCTATAAATAAACTACAATTAGCAGCTAAGAATAAGTCCATTTCTTCATTTTTAAGATCACTTAATGCATAATCAATGTAACCTTCTTTTTTTAAAATAGGTTTCATACTTTTGTCACCTATTCTGATACAATAACCACCTTTTAAATTAATATAGTCCATTGACTCATAATAATCTTCTATGAGGCTATTTCTAAAATTGTGTTCAACATCATCATGAGGAGAATAACCAATATCTCTAGCGTGCACGCATACAAACCAGGAATTTTTTGGAATACCTAATTGGAAAAGTTTTTCAAAATTTTCGCTATTTGATATTTGTGACTTTGAAAGAATACTAGGTCTATTTTTCCAAGTATTGTTTATTTTATGAAAATATGAGGCTTTATCAATAGAAACAACA
>CABYTX010000046.1 GCA_902522015.1 uncultured Alphaproteobacteria bacterium
GTTAAAATTTTTGCAACTTCTAATGGATGAGTTATAAAAGGATCACCAGATTTTCTTAACTGATTGCTATGAGCTAACTCACTTAATCTAAGCGCGTGTTTAACTTTATCTTTTTCAGCATTTGTTAGATAAGAAGTAATTAATTCTATTTCTTTGTGAATTTCTTTAGTCATAAATAATATTTAAATTATTTATCTTAAATTACAGCTTGGTTTATTATAAATCCTGCGTTTTTTCATCATCTGATGAATCTTCTAAGTTATCTTGTGCACTTTCAATATGTAGATTTTCTGAAGACTTACTAAGATCTTCATTATTTTGCTCTATTTGATTATCTTCTAACTCATTAGCTTTTGTTTCACTTTCATCACTATTATTTTCTATCTCATTTATTTCTTCATCTTCACTAAAAGTATTAGTTTGATATTCTTCTATTAAGTCATTTTTTAATTGTTCTGTTGTCAAAGTTTGTTCAGCTATCTCCCTGAGCGCAACGACAGTATTTTTATCATTATCAATTTCCACTGTTGGATTTTCTCCAGAAAATAATTTTCTAGCTCTATTTGAAGCAACCAAAACTAATTCAAATCTGCTAGGAAATTTATCAATACAATCTTCAACTGTAATTCTTGCCATATTTGGCTTATAGAGATCAATTTTTAAAAGTAAATAGTTAATTATTTTTAAGCAATCTTTGCTTTTTAATATTCCAATCTCTTTGTTTTATTGACTCCCTTTTATCAATTTTTTTCTTACCTTTGGCAATTCCACAAGATAATTTTGCAATACCTTTATCTGAGAAATACAAAGAAAGTGGTACTATTGTATATCCACCTTGCTTTATAGAACCTGATATTTTATCAAATTCTCTTTTTGTAACTAATAATTTTCTATTTCTACTTGGGTCATAGTTATTATCATTTGAATTTTGGTATTTTTTTATAAAAGAATTAGAAAGCCATAACTCACCATTTTGTTCTATAATATATGAACCTCTGATTGAACCAGTATTTACACGCAATGATTTGACTTCCGATCCTGTCAATACAATACCAGCCTCTATTTTATTTGATATTGTAAAGTTATAATTAGCCCTATTGTTTGCGGCTATAACTTTCATTTATAAAAGTTGTAATTCTTGAAGACATTTTTTGACTATCAATTTTGTATCATCTTTAATTTGTGATAAGGGCAATCTAGTATTTTCACCACATAAACCCAGTAATGATGCAGCGTACTTAACTGGTCCAGGACTTGACTCTATAAACAAAGCGTTATGTAAAGATGATAATTGTAGATTAATTTCTTGAGCTTTAGAAATATTTGAATCTTGCCATGCGGAATGCATCTCCGCACATAATTTTGGAGCTACGTTAGCAGTAACTGAAATGCAGCCTTGTCCACCCTGTGCTAGATATGCTAAGGCCGTTCCATCTTCCCCAGAAAGATAACAAAAATCATTTTGCATTTTTTTTCTAGTAAGTAATGGCCTAAATAAATCATTCGTCGCATCTTTTACGCCTATGATATTCTTGATTTTTGATAATTCAATCATAGTTTCAATACTCATATCTACAATTGATCTACCTGGTATATTATAAATAATTATTGGAATGTTTGTTTTTTCGGCAATTGTTTTAAAATGCTGATATAATCCAGATTGTGTTGGCTTATTATAATATGGTGTTACGATTAAAGCAGCATCTGCACCTGAATTTTCAGCATGATTTGTATATTCTAATGCCTCTAATGTATTGTTTGATCCAGTACCGGCAATTACAGGGATTCTTTTATCGGCAATTCTGATTGTTTCTTCAATTATTTTTTTATGTTCATCATGAGATAAAGTTGGCGACTCACCAGTAGTTCCACATGGGACAAGCCCGTGAGATCCATTATTAATTAAATGGTTTAATACTTTATTTAGAGCATTATAATCAACTTCATCTCCATTAAATGGAGTAATAACTGCTGGTATACTTCCTTTAAACATTTTTAGATGGCGGAGAGAGAGGGATTCGAACCCTCGGAAGGAATTGCTTCCTTCGCAGGTTTAGCAAACCTGTGGTTTAAGCCACTCACCCATCTCTCCTGTTGTTGTTGCATGATCCTTTATACAGTCTCCATGTTTAATTTACCAAGTAAAACTAATAAATAACACAGCATTACTTTCCAAATTAATAATTAACAATAGCATGGGATAAGTTAGGATAACAGATAAAAGTTTACCTTTAAAGCGTAGCAAAAGCGTACCATGTATTTTGTTTAAATTTTGAACATAAATTATCAAATTTACTATATAAAATTAATTCTTTCAAAAAACCAATATAACCCAATACTAGATATTAATATAGATGATGGAACTTGAAAAAATATTCTATAATTTCTATTTTTTGCAAAGTTTAAAGCAACCAATAGATATAGAACCAAAACTATAGATATTTGGGCAACTTCTATACCAAGATTAAACGAGAGGAGATTTGTAAACAAATCACTACTCCTATAACCTATATCACTTAAAACTAATGCAAATCCTAAACCATGAAGTAATCCGAAAAACAAAATTACAACATATCTTAAATATTCTTTTATGTATTTTTTAAAAATATTTTCTAATCCAATATAAACTATAGAAAGTGCTATGATAGGTTCAACAATTTGAGGGTTGATTCTCATTAAAGATAAAGAAACAAATATAAGGGTAATTGAATGAGCAATAGTAAAGATAGTTATTTGAGAAATTAATTTTTTTAAAGATGATGAAAATAAAAAAAGTCCAAATATGAATAAAATATGATCTAATCCTTTTGGAATTATGTGTTGAATTCCTAATATAAAAAATTTTGCAAAGCTATTAAATGTTTTACTAAAATTATTTTCCTTAAATAAAAATTGACTTGATTCAATTCCAGATTGCAAATATTCTGTAACTAATTCATCTTCTAATTTGTTATTATTATTCTCTCTTAGAATAATTGGGCCGTAGTTTTTAAACCACCTAAATGTAAATTGTTCAGAATTTTCATCTAATAAAACTCTTAAATAAACATGCGTATCTCTACTTATTTCAAAATTTTTTATATTTTCAACTTCAGTTTTGATTAAATTTATTTTCATTATTAATTTTAATATCAATATTAGAACTTATTTCACTCCAAGAATTTTGAAGCATTTCTTCAAGTTCTGTTTTGCTTAAAATTCTAAATTTATCATAAATTTCACTTAGTGATGAAGAGTCTGTATTAGAAACAGTAGATGCATCAATATTAGATAA
>CABYTX010000047.1 GCA_902522015.1 uncultured Alphaproteobacteria bacterium
AAAACAATTAAATAAATCTGAAAAAGTAGGTAATTTTGGATTTACAAGTTTTCCAGTATTAACTGCGGCATATTTAGATTAATTTAAAAAATGAAATTAAAAGTTTATTTATCCGGTGAAATTCATACTAATTGGCGAGATGAGATTATAGACAAATGTAAATCTAAGAATTTAGAAATAGAATTTTTAAGCCCGACTACTAATCATGAATTATCAGATGATGTTGGTGTAAAAATACTTGGTGAAGAAGAAAAAAAATTTTGGCACGATAACAAAGGAGCCAAAATAAATGCTATACGAACTAGAAATTCGATTGAAAAAGCAGATATAGTTATAGTGCGTTTTGGTGAGAAATATAAACAATGGAATGCTGCTTTTGATGCAGGATATGCATCAGCCTTGAATAAATCTCTTATAATCATGCATAGTGATGAAAATCAACATGCTTTAAAGGAAGTAGATGCAGCAGCACTTGCTGTTACAAAAAACGTTGATGAGATTGTAAATATTTTACAGTATTCTGTTGAAGGATCATTAGATTTTTAGTTATTTACCAAAAATTCCTAATTTTACACCGTAATCAACTGCAATTCCATAATCAGGATCATCATCACTATCAACTATCAATTGACCTGTTTTTCTTAAAAGGCTGTGGCAGTCCTTCGTAAGATGTCTTAACTTTACTTGTTTGCCTAATTTGGAATATCTTTCTGCAATATCCTCAATTGCTTTTAAAGCAGATTGATCAATAACTTTTGAATTTGCAAAATCTATTATTACTAAATTAGGATCTGCGGAAGGTTTAAAAATTTCTAAAAAACTATTAGTGGAACTAAAAAAAAGAGGTCCTTCAATTTCATATACCTTAGCACCTTTTTCTGTTCTTGATTGTCTCTCAATTGCTCTAATTCTTGAAGCAGATTTCCAAGCAAATACTAATGCATTAATAATAACTCCAGCAACTACAGCAACAGCTAAATCTTCTAATACAGTTATTAAAGTAACTAAAACAATTACCAATGCATCCGATCGAGGGACAACAAATAATAATTTTAGTGAATTCCAAGCAAATGTTCCAATTACGACCATAAACATAACCCCTACTAATGATGCTATAGGAATAAGTTCAATTAAATTTGAAGTATAAAGAATAAAAATTAGTAAAAAAATTGCTGCTGATATGCCAGCGATTCTTGTTCTGCCTCCAGATTTCACATTTATCATTGACTGTCCTATCATAGCACAACCACCCATACCTCCAAAAAAGCCAGTGATACCATTAGCGACACCTTGCGCTAAACATTCTTGTCTAGTTCCACCTTTTTTGTTAGTAATTTCTCCTACAAGATTAAGAGTTAACAAGCTTTCAATTAGTCCAATGGCAGCCAAAATAATTGCGTAGGGAAAGATGATGAAAAAAGTATCTAAATTAAGTGGAACTGTTGGAATGGAAAAATTTGGAAGTCCTCCTGCTACACTTGCTAAATCCCCTACTCTTGGAACGGGTAAATCTAAAAGTAAAACTAGAAAAGTAACTAGAAGAATTGCAGCTAATGTAGATGGAATGAATTTAGTAACCCTTGGTAAGTACCATATGATTAACATGGTTAAGAAAACTAACACTAAAGAATATGTAAGCACCTCTCCAGACATCCATGTAAATGTTCCATCAAAATTATATATTTGAAATTGATGTAATTGAGATAAACCAATTACGATAGCTAAACCGTTTACAAAACCTAACATTACAGGTTGAGGAACCATGCGCATAAATTTTCCTAATTTAAAAATACCTGCAAGAAATTGTAAAATTCCCATCAGGATTACAGTGGCAAATAAGTATTGGACTCCATGTTCCGATACTAATGAAACCATAACCACAGCTAATGCTCCTGTTGCTCCAGAAATCATTCCAGGTCTTCCACCAAAAATTGCAGTTACTAATCCTACAATAAAAGCAGCATATAATCCTGAAAGTGGAGTTACACCTGCTACAAATGCGAAAGCAATTGCTTCTGGAACAAGTGCTATTGCAACAGTTAATCCAGATAGAATTTCAATTTTAAAAAGTGAAAAGGAAGCTTTTCCCTTTGGAATATATTCATCTTTATTTAATCCAAGAGAATTTGCAAATTGATTAATTGTTGATTTTATCATTAAGATATATGTTAATTAAATAGGTAAATTAATTTATAAGTAAACAAAATCTACCAAACAGATTTGTATATATTATAGGCATCAGATTCTTCAATTTTCCGAGGATTATTAACTAATAATCTGGTTTGTTTCATTGCTTCACTAGCCATCAACTTGCAAGCTTCTTCAGGAATTTCTAAATCTCTAAGTCTATAAGGTAAGTTAAGTTCCTTACACAATCTTTCTAAACCATCAATAATATTGTCACACAAAAACTCATCATTTTTACTATTATCTAAATTTTTAAATACGTATGGTGCAAGATGAGCATAATTTTTTTTTGTTTCTTCATTTTTGGAGTTGAATTTCATAACACTTGTAAGAACTAAAGAATTTGATAACCCATGAGAGATATTAAATAAACCTCCGATAGGATATGCTAATGCATGAACTGCTGCTACTGGAGAATTTGCAAAAGCTTTACCTGCTAGCATTGATCCAAGTAGCATATTTGATCTTGCATTTATATTATGTCCATCAAATACAGCAGTTTTAATTGATGAGCCAAGAAGCTTGAGTGCTTCTATAGATAACATTTTTGAAACAGGATTATTGTTTGAATTTATAGATGTAAAAGCTTCAATTGCATGAACCATTGCATCTATTCCAGTTGATGCAGTTATATTACCTCGTAAATTAATTGTTAACAATGGATCTAAAATTGCAAGATCAGGTAATATAAATTTAGAGGAAACTCCTTTTTTTTCTTTATCATCCATCGTTATTATTGAAATTGGTGTAACTTCTGATCCAGTTCCTGCTGTTGTAGGGATAAGTACAAGTGGCAGCCTTGGGCCTTTTGCATTATTAACACCCCATATAGTTTCGATTTGCTGATTTGATCCAAGAAGTAAAGATACAAGCTTTGCAATATCCATAGATGAACCGCCACCAAAACCTAAAACTCCAGTTGTTTTAAAATCTTTTGCTTCTTCAAATGCTTTTA
>CABYTX010000048.1 GCA_902522015.1 uncultured Alphaproteobacteria bacterium
TTATAGGAAGTGGTTTTGGAGGTATTGCGATTAGTTTAAGATTAAAAAAATTAGGCTATGATACAACAATTATTGAAAAACTAAACGAGCTTGGAGGAAGAGCAAGAGTTTTTGAAGTAAATGGTTTTAAGCATGACGCTGGACCAACGGTCATAACAGCACCATTTCTTTTTGACGAATTATTTAGTTTGTTTGGAAAAAAAAGAGAGGATTATCTGAATTTTGTTCCTCTTGAACCTTGGTATAGGTACTATTTTCATGATGGTAAAACATTTGATTATTGTTCTACAGTCGAAAAAACCAACATAGAAATAGGTAAATTTGATAAGAAAGATATAAAAGGATATTATAAACTTTTAAATCAATCAAAAAAAATATTTGATGTAGGCTTTACACAACTAGCTGACAAACCATTTATTTCTTTTTTTAAAATGTTAAGAGTTATTCCTAATTTGATAATTTTGAAAAGTTATTTTACAGTATCTCAACTTGTAAATAGTTATCTAAAAAATCCATATCTTAGAAAAGCATTTTCAATTCATCCACTTTTAGTTGGAGGTGATCCACACACAACAACATCTATTTATGCTCTAATTCATTATTTAGAGAGAAAATGGGGAGTATTTTTTTGTATGGGTGGAACTGGTAAAATTGTATCTGAATTAAAAAAATTAATGATTGACTCTGGTATTAAAATTAAAACAAATACAGAGGCAAAAGAATTTATTGTTGAAAATAATAGGATAACAAAAATATTAACAAACAATGAAGAAATTTCAAATATAGATTTAGTTGTTTGTAATGCTGATCCACCCATGGTTTACTCCAAACTTTTAAAAAAACAAAAATTAAGAAGACCTATATTAAAAGAAAAAAACTTATTGTATTCAATGGGACTTTTTGTTCTTTTCTTTGGTACAAAAAAACAATACCATAAAGTTGCTCATCATACTATTTGGATGACTAAAAGATTTAAATCTTTACTTCATGATATATTTAAAAATAAAATTTTATCTGATGATTTCTCTTTATACATTCACAGGCCTACTGCAACAGACAAGTCATTTGCTCCAGAAGGTTGTGATAGTTTTTATGTTCTATGCCCAGTACCCAACTTACAAGGCAAAATCGATTGGGATGTGGAATCAGAAAACCTTAAAAATAAGATAGTTAAAGAATTATCACAAACAATTATGCCAAATCTAGAAAAGAGTATTACAGATGTTTTTTGGATGAATCCTAAAGATTTTAAAAATGATTACAATTCTATGCACGGAGCTGGTTTTTCTATAGCTCCGATCTTTACTCAGTCAGCTTGGTTTAGGTATCATAACAAAGATAAAAAAATTAAAAACCTATTTTTTTCGGCGGCAGGTTCTCATCCAGGCGCTGGAATACCAGGAGTTCTTTCATCAGCTAAAGTTGTTGAAAATATAATTAAAGCTGAATTAAATTAATAATGATTGAATTAAAGCTCAATTCATCTGCTGACCTTAAAAAAGAAGGCAAAAGTTTTTATTGGGCCAGTTTTTTTTTACCAAAAAGTTGCAAAAAAAATGCTGGTACTCTTTATTCAATTTGTAGACATTTTGATGATATTGCTGATAAATATAAAGAAGATCAAAGTATCTATCTCAAAAATACAATTGAAGAAATAAGCACCAATAAAAATAATAAAGTAAATATTTTTCTGCAGCAAAATGAAATTAACAATTTAATTTTTATAGATTTAATAGAGGGATTAATCTTGGATCAGAAAAAAATAAGAATTCAAAACAAGGAAGAACTTATAAAATACTCTTATCATGTTGCTGGTACTGTCGGATTAATGATGTCTAAAATTTTAGGAGTAAAACATAAAAAGGCGGCACGATCCGCAATTGATTTAGGTATTGGAATGCAGCTAACAAATATAGCAAGAGATGTTTATGAAGATTCTAAAATAAAAAGAATTTATTTACCTGCCAATTGGATACCTGATATATCATTAAAAAATTTAACTGATCTTCATAACAAAGATTCAGAAAAAGATGAAAGAATATCAAATGCAATTCATAAAGTAATAGTACTTTCAGATAAGTTTTATGAAAATGGTTTTGCAGGTTTAAAATATATCCCGTTATCGACCAGACTAGGTATACTCATTGCGGCTAATATTTATAGAGGTATTGGCATTAAGATAAAATCTAATAAAAAAATATATTTAAGAGAAAGGGTTTATTTAAACTTATTAGAAAAATTTTTAATTACAGTTAAATCAATCTTACTTTTTATTTTTATACCTTTTATGAAATATCAGTATCAAAAAATTAGAGACAATCTCCCAAATGAAAATTTATAAAGCTGCAATAATTGGCTTAGGCCCTAGTGGTTTAGCTGTAAATAAAATTCTTTATGGAGATAGCTATAACGAAATCATTGCATTTGAAAGTGAAGATATAAACAAAAGAGATAATATTTTTGGTTTTTGGTTAACAGATTGGATGAAACCATTTGAAAAAATTATTGAAAAAAAATGGTATAAATGGACTATTGGTAACAAAAATACAGAAGTAACACATACAAATTTAGATAAACCTTATTGTGTTATTAGTTTTAAAACTTGGAAAAAATTTTGCTTAGAAACAAAAAATAAATTAGAAATCATAAACAAGCAAGTTGTCCAATATTTTCCTGAAGAAAATTATTTTAAAATAATTACTTCTGATGACAAAATATATTACGCTGAAAATATATATGATTCACGATCAGCAAAAGAAAAAAAAGGCGAATTATTACAACATTTTTTTGGAATTAATATTACCGTGGCAGATAATACTTTTAATGAAGATAAATTAACCTTGATGCATTTTACAGAAGAAAATAATGTTTTACATTTTATATACATTCTACCATTTAGTCATAATAAAGCGCTGGTTGAATCGACGGTCTTTTCAAAAGATGTTTTTCACAGCTCTTGGTATAGAGAAAAAATAAATGACTACTTGAAGAAAAATAATATTAATAATTTTAAAGAACAGAGTTCAGAAAAAGGAGTAATACCAATGTTTTTTGCAGAAGAAAAAAGAGCAGTTAATTCTAATATCTTTAATATTGGTATCAGAGGAGGTGCG
>CABYTX010000049.1 GCA_902522015.1 uncultured Alphaproteobacteria bacterium
ATCTAGATCATTTGTTGGCTCATCTAATATAAGTCCAGTCTTCGGATTAGCCAAAACTTTTGCTAAAAGTAACCTATTTTGCTCTCCTCCTGATAATGTTTGTATCGTATGATTGACATTTTTAGGATCAAACTGAAAATCTTTCACGTAACTGCAAACATGCCTATCCCTTCCCTGAACTTTTAAATAATCTCCTCCAGAGGGAACTAAGATATCTTTAATAGATTTTCTGCCATTAAGATCATTACGCATTTGATCAAAATAAGAAAATTCTAAATTTTTTTTGAGCTTGATTTTACCTTTAGAAATTTTTATTTCATTAAGGATTGTTCGAAGAAAAGTTGATTTACCACTTCCATTATTTCCTAACAAACCGATACGATCATTTTTTGAAATTTTTATTGAGAGATTTTTAAAAACAAATTCACTTTGATTTGGATATTTAACAAACACTTCTTGAAGTTCAGCAATAAATTTAGATTGATCAGTAGATTTTTTAGATACTTGCGGTCTTAAAGATTTAATTGCACTTCTATAAGAAGCTTCATCTTTTTCTAATTGCGCTTTTAATTCTTTCGCTCTTTTTAATCTTTTTTCATTCCTCTTTACACGAGCTTTAACGCCTTTATTTGCCCACTCAAGTTCAATATTAACAAATTGCTTTCTATTTCTTAATTCTCTATATTCTTGATCTAGTAACTCCTCTGACCATTTATCAAAATCTTTAAATCCCCTAGGACTTACTCGTAATTTTCCCCTATCTATCCAAAATACTTTATTGGTAAAATTACTTAAAAAAGTTCGATCATGGCTCACACATATAATTGTCTTATTTAAATTGCGTAAATAACTTTCTAGCCATTCGATGCATTGCAAATCTAGATGATTGGTTGGCTCATCTAATAACAAAACATCGGAGTCTTTTAATAAAGATCGAATTAAATAAACTTTTCTTTTTTGCCCTCCTGAAAGATCTTCAACATTAGCAAATTTGTCTAAATTTAGTTTATTGCAAAATATATCAACAAAATGTTTATTTTGTTCGTTAAGTAAATCTGAAAAATTCTCTTCAATGGTTTTGTTATCTAGTTTTTCAAATTTCTGATTAAAATATCCAACTTTTAGATTTGGATAATTCCATAATTCTCCTGCATCTAAATCTTGATCACCATTTAAAGTTTTCATAAGTGTTGTTTTGCCAACACCATTTTTACCAACAAGCGCAATCATATCACCCTTGTGTAAATTTAAGTTTAGATCTTGGAAAATAACTTTTTTGCCAAATTTGATTTCTACATCTCTTAGAGAAAATAATAAATCACTAGCCACTAATTTAAGTCTTATATAATTTTGTAATAAACAACAATAAAATCAAGGATCATAAAGATTATAAATAGTATTGCCACTCTAGTTAATGACCATTGACCTTTTGGAAAAATAAAATTTAGGAACTTCATATTAATTTACTTACCCTTTAACCTAATCCATTTAATGCAATCTTCAAGTCTGTCATCTCCCCAAAATACTTCTTTGCCATCATATACAAATGTAGGACTTCCAAAAACTCCTTTTTTGTAGGCATATTCAGTATTGCTTAGATATTTATCTTTTATTTCTTGTTCATTAGCTTTCTTTATCGTAGTATCAGGATCCAAGTTTAATTCTTGAAAGATTTCATTTAAATTTGGTTGTGTAGCTGGTTCTTTCCCTTGCTGAAACCATCTTTGATATGTTTTGTAAACATAATCGACTCCCCATCCTTCATTCATTCCAAGAATTGCTATTTGATTTGCCAGATCGAACTCTTTTAATGGGTATGGTGCAGGAACCTTTGCTTCAAATCCATAAAAATTTGCGCGTCTTTCAATATCTCTCCACATGTAATCTGATTTTATTTTTTTAGCTGGTGGAGTGAATGGAATGTTGTCCATATCCATCATAATTTTTCTTACACTAAAGGGATGCCAATTAAATTTAATATTTTCTTTTTTTGCAACTTCATGCAACCTATTAACTGTCAGGTAAGTATAAGTACTGCCAATTGAAAACCAAAAATTTATTTCTTCCATAAATATAGTTTTATCAACTTAATTTTATCATTCAATAATAATCTCATCAGGTGTTGAATCTATTTCTTTTTTATGATCCCAAGTAATACCATTTTTACCAGATCCAAACTTAGCGGATTTATTTGTGAAAGGAAACTGATATAACATTGAATTAAAATATTTTTGCATCTTAGGCAGTGTTTTAAAATTTAAAAAAAATTTAGAAACTAAAGGAAAACCTAATTGTTCAAAAAAATTATCAGAGTTTATATTTTTTACAAATTTATAATGTTTCAAAAATTCATAATAAAGTTCTAATGTATCAAACAAATTAAAATCAGGTGAAGAAATATTATTACCTGTTAAAAATAGTTTAGTTTCTTCGTTACTTTTTAAACTAAGCCAATGTTCAAATTTTTGTAACTTCCCAACATTTGAATGTTCAAATGCCTGATTAAAAACAGTTGAAGCTTCAGTTAACTCATCTTTTTCATTTTCAAAATGCGTATAAGCAAATCTTGTCACTATATTCCTTAAATCTACTGTTTCTTGAAGTAATTGATTACATTCTAATTCTTCTTTAGAATTTTCTCCAAACATATTAAATTTCTTACCAAGAAAAGATAAACAAGTAATAGATTGAGCAATTATTTTTTCTTTCCCTCCTTCACTAAATTGTAAATAAGGTAAATTGATTAAACTATTTTTTTTCTTTAAAATAATTTTATCTTTATCGTGCCATTCACTACCATCATAAGTTAGGGAATTATTTTCTAATTTTGGAATTAGTCTGTAAATTTTTGAAATCAGGGGAACACCAGCATAAATGATCATTTGACGCGAAGCTGAACCTAAACCTTTGGTACTCCAA
>CABYTX010000050.1 GCA_902522015.1 uncultured Alphaproteobacteria bacterium
GGATTGAATTAACAATTTGCTATTTTTAAACTTATAATTTATTTTTTTTTCAAATAGTTTGATTTTTTTACTGTCTATCATTGAATTTTTTGAAAAATTCTTTCATATCTAATTGAGTTAGGCCATTTCCATATCTGTAAAAATCTTGCATTTTCCAAAGAAAAGAAAATAAACTGCGCTTTACCAACTAAATTTTCGTAAGGAATGAATCCAACTGTACTTGTAAATCTACTATCTTGTGAATTATCTCTATTATCACCCATTACAAAAAAATGATTTTCAGGGACATTAAATAACTGAGTATTATCCGCTATACCATTGTCTGTGATATCAAGAATACTGATTTCTTTGTTAAAAAAATATTCATTATACATTCTAACTCTTTTGTTACTCGTTTTGTGATCTGTATCTATAAAATCATTTAGTTTTTTTCTTAGAATTTCTGATCCATTAATAAAAATAATACCATTTTTAATTTCTATTTTATCACCAGGCAGACCAATAACTCTTTTAATATAATCAGTTCTATTATTTTCAGGAGTTTTAAAAACTACTACATCGCCTCTCTCAGGCGTGTTTGAAAATATTTTACCGGGTATTAAAGGTATGGAAAATGGAAGAGAGTGTTTTGAAAAACCGTATGAATATTTTGAAACAAAAATAAAATCTCCTACAAGAAGATTTGGCTTCATTGATCCTGAAGGTATATTGAACGGTTCAAATATAAATGATCTAATTAATAAAGCTATAAAGATTGCTATAAATATTGATTTTAAATTACCAAAAAAACTATTTTTTTTACCTTTAGTCATAGATTGTGACATTTGCTATTGCATATTTTTTTTCATCAGAAAGCGATACTTCAACTTGTGTATTCGAAGTTTTATTCATATTTTTAAAAATTTCTTTTGCATTACCATGAAGTTCAATAAATGGTTTACCAAATTGGTTGTTTTTGACTTCAATATCTTTCCAAAATACACCTCTTGCTAAACCCGTGCCTAAAGCTTTCGCACAAGCTTCTTTAGCTGCATATCTTTTTGCATATGATTCTACTGAATTTTTTCTTTTCTCTGATCTTTCGATCTCAAAAATACTAAAACATCTTTTTTTAAATCTATTACCATATTTATCAATTACTTTTCTTATTCTATTTATATCAATAATGTCTATTCCATTTCCATAAATCATTTTTAACCTTTCAATCTCTCTAAGGAAGAAACTTCTTTTTCCATTCTTAATGCTGCAATAATATTTTGTAAATGATTAGCATCTCTAACCTCAATATCTATTATAATTTCAAAAAAATCTGATTTCCTTACTGAGAAAAGAATATTTGAAATATTTCCATTATTTTTTGCAATAACAGTTGTAACCTTTCCTAAACTGCCAGGTTTATTGAATAAAACAACAACAATTCTAGCATTTGATACAGTTTCTAAATTATTTTGATTATCCCATGATAAATTTAACCATCTATCAGGTGCGTCTTGGTATGAAGTTAGAGTATCACACTCTAGTGTATGAACAGCAACACCTATGCCAGCAGTTACTATACCAACAATGCTATCACCTTTTAAAGGGGAACAACAACCAGCTAAATGATAAGACATTCCAGCTGTTAATCCTTTTAATTTTATAGGATTTTGAGTATTTTCGTTAAATTTAGAAACTGGAATAAAATTGTACTCAGGATAAATTTTTTTTATTACAGAGAGTGCTGTAATTTCTCCTGAGCCTATTAAAGCGTATACATCGTTTATTGATTTAAAATTAAAATCATCAAGTATTTTTTGTTCTATATTTTTATTAAATTCATAATTTTCTTTTTGAAAATAATTTATTAATATTTCTCTTCCAAAAATTATATATTCCTCTTTTTTCTTAAATCTAAAAAATCTTCTTAACTGAGATTTAACTTTTGTTGTTACTGCGTATCTTTGCCACAAGGGTGATGGTTGCGAAGTTTCTGATGTAATAATTTCTATTTGATCACCATTTTTTAAAATTGTTTTTAATGGTTGTAACTTGTCATTTATTTTAGCTGCTACACATTTATCTCCTATTTGACTATGAATGGCATAAGCAAAATCTACTGGAGTTGCATTTTTAGGTAATTCTATAAGATCTCCTTTTGGAGTAAAAACAAAAATGTCGTTCTGAAATACTTTTAATTTTGAGTTTTGTATTAATTCATCTTGAGTAACTGAAGAATTCATTGAATCTACTAAATCATATACCCACTTATATTCTCTTGCATCTTTCTCTTTTATTTTTTTTGGATCTTTATATTTCCAATGAGAAGCAACGCCAAAATCAGCAATTTGATCCATAATGTTTGAACGAAATTGAATTTCAATTTTTTTATTTTTTGGCCCCATGACTGATGTATGTAAAGCCCTGTATCCATTTGATTTTGGAGCTGAAATAAAATCTTTGAATCTTCCTTGAATATATGGATATTGTCTATGAATTATACCTAGGCATCGGTAACATTCTCTTGTTGAATTGGTAATAACTCTAAAAGCCATAATATCTGAAAGTTGTTCGAAAGAAATATTTTTATTTTTGATTTTATTCCATATTGAGTAAGGAGATTTAATCCTACCTTCAACTTTGCAAAATAAATCCTCCTGAAAAAAAATATTCTTTAACTCATATCTAATTTCATCAATAATATTATCATCCTTTGATTTGAAATATTCCAGTCTTTCTATTATTGTTTTCTTTGCATCTGGATTTATTATTTCAAATGAAATATCTTCTAATTCATCTTGCCATTCCTTCATGCCTAATCTTTGAGCTAAAGGAGAAAAAACTTCTAGCGTTTCTAATGCTATTCTAGTTTTTTTATTTTCGTCCTTAATAAACTGAATAGTTCTCATATTATGTAATCTATCAGCTAACTTAA
>CABYTX010000051.1 GCA_902522015.1 uncultured Alphaproteobacteria bacterium
TAATTCAATTTAAAAAAGATAATTTTATTTTAACCCAAAACTATTTTTCTCCTGAAAATACTAAGCAATTTAGAGAAGATTTATCTGATATCATTATTCAAAATGGAATTGAATATTTTGAAATTATAACATCAGATAAGGTTGATGATACTAATATTAAAATTATTTTTGATATTGAAAAAATTTTACCAAAATACAGTAACCAAATAAATATTGTTGGGAATACAAGAACGTTTGATTATGTCATTAGAAGAGAGATTGAAATTGATGAAGGGGATTCATATAATTCCACACAGTTAAATAAAATTAGAGAAAAATTAATTTCTTTGAACTTGTTTGAATCTGTTAATATCAAAGAAGAAGAAATTGATAAAAATTTAAGCAATATAATAATAGAAATACAAGAAAAACAAACTGGTTCTTTTAATGCAGGTTTATCAATTGGAACTTTAGACGGTTTTGCTCTTGTTACTGGTCTTAAAGAGAGAAATTTCTATGGTACTGGTAGATCATTAGATGCCTTAATAAACACATCTAATAATAACAATGAATTTAAAGTTGTTACTACTGATCGACTATCATATAAAAATGATGCTGACATTAGTTATAAACTAAAATATAAACAACAAGATTTTTCTAAATCTAGTTCTTACAACTTAGATACTTTTACAACAGGTGTAGGTATTGGGTATAAAATTAATAAAAACTTATTTCATAATTTTGATGTTGAATATGTTTTAAAAGATTATGCAATTACTAACTCAACCACAGTATCACAATCAATTTTGGATTCATCTGGCGGAAATATGAGTTTTTTAGTAAAAAATAACTTTCTTTACTCTAGTATGAATCAAGGTTTTATCTCAAAAAATGGGAATTATTTTAATTTTAATAATACATTTGAAACACCCACAAGTTCTGCAAATGGATATTTTAGGAACATCATTACATTAAAAAAATATTATAGCCTCACTAATAAAAATATATTTTCAGCGCAATCAAAAATAGGGAATATTATTTCTTTAAATAATAAAGAAATTTTAGCAGATGATAAATTTAGTCTTGGTGGAAGGTGGTTAAGAGGATTTGATAACTATGGTGTTGGGCCACGTAATTCAAGAAATGCTTATATTGGAGGAAATAATATTATTGCAACAAAATTTGATTATGCCTATGAAATTACAAATAATTCTAATTTTCCAATTTATCTAAATTTCTTTAATGATTATGGATTGATATGGGAAAACAAAACAAAACCCACAAACAGTGACAATAGTTTAAGGTCTTCGGCTGGCTTTGGTTTTAAGTATTATTCTCCGATTGGCCCTATAGGTTTCACTTGGGGTTTCCCAATACAAGATGAAGATTATGATATTAAAAGAATGTTTCTTTTTTCTGTGGGTAATTTAGATTGAAGTTAATAATTTTAGTTATTTTCTTTTATATTAATATCTTTAGTTCAAATGTGTCTGCTAAAAATATTGTTGTTGTAAATCTTCAATCTCTAATAGATAATAACCAAAATTATATTAACATAATTAATTCATTAGAAATTAGTCAAGAAAAATATTTAAAAATTTATAAAAATACAGAAGATGAATTAAAAATAATGCTAAATGAAATTGAAACTTCGAAATTAATTCTTAATGATGATTATAATAATAAACTTAATAAATTTTCAATAGAAGTAGAGGAATTTAATCTTCATTATCAAGAGCAAATTATTAAAATTAGAGAGACTGTTCTTAATGAGATAATTATTTTGCTTGAAGATTATGCTAAAAAATATGATATTGATTTAATTTTAGACTCAACAAGTTATTTGATAGCGTCAAATTCAATAAATATAACTAAAGATATACAGGACCAACTAAATGAAATAAATTTTGACTTAGGATATAAAAACTTTGAAAAAAATTAAATATATAGATATAAAAAAAACTTTGCAAAATAATTCTTTGAAAGTTATTTCGAAACTATCTAATGAAGATGGATTTTTAAATATTAAATCAATAACTAATGCTTCTGAAAAAGATTTAACTTTTTTTTCAAATTACAAATACTTAAATGATTTAAAAAAAACAAAAGCAAGAGCGTGTTTAATTGAGGAAAAATTTTCTGGCTATTTGCCAAAACATTGTGATTCAATAATAGTAGATGATTCTTATTTAGCTTTAGCTTTAATAAGTAATATTTTTAGTGATGAAAAATTTAAATCAAATGGAATTATTTCAAATAATTCAAATATCGATCCGCAAAGTACTTTGAAAAAAAATGTTCAAATAAATCCATTTTCTATAGTTTGCCAAAATACTATTTTACATGAAAATGTTTATATAGGATCTAATTGTTGTATTGGACCAAATGTAGTAATTAATAAAAATGTAATTATTCATGATAATGTATCCATCTCAAATACGATCATAATGGAAAATTGTGTCATTAAAAGTGGAGCTAGAATTGGTGGTACTGGTTTCGGATTTGAAATGAAATCAAAACAAAAAATATTTCATAGTGGGAACGTGATTATTGGAAGAAATTCATCTATTGGATCAAATACTACAATTGATCGCGCAGTTTTTGACTCTACTAAAATTGGCGAATTTTCTAATTTGGACAATTTGATACAAATCGCACATAATGTAACAATTGGTGATTATGCAGTAATTGCAGCACAAGTTGGAATTGCAGGAAGTACTAATATTGGAAATTATGTAAAAATTGGAGGTCAAGCAGGTATATCTGGTCATTTAAATATTGGTAATAATGTAACTATTGCAGGAAAGAGTGGTGTAACTAAAAATATATCAGATGATAAAACTGTTGCGGGTTTCCCAGCTAAAGATATCAAGTTATGGAAAAGAGAAATTATTAAAAATA
>CABYTX010000052.1 GCA_902522015.1 uncultured Alphaproteobacteria bacterium
ATATCGCTCCAGACTAACGTATCTAAATGAGGAATATAAGCTGGTCCCTCCCCCCATAACATTCCCGAAAAAACTTTTTTAACTTTAGTAGACTTTAGGTAATTATTAAATTGATCAGTATTATCTATATGTTCATTATATTTATTTTTGAATACATAACTTGGGTTTCTTGGATCTAAATCGGCAGGTAATAATTTTTTATCTGACATATTATACTTCTACACCTTTTTGTTTTTTTTGTTTATCAATTAATTGTTTTGGGAAATTTTTTGCTCTTAATTTAATTTTTGCATTTTTTTCAATTAATTTAATAATACTAGTACTAAATGATCTTTCACCTAAATTTTTCATACCAAGTTTAAATTTTTTACTTAGATAATTTCCCAGTTCTAATTTTATATTTTTTCCAAGTTTATTAAAAAGATTTAAATCTTTATTGACTAGATCCATTGTAAATCCAACGTCATAACTACCTCCAAGTATAACTTTAGTTTCAGTTTCATTAACAAAACTATTACCTGAGCTTATTTTTATAGCTTTATACGTTAAACCTAAATCAATTTTATTTTTTTTGGCGACACTCAGTGCTTCACCTATACCTACTAAATGTAATGATGCTAAATAATTTGTAATTACTTTTAATATTGAGGCATTTCCAATTTTTCCACAATATAAAATTTCATGACCAAGCAATGATAAAATTGGGAAACATTTTTTGAAAGTTGATTTTTTGCCAGCAGCTAAAATAGATATATTTCCTGATTTAGCTCTATGCTCTCCTCCAGTAATTGGACATTCTAATACTCTTCCACCTTTAGAAATTACTTTTTTGGATAAGCTAATCATGTTATTTTTATCTGTAGTGCTCATCTCAATCCAGATATGTTTTTTAGTTAAATATTTTAATATGGTTTTTAAAACTTTGCTTACTGATTTTGGAGAAGGTAAGCAAGTTATTATAATGTCACTATTTTCAGTTAATTCTTTTAAAGTTTTACAAGGCTCGTTTTTTAATTTTTTTAATCTTGAATATGATTTATTATTTTTATCATAAACAAATACATTATTATTTGATTTTAATAAATTATTTGCAAGGTTTGAGCCAACATTTCCAATTCCTATGAAACCAATAGATTTCATTCTCATATATTAATAGTCATACCATCATATCCAGGCACAACATTTGGTGGACATTTATCTTTGAGCTTTTTTTCATCAAGAAGTGCTGTCATATGAGTGAAAACTGTTTTTTTTGGTTTAATATAATTTATAAATTCCATAACTTGCTCAAATCCTGCATGTGCTGGATGAGGATCTTCTCTTAATAAGCCCACAATCCATAAGTCTAAATTTTTTAATTTATCAATATCTTCATTATAAAATTTTTTTAAATCAGTAGAATAGGCAAATTTTCCAAATTTGTAAGTTTGAACATCTATAGATCCATGATTGTGTTTAAATGTTTCTATGTTAGTTCCATTAATGGAAAAATTGTTTTCTAAGTTTTCAATTTTCATAAATGGTAAGTAATCTTTTTCACCTTTAAATATATATTTATAAAAAATTTCCATTTTAGATTTCATTTCTTTTGGCATGAAAGCAGGTATAATTTTTTGATTTATTAGAGACATTGCACGCATATCAGGTAAACCAGATGTATGATCTGAGTGTTCATGTGTGTACAAAACTGCATCTATATTTGTGCATTGAATATTATAGAGTTGCTGTCTTAAATCTGGACTTGTATCAATTAATATATTGTTATTATTATCTTCTATAAGGACTGATGATCTAGTCCTAAAATTTCTTTTATTATTGAGATCAATGTTACCATGTCTATTCCATGCTAAAGGTGAACCAAAAGATCCTCCACAGCCTAAAATTGTTATTTTCATTACAGATAATTATCTCTTTTAGCTTTCGTAAACAAATTAAAAAAATTATTATCAGTAATTTTTTCGAACTCTTCTAAGGATAATTTAAAAAAATTTGCCAAATATTCAGCTGTGTATTTTACAAAAGATGGCTCATTAACTTTACCTCTCATTGGTTCGGGTGCTAAAAAAGGACTATCAGTTTCTATAAGTATAGAATTTAAAGGAGCGTTCTTTATTATATCTCTTAAATTTGATGCATTTTTAAATGTTATTATTCCAGAAATAGAAATGTAGTAGTTATTCTCTAAACAAAAATTTAATAGTTGATTTGAACCGGTGAAACAGTGAAAAATTAGTTTTAAATTATTTGATTTAAAATTTTTTAAAATATCTACAATTTCTTTTTCAGAATTTCTTTGATGAATAATAATTGGTAATGAATGTTTTATTGAAGCTTCAATATGGGTTTCAAATACTTGTGTTTGTTCTTTAAGAAATTGATCACTGTGATACAAGTCAATACCTGTTTCGCCTATTCCTATTACTTTTTCGTTATTACAGTATTGATCAAAGTTTTGTAATTCAATTTGGTTCATTGTCTGAACATCACTTGGATGAAGTCCATATGAAAGATAAATAGAATTATAATTTTTTATTAAATTTAAATGATCCTGGAAATCTTCAGGTTTGGTATTGATTGATAATATTGAGCTAATATTATTTTTTTTGGAGTTATTAATTATATTCTCAAAATTTTCTGATAATTTTTTAAAATTTAAATGACAATGTGAGTCA
>CABYTX010000053.1 GCA_902522015.1 uncultured Alphaproteobacteria bacterium
GATGAAAAACTTCAAATTGCTGA
Organism: uncultured Alphaproteobacteria bacterium; assembly: GCA_902522015.1. Lineage (GTDB taxonomy): Bacteria > Pseudomonadota > Alphaproteobacteria > HIMB59 > CACPNW01. The sequence goes on from CABYTX010000053.1 coordinate 24, forward strand.
AGTACTAGATTCTATGAAAGTTGATATTATTGAAGCAGGATTTCCAATTGCATCCAATGGAGATTTTGAAGCAGTTTCTGAAGTCAGTAAACAGGTAAAAAATTCAACGATAGCTGGTTTAGCAAGAGCAAGCTTTAAGGACATTGATCGTGCTTGGGAAGCTGTGCAGCATGCTAAGTCTCCAAGAATTCATACTTTTATTGCAACAAGTCCTCTACATATGAAATATAAATTAAAGAAAACCAAAGAAGAAGTATTAGAGGCTATTCAAAAGACTGTTTCTCACGCAAGAAATCTTTGTGATAATATTGAGTGGAGTTGTGAAGATGGTGGAAGATCAGAGTTAGAATTTTTATATCAATGTATTGAACTTGCTATTCATTCAGGTGCTTCAACAATTAACATCCCTGATACTGTTGGTTATACATTACCAGAAGAGTTTGGTAAAATTTTTAAAAATGTAAAAAATAATGTTCCAAATATTGATAAAGCAATTCTTTCAACTCACACACATAATGATTTGGGTTTAGCAACAGCAAATAATGTTGCTGCTATTAAAGAAGGTGCAAGACAAGTTGAGTGTACAATTAATGGAATGGGTGAAAGAGCTGGTAATTCATCATTAGAAGAAATTGTTATGACTTTAAAAGTAAAAAAAGATCTCATGCCTTTTCATACAGATATTAAAACAGAGTTGATTATGAAAGCTTCTAGATTAGTATCATCAATAACAGGTTTTCCAGTTCAGCCAAATAAAGCTATAGTTGGCGCTAATGCTTTTGCTCATGAAGCAGGAATACATCAAGATGGTATGCTTAAACATGCTGGTACATATGAAATTATGACTCCTGAATCTATAGGTCTTAATAAATCTTCACTAGTTCTTGGTAAACATTCAGGTAAGCATGCTTTTTCAGAAAAGTTAAAAGAACTTGGTTATGAAGTAGGTGATAATGCTTTAATGGAATTATTTGGTAGATTTAAAGATTTAGCTGATAAGAAAAAAGAAATATTTGAAGAAGATTTAATTGCATTAGCAGAAGACAGAACTTCGTCATACGATGAACACATTAAATTTGTATCATTAGAAGTAAATGCAGGATCAGTTGAAGAAGCTGAAGCAAAATTAAAGATAGAAGTAAACGAAAAAGTGGAAAATATTAAAATAAATGGAAATGGTCCTGTAGATGCAACCTTCAATGCTATAAAAAAACTTACAAATACTGAATTTAAACTTAAACTTTATCAAGTAAATGCAATTACCGCTGGTACTGATGCGCAAGGAGAAGTAACGGTTAGACTTGAACATGATGATTTATCATCTCAAGCTAAAGGAAGTGATCCTGATATTATTGTTGCATCTGCAAAAGCTTACATTAACGCATTAAACAGATTGATCTTTAAAAAAACTAAATCTATTAAAGAGAATTCAGCAAGTTTAAAAATAGAAGGGGTTTAATTAATGGTAATTGATCGTTTTTTCAGTTTATTTTCCAAAGATATGGCTATTGATTTGGGAACAGCAAACACTCTAGTTTATGTAAAAGGTGAAGGTGTAATTCTTAATGAGCCTTCAGTTGTCGCAACAATTGAGAATGATGGGAGAACTCAAGTACTAGCCGTTGGTAATGAAGCTAAACAAATGCTTGGAAGAACGCCAGGAAAAATTAAAGCAATACGCCCCATGAAAGACGGTGTAATTGCAGATTTTGATGTTGCTGAACAAATGATTAAAAGTTTTATTAAAAAAGTCCATAAAGGTAGATCTTTATCCAATCCTCAAATTGTTATTTGTGTGCCCTCTGGCGCAACAAATGTTGAAAGAAGAGCAATAAGAGAGTCTGCTGATGCTGCTGGAGCAAGAAGAGTTTATTTAATTGAAGAGCCAGTTGCGGCTGCAATAGGAGCGGGTCTGCCAGTTGCAGAACCGACCGGTTCTATGGTTGTAGATATTGGTGGAGGTACAACTGAGGTAGCAGTTTTATCTCTAGGAGGTGTTGTTAACTCAACTTCAGTTAAAGCTGCTGGGGATCGGTTTGACGAAGCAATAATGGAATATATGAGAACAACTCATAAACTGGCAATTGGTGAAACCACAGCTGAAAGAATGAAGAAGGATATTGGTTCTGCTTGTCCACCAGATGATGGAGATGGAAAAACAATGAGTGTTAAAGGAAGAGATTTAATAACTGGTCTTCCAAAAGAGATTTCTATTTCTCAAAGACAAATTGCAGAAGCTCTTGCTGAGCCAGTTGCACAAATAATAGATACTATTAAAAGAGCTTTAGAACAAACACCTGCAGAATTATCTGCTGACATTGTTGAAAGAGGTATAATGTTAACTGGAGGTGGATCACTTTTATTTAATCTTGATAAGGTATTAAGAAGATCAACAAGTTTACCAGTTTCAATTGCAGAGGATCCACTTTTATGTGTTGTAATGGGGACAGGACAGGCACTTGAAGAAAAATCAAAACTGAGTGATGTATTTGCTTCTGATTAAAAATTAAAATGGCACCTAAGTTCCAAATAAAAGTTTTTCAAATTTCAAGTTTTATAAAAAATCTGACAATTATTTCTATTGTTACTCTATCATTTCTTTTAGTTTT
>CABYTX010000054.1 GCA_902522015.1 uncultured Alphaproteobacteria bacterium
AAATCAAAAAGGTAAGAATCCTCAACTAATTCACATTTTTTATAGATTTTGCCTTGCAAAATACGAGTCCAATTTAGTAATCAAGATATAGTACTAATTATATGTGCCATGACTATATAGTGTATGGAAAATGAGAATATATTGTTGAATCCCATAGATATCATTGAAGATGTTATTCATCAAAAAAAATGGAATTTTAGTAGAGCTGCTGACCATGAATTGGTTGCTGAGATAGCATCCCATTGGTGCGCCTACAGATTATATTTTACATGGTCTGAAAATATTAATGCGCTAAGTTTTTCAATAACTTTTGATATTAAGTTTCCTGAAACTAAACTCAATAAGGCATATGAACTACTAGGACTTATAAATGAGAACTTATGGATTGGGCATTTTGATATAACAAGTAAAAATGGTATACCAGCGTTTAGACATACTTTATTGTCAAATAATTCAACAGAAACATTGCACAAAAAATTTGAGGATCTTGTTGATATAGGAATTTATGAATGTGAAAAATTTTATCCAAGTTTTCAGCAGGTTCTCTTTGATGATATTCCTCCTAAAGAAGCTATAAAATTTTCTAATTTTGAAGTTATTGGTAGAGCTTAATTTTTTTTATAAAACTGCTATATTATAAATAGATGAAAAATATCTTATTAATTGGATGTGGTCACATGGGTGGATCTTTAATGTCTGGATGGTCTAAATCTAAGAATTACACCATCAGTGTTATAGATAAAAAAAAATATGCAATTTTAAAAAAAAAAAATAGAAATAAAAAAATAAAAATTTTTAAATCAATTAATGATATCGATAATCAAAATAATCTTGATTATATAATATTTGCAACTCGACCTCTTGAATTAACAAATGTTTTTAAAGAATTAAAAAATGTAAATTTTAACAAAAAATCTATAGCAATAAGTGTAATAGCTGGCAAAAAAACAGAAATTTTTAAAAATAATTTATTAAATATTAATAAAATTGTGAGAGTTATGCCAAATATGCCTGCATTAATAGGAGAGGGTGTTCATTGCATCTATACTAATAAATCTATTAATAAAAAAGAAATTAAAGAAATTGATAAATTATTCTCTTTGAGCGGCAAAACTCTTTTTTTTAATAGTGAAACTTTTATAGATAAAGCAACCGCTGTATCAGGGAGTGGTCCGGGTTTTATATTTCAATTAATTGATATTATGGAAAAATCTGCAATTAATTTAGGTTTTTCCAAAAACACCGCTAAAATATTAATTAATGAAACTTTTAGAGGTACTTTAAATCTATTAAACTCAAATAATACTTCTGCTGAAAAAATGGTTGAAATTGTTGCAACTAGAGGTGGGACAACCGAAGCAGGAATAAAGAAAATGAAAATAAATAAGGTTGATAATATTTTTAATCAAGTTTTTAAGGCAGCATATACAAGAGCAAAACAACAAGGTGATGGTAAGTGAATCAAAATAAAATATCTCTAGCAAAAAAAACTTTACTATATTTAGAGAAAAAAAAATTAAGAGACATAAATCTTAAAAATTTTTTAGCTAATAGTAAAGTGCCAAATATGAATAATAAAATTGATTTAATTTTAAATATTAATGACTTCTTTGATTTTCAATTAAAAAAAAATCTAGTTAATATAGAAAAGTCATCACAGAGAGATATGTTATTTGAAATTATGATGGCACGTTATGATATATTAAATGAATATAGACCCTCTGTAAAAAATATAATTAATTATTTTATATCTGGACCTCAGGGAGTATTGAAACTTATTCCTAAATTAATTGAGAGCAAAATTTTAATTGCTACTTTTGCAAATATTAATCCTAGTGGTATTCAGGGTGTTATAAAAATAAAAATTATTTTTGTGCTTTATTATATAACCCTATTTACTTGGTTTAATGATGAAAATGAAAGTTTAGAAAAAACGATGAGTGTCTTAGATAAATATCTAAACAATATTGAAAAATTTGTAAAATTTTCATGAGCTCTCAAAATTTTATACATTACAAAGATTTTGAAAATGTAGATATAAGAATAGGAACAGTAATTGAAGCTTATGAATATAATGAACTTAAAAAACCATCCATAATTTTGAAAATAGATTTTGGAGAAAAAATTGGTATTAAAAAAACTTCTGCACAATTACAAAAATATTATAAAAGTGATGAATTAATTAATAAGCAAGTTATTGCTGTTGTAAACTTTGAGCCTAAACAAATTGGTAAAATTATTTCAGAGGTATTAGTTCTTGGTGTGCCAGATTTAGAAAACGAACCTGTTTTATTATCTCCAGATAAACCAGTAAATAATGGGGGTAAATTATTTTAAAATCAAAGAGGAAGTAAAACTTTAAGTTGAAGACCACCTAAATTTGACTCAGATAATTTAACATCACCTCCATGTGATCTAATAATATCCCTAGTAATAGTTAATCCTAAACCGCTTTCTCCTTTAAGTTTATTCCTGGAGGGATCTAAAGTAAAAAATGGTTTAAATACATCTTCATATTTATCTCTTGGTATACCTTCACCATCATCGTTAAATTCAATGACACAGTCTTTTTCATTTGTATAAAGAATTATTTCAATTTGTTTTGCAT
>CABYTX010000055.1 GCA_902522015.1 uncultured Alphaproteobacteria bacterium
GTAATCTTCCATTGACTTGAAAGAGGTAAACACCATCCACATAAATGGGAATACTATAGTTATTGCAAATGTTAAAAGTAATGCATAACACAATACTCTCGCCCAAATTGGAATTTCATTAATACTCATTTTTCAATCAGTCTTGCAATGATTAATTGAATTGCAGTTACAATAATTACTATGAAAAACAAAAGAACAGCTATAGCAGTACCATAACTGATCTGACCTCTTGAAAATCCATGATAATACATGTACGTAGCTAAAACTTCTGAAGCATGATACGGACCGCCTAAGGTCATTGCATATACCAAATCAAATAATAAAAATGCATTTGTTACAGCAAGTATAATTACTACTAATGAAATATTTCTAATTAATGGAATAGTTACAAAACGAATAGTGGCAAAAACGGATGCGCCATCAATTTTAGCTGCCTCAATTAAATCTTTGGGCACTGCTTGTAAGCCTGCTCCAAATAATAAAATTGAAAATCCTAAATCTCTCCAGATATAAACAGTCATCACTGAATACGTTGCTGTTTCTTTACTTCCTAACCATTGTACATTTTTAAAGCTCTCTAAATTAAAAAAATCAGCAAATTCGTTAATAATTCCAGTTGTTGGGCTTAAAAATAATTTAAATAGAAGTCCTATAACTACACTTGAAATTACAATAGGCACAAAGAAGGTAGTCTGAAACATTCTCCAGCCAAAAGGTTTTAAATTTAAAATTAAGGCAATAGCTAAAGCTGTAAAAAAAATAATACTTACAGCACAAAATACAAAGAGTAGATTATTTTGAAGAGCTGTAGAAAAAAATCTGTCATTAAATAATTTAAAATAATTTGCTAAACCAGCCCACTTTATATGAGCCCACGAAATACCATTCCAACGAGTAAAGCTAATCCATATAGCTACCAGAGTTGGAATAATCCAAAACAATGTATAGAAAAAAAATGCTGGTCCAATAAATATTAAATGAGCATATCTATTTGTTCTTTTATTTTTCATATTTAATTTTGAAAGGACGCAAAGCGTCCTTTCATTAATATTTTATTTTTTTTAGTACTTAGTTTCTATCAAGTCTAGTACACATTGCTCATGATCATCACCAGCTTGTTGAGGTGTAAGATCTCCTGTCAATATACCCTGACTTGCATCCCAAGTATGCGGAACATTACATGCATAATCTTCTAACATGTCAAGGAATGGAGCTGAGCTAGTAGATGTAGCAATAATTCCACTAATATCTTGAATGATTGGATCATAAGCCCAAGATGAAGTATCATGCGTGTATGGAGCTAAAGATTGAGTCGCTTCAGACCAAACTTTAACTGCTGCTGCGCTTGTATAATAATTAAGGAATTCTTTAGCTGCATCAACTGTACCGTTTGCAACTGCACCTCTAGTTATTGTAAGCACAACACTGTTAATAACAAGCTCAGTATTAGTTCCAGGCGCACCTTCTACAGCAGGAAAAGCCATAACTCCTATTGGAGCATCTGGAGCTTGATCTTTTATCATTCCTGCTACCCAAGATCCATTAGAGAAAATTGGAGCTTTACCAGTAAATAGCAAGCCTGCAGCAGTTGGAAAGTCATCTGCTAAATAACCTGAAGTAAAATATCCTTTATCTAATAAACTTCTATAAAGTTCCCAAGCTTTAACAGCTGCTGGATCGTTAAATTTCGTTCCTGCTTCTAAAGTAGGGTTATAGGTTCTTAAGCCAATATTTATATAATCTTCAGTACTTAACATTCTTCTTAGTAGGTGATTATTATAATGATTACCTGGCCAACCTTCAGAGTTACCAAAAGCAATAGGTGTAATTCCTGCATCTAAAAACTTTTGAGCAACACCAGTGAAGCCACTCCAAGTTTCCATTTCTTTAGGATCAATACCCATTTCTTCAAACATATCTTTTCTGTACCAAATCAAGTTTCCAATATGTAAACCTTGCGGTACTCCCCAAAGTTTTCCATCAAATGTATAAACAGATTCAACACCTGGAGCTATTCTATCCGAAATTGAATTTACAAAATCGGTAATATCAACCAATCCACCAACTTCAGCATATTGATACATATTAGAACCACCATTGATTGTAACGATATCCGCAGGTGTTCCTCCAGAAAAAGCTGTTTTCAATGTTGTTTCATAAGGTGTATTTTCGTATGCAGTGTGTTCTACTTCAATTTCATCTTGACTTGCATTAAAATCAGCAACAATTTGATTTAAAGCAGAGAATGCAGGTTCCGCTGCTGATTCACTCCATAAAGATACCTTAGTCTTAGCATTAGCGTGAGCAGAGAAAAAAACTGCTACGCAGATTGTTAAGAAAATATTAATTATATTTTTCATTTATCCTCCTCATTAGTAATAAAAGTATGAAAAAAATGTATACTAGTATACTAGTTAAATCAAAGACTATTGCTTTATTTTTTTGGAATATTAAGGTAATTTTAAATATTATTATGAAAAAACAGGATATTTTAATACTATATTTATCTAATTCTAGCTTAGAATCTAACGTTATTGGGTGGGCGAGACATTATGGAAATAAAAAAAAAATTGGAATGCCAGGTGACAATGATAGTCCA
>CABYTX010000056.1 GCA_902522015.1 uncultured Alphaproteobacteria bacterium
AATGCGTTACAAAGAGTGACAAGAGAGTGCCAAGAAATAAAAAATTAATTATAAAATTTTGAATTAGACGTTATAAATAATTTATGGCTACAGTTTACATATTAACCAATCAATCAATGCCGGGGTTAATCAAGATTGGAATAACAGAGAGAAAAGTTGAAGAAAGAATGCGAGATCTTTATTCTTCGTCTGCCGTACCATTGCCATTCGAATGTTATTTTGCTCTTGAGGTTAAAGATGCTAAGTTAGTGGAGAAAAAAATCCATCATGGTTTTGATGATTATAGAATTAATGAGAACAGAGAATTTTTTGAGATAGATCCAGATAAAGCTAAGTCTATTTTATCTTTGGTCGATGGTGTTGAAGTTACTCCTAAAACTGATGTTGTAGATAATGCAACCGATCAACAAGCATTGGATAAGCAAAGAAATAAACAAAGATTTAATTTTGCTTCTGTTGGCATATCGCCCGGAGAAATATTAGAATTTAAAAAAGACAAAACAATCACTGCAAAAGTATTAAATGATGACAAAATAGAATTTGAAGGAAACCCTATGTCACTATCGCCAGCAGCATTAATAGTTATACATAGAATGGGTTACGAATGGACTAAGATTGCTGGTCCTCAGTTCTGGTGCTACAAAGGAAAAACTTTGTATGAGTTGAGTTCAAACTAAAGTAATATAAATAAAATAACTAATATAGATATACAGTCCATAGTTTACATTGGTTTAGTAAAACAAAATTTTGAAATAGTATTTATAGCACAAACGAACATACGATTACTTTGATACCAATAAAACACTTTGTAATTATTGCCTAGATATTCTTGCATATGAGTTGCTCTTTTATTGAAGTCACTTGTAAAATAAACAGAGTGTAAACTTTTGCCAAAGTATTTATCTTGTTGTAGTTGGAAAGAATAGTTACAATCATTACTTCCGTCATCGCATAGTAAATTGTGAGACAAAGTAATCAAAAACTCATCTTGTTTATAAAAATCATCTTCGGCATACAGTGTGCATTGACCATTAATATAAACTTCTGAGTCATATTCTGCATAACAAGATAATTGCTCAGTTTTTTTTTGACCAGCAAAGCTATTTTTAGAACAAAGCAACAAAAATATAATAGATGATAAAATTATATTAATAATTAATATTTGCCTAACCAGTGCCACAAAAAATATATTAAATAATAAAAAAGATATATTCGTGTTTAAATTATGGAAAAAATATGGAATATTAATTTTATTTAACATAAGTTTTGTATGGAAAATGTTTAGAGCGATTATATTTTTATTTTTATTAATTTTCTTAAAAAATTCATACGCTAATCAAGATAACGAATGGGAAGATTTCGTAAAATCAGAGACATTTCAAAATATATATGAAGATGCGAAAAATGGTGATGAAGAATCTGTACTTCAAATGATAGAGTTTTGTTTTGATGAAGATAGTCTGCGTTCACATCAAAATCCAAATCGTGGAGTTAAATCAACGGGATTACTACAGCAAATTACTGGATGTGAGTTTTATAATATAGATAGTTGGATTGATGAAGCAGATTTACTTAATATTCCTATAGCTCAATACTACCTTTATAAAAGAGAGATATTCACCAAAGAAGGAATAAATTATTTACATAAAGCACACATTAATGGTCTTAATCAGGCCACTTTAGAATATGCAGAATTATTTTCTAGGTTTGAAGTTTTTGGTAAAAATGGAGTCGATGTAATTATAAAAGCAATAGAGATAAAAAAGAGTAAAAGGCAAGAGACAAGAGAATTATTTCAAGCTTTATATATAATTTATGCATTAGGGTTTAATACAAAGGTAGATAATAAAAAAGCTCAAGAATACAATAAGGAGTATAGAGTTAATCATAATAATAATATGTTTTCTTCTTATTATGACGCTATAACTACATTTCACTTTGGTTTAGAAGGAAAACCAAATTATAAAAAATCACTCGAATATATAAGTAAAACAAAAGAAACTGATCAGGATTATATATACATTAGAGTAATTGAAGCTATACATTATTTTTATGGTCGTGGTGTAGATAAGGATTTAACCGAAGCTTTCCAAATATTGAATTCAATATATTTACCAGAAAGTAGTATTATAAATTTTTTGATATTGCTATGTATAGAAGAGGATGAAGCTTTAGATTTTTTTGAGAGAAAAGATTTATATAAAAATAGATTACACAGTGCTCATTACTTTTATTATAACGAAATGATTGCAAATAATAAAAGGGACAAATTAGTTGAGAGGGCATTAATTTCTTTTGAGTTTGGAGATATGATTGGTGCAAGATATTGGTTTGAGTCAGCTGCAGTATCAGATAAAAATGGAATAGCTAATTTAGCTTTCGCAATACAACTTTCTTTTTATGATCAAGGTTTTAGAAAATATAGAGCAAAATTATTAGAGAAATCTGTTTTTAAAAAAAGTATTCCAGCTATGGCAATGTTAGGAAATTTATATGCAAATAACATTAATTATTTTGGAGAAGAAAA
>CABYTX010000057.1 GCA_902522015.1 uncultured Alphaproteobacteria bacterium
CTGCTGGATACGGATTAGCACATTTTGAATTTCGAGGAAGAATGTTAATTTTCTTTTATTTCCTTCTAGGAATGATGATACCGCCACAAGTAATATTAATTCCTGCATTTAAAATAATGAATACAATTGGTTTGGTTAATACATATTTTGCGGTAATATTTACTTACTTAGCCTGGGTTCCTTTTGCTATATTTTTTTTCAGAGCTTATTTTCTTGGAATACCAAAAGATTTAATTGAAGCTGCAAAAATTGATGGGGCATCTGACTTAGTAATATTTTTTCAAATCATGATGCCATTAGCTAAACCTGCTGTTGTTACAGTTGCAATAATTTACTTTGTTTGGATATTTAATGATTTTATGTGGCCTTTAATTTATTTAAATGATCACGATCTCAGAACAGTAACTCTTGGAATGATGTCCTTCCAAGGAAAATATAGTGGAGCTACAACTTTAAAAACTGCAGCTTTAATGTTAGCCACAATGCCACCAATGATAGTATTCCTAATATTTAGAAATCAAATTCAAAGTGGGCTTGTTGATGGTGCTTTAAAAAGATAGGAGAATAATATGAGTATAGGAATGCAATATCAATCTACATGGGAGTCTATAAAACAACATACAACTCCTAGCTGGTTTAAAAAAGCTAAATATGGAATTTATGCCCATTGGGGACCTTACTCAGTTCCTGCGGCTGGACCAAATGTTACATGGTATCCGTATTGGATGTATAGAGAACCGAGTCCACAATTTGATCATCATGTTAAACATTTTGGTCATCCTTCAAAATTTGGATACAAAGATTTCATTCCAATGTTTACTGCAGAAAAGTTTGATGCAGAAGAATGGGCAGATTTATATTCCCGCTCAGGTGCAAAATTTGCCGGTCCTGTAGCAGAACATCATGATGGATTTCCAATGTGGGACTGCTCCGACACTGAATGGTGCGCTTCTAAAATGGGACCAAAAAGAGATGTTGTTGGAGAATTAGAAAAAGCAATTAGAGATAAAGGTATGAAATATATGGTTGCAATGCACCATGCTGAAAATTGGTATTTTTTTCCTCATTGGAATAAAGACTTTGATACTTCAAAAAAAGAATTTGAAGGCTTATATGGAGAACTTCACAATTTAGATAATAGTGATAACCAAGCAATATACCCAGATCATTGGGGTAGAAAGACAGAATATCAAGATAAACCTAGTCAAGCTTTTCATGATCGTTGGTTAAATAGACTAAAAGAAGTAGTAGATAATTACCGACCAGATTATGTTTGGTTTGATTTTGGTATTAGATATATTCATGAAAAATATAAAAAAGATTTTCTCTCATACTACTATAACAAAGAGAAAGAATGGGGTAGTGAGGTTGTTGTATCTTATAAATGGCATGATTTACCTCCTGGCTCTGGGTTATTGGATCTTGAATTGGGAAGAGAGTCAGAATTAACTCATTATGACTGGATAACTGATACTACAGTTCACGATGGAAGTGCATGGGCATATATGAAAGATTCAAAGTACAAATCAACAACTGATTTAGTTCATTACTTAATAGATAATGTAAGTAAAAATGGGTACATGCTCTTAAATATAGGACCAAAACCTGATGGAACAATTCCAGATGAAGACAAAAGCCTTTTAGAAGGTATCGGTAAGTGGCTTGAAGTAAGTGGAGAAGCAATTTTTGACACTGAGACTTGGGATAAATATGGAGAAGGGCCAACAGAAATGACTGAAGCTGGTCCATTTTCTGATAATCGTGCAAAACTTAAGTATACAGCTCAAGATTTTCGTTTTACAACCAAAGGAAATTCACTTTATGCGACTGCACTAGGTTGGCCAGGTAAAGATTTTACAATAGAAAGTATGGATAAACTCTTTGATAATGAAGTTGAGTCAGTTGAACTTCTTGGTAGTAATGAAAAAGTTGAATGGAAACAAACAAAAGATGGTCTTCATATTACTAGACCAGATAACAAACCATGTGATCATGCAGTTAGTTTCAAAATTAATAGAAAGGAAAATCTTTAAATGATACGATTAGGTATGACTCTTGGAGTTAGAGAAGATAAAATTGATGAATACAAAAAATTGCATGCAAATGTATGGCCTGAGATTTTAGATAATTTGACAGAACTTAATTTTAAAAACTTTTCTATCTATTTACATAAAAACACACTATTTGGATATATGGAATATCATGGGGACGATCTTGAAAGAGATAATAAATTAATGGCTGCAAATCCTAAGGTGCAAGAATGGTGGAGCTTATGTGGACCATGTCAAGTTCCAGACCCAAATAGAAAAAAAGGTGAATGGTGGTCAATAATGGAAGAGGTTTTTCACCACGATTAGTATTAAAATATGAAAATAAATGTATGCTCAATCGGTGAAGCTATGATTGAGATTTCAAATATAAAAAGTAGCTTGTACAATCAATCTTTTGCTGGTGACACACTTAATTTTTGCAATTATCTTGATAAGAAAAAATTAAACGCTTTTTTTTTAAGCGCCATAGG
>CABYTX010000058.1 GCA_902522015.1 uncultured Alphaproteobacteria bacterium
GTATTCTTTATGAGGATGAATAAAATTAATTTGATCTATTTCAAAAAAATTTGAACCTTTTAATTTGTAAAAACCAATAAATAAAAAAAATAAACAGATAAAAATTTGTAAAAAACTGAGTAATATTGCTTTATTAAAATTCAGTTCAAAAAGTGCATATTGATAAATTGCCACCTCAATTGTAGAATACATAGGTCCACCACCTAACGCCATTACTATTGCAAAACTTAAGAAACAAAGAGAGAATATTATTGAGAACACAGTAAAAAAATTTTGTTTTATATAAGGCATCTCTAATTTTAGAAGATTGCCAAAAAAAGTAATGTTTAGAGAGCTAGATATTTCATAATATTTTAAAGGAATACTATTTAAGGATTGAAAAAATAATCGGGTAGCAAATGGTGTATTTAGAAGTAAATGGGCAATTAAAATTGCTTTTATTCCAAAAATTGTCTCTATTGATAAATTCTCGTACAAATTAAAATATGAGTTATAAAAACCATTATTTCCAAAGAGTTTAATAACTGCAAACACAATTAAGATTGTCGGTATTACAAAGCAAAAACCACAAAGAGAAATGATAAATTTAATAATCTTTAAATTCTTATGTCTATTTAATGCTAATGCGAATGGAATAGCTAAAAAACAACTTAATAGTGCTGAAAGAAAAGCTTGATAGAGTGAGAAATAAATTAGACGATGTGTATAAGAATTTTGAAAAAAATTATAAATTACCTCTAAATCAAAGTTAATTTTTGAAAAAATACCTACGAAAGGCAATAGGATTATTAATCCAAAAAAAAATAATATTGAATAATTATATTTATAATACAATTTATTTACGAGGCATTAAGCCACTCATCAATCCATTTTTCTTTATTCTTATTAATTTCTTTTGGATCCATTTGAATAAAGTTAGGAACATCTAGTTTATCAAATGCCTCAGGTAAATCTTTTATATTTGTAACAGGGTACATAATATTTGTTGATGGTATGACTGATTGAAATTCTTTTGATAATATAAAGTTAAGAAATTTATTTGCTAAATCTTTATTTTGTGAATTATTTAAAATGCCTGCAAATTCAATTGTTATATAATTTCCCTCTTCAAAAGTTGTAGCAAGAATATCATACCTTTCTTCAAACATTATATGTGCGGCTGGAGAAGTAGTATAACTTAATACCATGTCAGCTTCTCCTGCCATAAAAAAATTGTAATATGCATCTGTCCATCCTTTGGTAACGGAAATAATTTTTTTATTTAATTTTTTCCATTCATCCCCAGCTTTATCTCCATATAATGCTTTCATCCAAGTTAATAATCCTAAACCAGGGGTAGAGGTTCTCGGGTCTTGAATTACAATTCTAGCATTAGTAGAATTAATCAACTCATCCATTGATTTTGGAGGTGTTGCTAAATTTGCTTCATTATACACAAAAGAAAAGTATCCATAATTATATGGAACAAATTTATTACTTTCCCAATTTAATGGTAAATTAATTAAGTTGTTTATGTCATTGATATTATGAGTTGTAAAAAGCTCAGATTGTTCAGCTAAGTCAAATAAATTCATATCAAGACCTAAAACTATATCTGCCTTGGATGTATCACCTTCTAAAATAACTTTATTCAATAATGTTGCTGCACTGTCTACAGCAACAAATTCTATATCCGCATTATGTTTTTCTTCAAATATTTTTTCAATTATGGGTCCTGGACCCCATTCTGATACAAAAGAGTCGTATGTATAAATGGTTAGTTTCTCTGCATAGATTGAGAAAGAAATAAATAAGGTAGTTAAAAAAATTAGTATAGTTTTCATGCTTCCTCCGCTGGCATTATCCAGATCAGGTTAAAAGGGTATAAATCTCAGCATTTAAGCACCCCTAATTTAATTATAATAAATATTATTTTAGAAAACAAACATAAAAGATTGTTTTTAGGTTATTTATGAATATAACAAAATTTTTCGGGGAGTAGCGCAGCCTGGTAGCGCACCTGGTTTGGGACCAGGGGGTCGAAGGTTCGAATCCTTTCTCCCCGACCATTATTTAATTTTCTTCTTTAAAATTATCATATTTGCTTTAGTAAAAACTAAATGGATTTGAAACTAATATATGGCAATATGAGGGCTCTTTGTGAAGCTCCCCAGATGATGCTACATTACGCAGATATCCCGTATGAATACAAAATGGTATGGGATCATTATGGAAGTAGCTGGGCAGAAGTTAAAAAAGACATTATTTTTAATAGATTACCTATTTTAATAATAAATGAAGATAAATATCTTTGGCAAAGCAATACAATTATTCGATATCTCTCTAATTTAACAAAAACAAAACCTTCCGATGAATTTCAATTAGCCTACTGTGATGCTGTTTTTGAATCAACTCATGAAATGTTTTCTCCTTTGAATCCAACTATTAATATGACTTTTGGTGAAAAATATAATTCTAATAAAAAGAAACTTTTAGAGGATATTTTGCCAAATTCTTTAAATAATTTTGAAAA
>CABYTX010000059.1 GCA_902522015.1 uncultured Alphaproteobacteria bacterium
AATGTAATTAATGATTTTTTAAAAAATAATAAAATTAAATTCCCCATTTTAGGTAAACCAATTAGATTTTTATTAATAAATTCCTATCAAGGGCCTTCAATTTCTGATATTTTTGTAATATTAGGTAAAAAAGATACTATTGATAGATTAAATCAATATAGGGATAATTAAATATGGCTGATTACGAAGATAAACAAGTTAATTATAAACAGTTTACTCTATTCAACAATGAGAGTGGTAAATCTTATCAAATTCCCCTTATTGAAAGTAAAGATGGTCCAAATGTTTTGGATATTCGTAAACTTTATCAAGAAACAGGTTTATTTACTTTTGATCCAGGTTTTACTTCAACCGCGTCATGTGAATCAGGTATAACTTACATAGATGGTGAAAAAGGAATTTTACGTCATAGAGGATATGATATTCATGATTTAGCCTCAAAAAGTGAATTTCTTGAAGTTTGTTATCTTTTACTTCACGGTGAATTACCGTCCCCTGACGACAAGCAGAAATTTAAAGATGTAATAACTAATCATACAATGTTGCATGAGCAGCTAGTAAATTTATACAGAGGTTTTCGAAGAGATGCACATCCTATGGCAATTATGGTAGGTGTTGTTGGTGCACTTTCGGCCTTTTATCATGACAGTACTGATTTTTCAGACATTAATCAAAGAATGATTGCCTGTCATAGATTAATAGCAAAAATTCCTACAATAGGTGCAATGGCTTATAAATACTCCATTGGTCAACCATTTGTTTATCCAAGAAATGATCTTTCTTATGCTGAAAATTTTTTATACATGACATTTTCTGTGCCATCAGAAGATTATAAGGTGAGTCCAAAAATTGTAAGAGCAATGGATAGATTTTTTACATTACATGCTGATCATGAACAAAATGCATCAACTTCAACCGTAAGATTGGCAGGCTCCTCTGGTGCAAATCCTTTTGCTTGTATTGCTGCTGGTATTGCATCTTTATGGGGACCAGCTCATGGCGGAGCTAATGAAGCAGTTATTAAAATGTTAGAAGAGATTGGTGATGTATCAAATATACAAAAATTTATAGATAAAGCTAAAGATAAAAATGACTCCTTTAGATTAATGGGTTTTGGGCATAGAGTTTATAAAAACTATGATCCAAGAGCCACTGTGATGAAGGAAAGTGCGCATGAGGTTTTAGAAGAGTTAAATATGCAAGACGATCCATTGCTTAAAATTGCAATAGAATTAGAAAAAATAGCGCTGAAAGATGAATACTTTATTAGTAAAAAATTATTCCCCAATGTAGATTTCTATTCAGGTATAATTCTTAAAGCATTAGGTTTCCCTACAAGCATGTTTACGGTACTATTTGCAATAGGAAGAACTGTAGGATGGATATCACAATGGAAAGAAATGATAGAGGATCCTATTAATAAAATTGGCAGACCTCGTCAATTATACACTGGTTATAAAGCTAGACCTTATCAAGTTGAATCTTCTAGAGAAAAAAAATCAATTTTTAATTGGCTTTGGAAGAAGGATTAATTAACTTATTTATACGACTCACACTCACATCATAAGGGCTAAAATCATTAACAATTTCTTTAAGATGCATATTTATTGAGTTAATTTGATATTCTTGTTTTTTTCTGTCATTAAATAAATTTAGAAAAATATTTAATAACTTTTTTTCATTTAAATTTGAGTTCACAACTTCTGGAATAATCATTTTGTTACTTATAATATTTATAAGATTTGCATACTTTACTCTTACAAAAGGCTTGATTAAAATTTCTGTGAAATAATTAAGTTTATAGATTACTATTTGAGGAATATTCCTTTTGGCAATTTCTAATGAGGCAGTACCAGAGCAAGTTATACTTATGTAAACATCTTCATAATATTCATCAAACTTACTCATATCAGTTGAGATTATAGTCTCAGTTTTCCATTGCTTAGTTTTTTCTTTAATTAAAGAGACAAGATGAGGCAAAGTTGGAATAAATATTTTATAATTTAAATTATTTCTAGATATATATTTTTCAATATAACTGAAATATTTCATAAGTTTTAATACTTCATTTTGTCTACTACCTGGCAAAAAAGAGAGGTACTTATATTTTTTTTTATTCTCTCTTTTTTTAATATGAAAAATTGGATGCCCAATAAAAGTTTTATTTAGATTATCAAAATTAAAATATTTTTTTTCAAAATTAAACAATAGAAAAATTTCATCAAAAATATTTGCAAATTTCCTTGCTCTATATGATCTCCAAGCCCATACAGTTGGGGCAACTACATGTATTATTTTATTCTTATAATCTGATTTTCTTAATTGGTTTACAAGGTTATAATTAAAATCC
>CABYTX010000060.1 GCA_902522015.1 uncultured Alphaproteobacteria bacterium
TTATAATTATGTAATTGTTCAAAGTTGTTTATTTGTAATTTTTTATAAATTTTTTTTTCTGATGAAATTTTTAAGCTTTTTTTTGAAATATCTGATCCATATATATGACTTTTTGGATAAGCTTTTTTTAATTCGGCACCGAATAAACCAGTCCCACATGCTAAATCTAAGATATTTTTTGGTTTAAAATTAGTTGTTTCTTTTAAAAATTTAATGCTTTTTTTGGGTGCTTGATAATTCCATAACTTAAGTGTTTCATCATATTTTTCAGACCAATCATCATAATATTTTTTAGTTTTATTTAAATTTCCAACACCTGAAACTAATGATTTAAAATTATACATATTTTAAAGAAGGAATTTTTTTTCTTATTTTTTTTACATCAGGAATATTAATAGTTGAGTTTAGAATTGCAGGTTTATTTTTAGTACTATTTATAATGTTCCCCCAAGGGTCTACTAAAAGAGAATATCCATAAGTCTTTCTTTTCATATGATGATTTCCACACATACCTGTTGCTACAATAAATACATTATTCTCTATAGCTCGTGATCTATTCAAAACCTCCCAATGATCTTTTCCAGTTGGTCTAGTGAAAGCAGCAGGAACTAAAATAATTGAACAATCTTTTTTAGCAAGTTGCCTGTATAAATTAGGAAATCGTAGATCGTAACAAATTGTCATTCCTAATTTAATATTATTAATTTTAGTATGAATTATTTTATTTCCTGCTTTAAACAAAGATGATTCATGATGTTTTTCGTTATTATTAATTTTAACATCAAACATATGAATTTTATCATATGTTTTTGTGATTACCCCATTATGATCAACAAAAAAAGATCTATTAACCAATTTGGTTTTGTTCTTAATTTTTAAAATTAAAGAGCCTAGATTTATATTAATTTTATTTTTCTTAGCAAAATCTTTTGCCATCTTCAAAACTGGGCAGGTATATTGATATGGGGCATTTAAAATTAAATAATTTTTATTGTCGGTAATAATATTCGAGCATTCTGGTGTGCAAATTAAGTGAGGTTTAAATTTTAATGTATTATTAAAACTTTTCTGAAGAATCTCTGCATTTAAAGTTGGGATATGACTTGCTTGAAATTGAACTTGAGATATTTTTAATTTATTCATTAATTTTATTTAAACTTAAATAAAAAAACAAATCCAGAAGTAAAGACAATAATAGATAGTAAATACATATTTAAAGTTAGGGAAAATGTTTCTGCAAGAAAACCAATTGCTGCTGGCATAATCATTGTAGAAGATAATCCAATAGTTATGAGATTTGTTACAGTCATAGGAATACTTTCGTTAGACTGCTTAACAGCTTGACGAATAACTATAGGAACCAAGTTTGCTATAGCAAATCCATAAATACATAAGACACCTAGTATAATATAAAAATTGTTTGTTAATAAAGACAACAACATTATTGATGCTCCAATCATCACAAAATGACATCCTACAACTTTTTCAGTAAATAAATTAATTAATGTGTTAGAGAATAAATTAGCTAAAATACCTCCAATACTAAAAAATATTAATCCCATACTTGCAAGATAAAGAGGGGCATTTAAATCCTTTGATAGCCATAATGTTGACCAATCCATAATTATACCACCAGAACCAAAAACAAAAAATAATAAGAAGCCAAATATAAGGACATTTGATTCAGGAATTTTAAATTTTTCACCTTTGCCTTTAAAGTCTAAATTACTAGGTAATCCTAGATGAAGAACTAAAAATGCAACTAAAATTGAAAAAAAAGATAAAACAAGAAAAAACATAAAAGGCTCAAAGCTATACCACATAATTATACTAGCTAATCCTCCACCAGCAAGAATACCAATGTTGAAACCCATCGCATAATAAGGAGTAATAATTTTCTTAAAATGCTGTTCAATTAATTGGCAATGTATTCCTCCAATTGGTCCAGAAGCACCCCATCCAACTCCAGCTGGAATAAAAGTTAATAAAAAATAAAAATATGAAGGAGATATAATTGATAGTAAAGCTGAAAAAGTAATAAGTGGAAAAGCTAGTGACATTACTGGCCTTGTTCCATATTTTGGAACTAATATTCTTCCAGCAATTTGGTTTGATAATACAAAAAAAATCCCAAAAATTAATATTGAAAAACTCAAATCAGTTTCATCAATTGATAACCTATTCATATTCCAAGGGGTAACCCCAAAGTAACATCCTACGACGATCATAGGATAAGTTGATGTTATTATTGATGCAAGAGTTGCTCTTTTAAATATCTTAGTTTCTTCTAACACAAAAATTATTACCA
>CABYTX010000061.1 GCA_902522015.1 uncultured Alphaproteobacteria bacterium
TTCATTTTTTTCTATTTTTATATTTTCTGGTCTTATTCCAAATACAACTTCTTGATCATCAATCAAATTATTTATATTTTCGTATTTAGAGATATTAATTTGCTTCTTTCCAATAAGTAAATATTGATTTGATTTATCAAATTTAGCACTTAAAAAATTCATACTTGGAGAACCAATAAAATCAGCTACAAATAAATTAGCTGGTTTATTATAGATTTGTTTAGGTGTATCTAATTGTTGTATTAAGCCATCTTTCATAACAGATATACGGTCAGCGAGAGTCATCGCTTCAATTTGATCATGTGTAACATAGATCATAGTATTAGATAAATCTCTATGAAGTTTTTTTATTTCATAGCGTAATTCTGCTCTTAATTTTGCATCTAAGTTACTTAGAGGCTCATCAAATAAAAATACCTTTGCATCTCTTACAAGAGCTCTTCCTATAGCAACACGCTGTCTCTGACCTCCTGAAAGCTGTGAAGGTTTTCTTTTAAGTAATTCATTTATTTGTAAAAGGTTTGATGCTTTTTCTATTTTATCATCTATAATTTTTTTCGCAGTTCCCATCATCCTCAAACCAAATGATAAATTTTTCTCTACTGTCATACTTGGATATAAAGCATAAGATTGAAATACCATGCCTATATGTCTATCTTTTGGTTCTTTCCAAGTTACATTATCATCTTCAATCCAAATTTGACCATCAGATAAATCTAGAAGACCTGCTATACAATTTAATAACGTTGTTTTTCCACAACCAGAAGGGCCAAGTAAAACCATAAATTCACCTTCTTTAATATCAAGACTTAAATCATTTAATATTTCAGTTTTCCCATAACTGAAAGATATATTTTTTACCTCAACACTATTTTTCATACTCACCCCTTTATTGCCCCAGCTGCTATTCCACGCACAAACCATCTTCCAGAAATAAAATAAACAAAAAGCGGTACTAGAGAAGTTAAAATTGTTGCTGACATATCTACATTATACTCGGCAACACCATAATCTACTTGAACTATATTATTTAATTGAACTGTCATTGGCTGATTATCTCTTCCAGCAAAAACTAACCCAAGAAGAAAGTCATTCCAAATTCCAGTTACTTGAAGAATTACAGCTACTATAGTTATAGGTGTAGACATTGGAATAATAACATAAATAAAAATTTTAACAAAATTACCCCCATCGATTCTTGCAGCTTTGAATAAATCGATGGGTAGACTTGCATAAAAGTTTCTGAAAATAAGTGTTAATATTGGCATTCCAAAAATAGTGTGAACTAAAATTATTCCAGGAAGGGTTGAATAAATTCCTAAAGCATCTTCAATTTTGAGTAGTGGGTAGACCATTACCTGATAAGGTATAAAAGCACCAAATAAACATAGTCCAAAAAAGAAATATGCTCCTCTGAAACGCCAAAAGGCAAGAGCATAACCATTTATTGCACTTAAACCAACAGATACAATAACACTTGGGACAGTAATTTTGACTGAATTAAAAAAGCCTGGTTTTAAACCCTCACAAACAAAACCTGTACATGCTTGTGACCATGCTTTTGGCCAAGAATAAAAACTTAGTTCTTTTGGTAAATTTAAAATATTAGCTGCTCTTATTTCATCCATATCTTTTAGAGAAGTAATGATCATCACATAAAGAGGCATTAAAAAAAATATCGCGCATACGAGAATAAAACAATACAATCCAATTCTTCCAATTGTAAGATGTTTTGGGCGAGGACCTGAAGGTATTGAATTCATTAGTTTGTAGCGTATTTATTTCTTAAATAAAATTCATAAAATGCCCAGGGAGCGAGAATACAAACAACTGAAATAAACATAATTATTGATGCTGCAAAAGCTTGACCTAAATTTGCTCGTTGGAAAAAATTTTCCATTACATACATTGCTGGTGTAGTTGTTGCATAACCTGGACCTCCAGATGTTAAAGCTAAAATTAAATCGTAAACTTTTACAACACCTGCAGCAATTAGCACTATAGCAGTTACAACCATTGGTCTTAACATTGGAAGAATAACAAATACATAAGATTTCCACTTAGCAACGCCTTCGATACTAAGAGACTTCCAAATATCTTCATCAATTCCTCTCAATCCTGCTAACATTAATACCATTACGAAACCTGCACCTTGCCAAACAGCAGCTATACATACAGCATAGATTGCAAGATCTCTATTTACTAACCAATCAAGCTGGAACCATGAAAATCCCCACATATGCATCGAATTTTCTATTCCAAAAGTAGGATTTAAAACCCATTTCCAAACTAAA
>CABYTX010000062.1 GCA_902522015.1 uncultured Alphaproteobacteria bacterium
TGCGTTGTCCATTGCGGCCATTCTTGCCCCCTGTTCCCCTGCATCACTTTCTAAAAGTACTTTAAATATTTGAATAGAAACATTTTTTGGAAGTAAATCCTTTAAAATTGTTTCTTCATCAGGCTCATAATCATAAATTGCATTTGAAGAATTTTCTTTTTCTTCTTCCTTTTCAGAATTTGAAACGTCTAATGGGATTAATTGTTGTTGTGTTACTTCTTGAGAAATAGCTGATTTAAATTTATTAAAAACTAATATGCATTTATCAAATTTACCCTCAAAGTATAATTCTTGAAGCTTATTAGAAATATTTAATGCAGACTCGTAACCAGTACTTGAAACATTTAAGTCGACAAAACTCTCTATAATTTGATCCTTCATTACTCTATTAAAAAAGTCTCTACTTTTTTTCCCAACTGGCATTAGTTGAACTTTTTTTCCATTACCCGCAAGTGATTTAACTAACTTAAAAGTTTCTCTATTTATGCTGCTGTTAAATCCACCACATAAACCTCTATCAGCACTTACTGGAACTACGATATAATTCTGATCATTGCCAGTGCCTGTTAAGAGTTTAATTATACCTTCCCCAGATGCAGCAGATGATGCAAGAGAGGAAAGCATCTCCTCTAGTCTTGATGAATATGGTCTTGCCGCTTCAGCTTTTTCTTGTGATCTACGTAACTTACTTGCAGCAACCATTTTCATTGCTGATGTAATTTTTTTTGTAGATCCAACTGAATTGATCTGAGTTTTGATATCTTTTAAACTTGGCATAGATTAGTTACTTGCAAACTTTCCAACCAAATCATCTAAGATTGATTTTAATTTATCATCATTATCTTTAGATAATTCTTTTTCATTGGCAATTGCATCTAATAAATCACTATGCTTAGTTCTAATCTCATTTAAAACTTCTGTTTCAAACTTGACTACATCGCCTACTGCAACTTTATCAAGATATCCACGTACACCTGCATAAATAGATACAACTTGCTCTGAAACGGTTAGTGGTGAATATTGACCTTGTTTTAAAATTTCAACTAGTCTTGCACCACGATCAAGTAATTGTTTTGTTGAAGCATCTAAGTCTGATGCAAACTGTGCAAAAGCAGCCATTTCACGATATTGAGCTAATTCTAGTTTTACAGGACCAGCAATTTTTTTCATTGCTTTTGTTTGCGCAGCAGAACCGACACGACTTACGGAAAGACCAACGTTAATCGCAGGTCGAATACCAGCAAAGAATAGGTTGGTTTCCAAAAATATTTGTCCATCAGTAATGGATATAACATTTGTTGGAATATAAGCAGATAAATCCCCTGCTTGAGTTTCAATAATTGGAAGGGCGGTCAAACTTCCACCACCATGTTCATCACTCATTTTGGCAGCTCTTTCTAAAAGACGACTATGAATGTAAAATACATCTCCAGGATATGCTTCACGTCCAGGAGGTCTTCTTAATAAAAGAGACATCTGTCTGTAAGCAACAGCTTGCTTTGATAAATCATCATAAACAATTAATGCATGCATACCATTATCTCTAAAATACTCACCCATTGTACAGCCAGTATAAGCAGATAAAAATTGCAACGGTGCAGGCTCTGATGCAGTTGCAGATACAACAATTGTATATTCCATTGCACCATTATCTTCTAGCGTTTTTACAATTTGAGCAACTGTTGATCTTTTCTGACCAATTGCAACATAGATGCAATATAACTTTTCTTTTTCATTGTCTGATTGATTTACAGATTTTTGATTTAAGATTGTATCAATAGCAACAGCAGTTTTACCTGTTTGTCTGTCACCAATTATTAATTCACGCTGTCCTCTTCCAACTGGAACAAGCGCATCAAGTGCTTTAATACCTGTCTGCATAGGTTCAGATACACTTTGACGAGGAATGATACCTGGGGCTTTTAATTCAATTCTTCTCTTTTCAGAAGATTGAATAGGACCTTTACCATCAATAGGATTTCCTAAACCATCAACAACACGTCCTAACAATTCTTTTCCAACAGGAACGTCAACAATTTCTCCTGTACGTTTAACTGTGTCACCTTCTTTAATTCCAGTATCATCACCGAAGATTGAAACACCAACGTTATCCATTTCAAGGTTGAGGGCCATACCTTTAATGCCGCCTGGGAATTCTACCATCTCTCCAGCTTGTACTTGATCAAGACCATACACACGCGCAATTCCGTCTCCAACACTTAGTACTGTTCCA
>CABYTX010000063.1 GCA_902522015.1 uncultured Alphaproteobacteria bacterium
TATGTGGTTAATTCTTCTCTAATATTATTGAAAAAAACTTTAATTGTGAATGATCAGACAAGAAAAGGAAATTGGCCAAGGAATACTATTGTAACAAATGAGTTGAAAGGGAAGACATTAGGTTTAATAGGTTTTGGTTACATTGCAAAAAAAGTTTTTAAACTAGCTAACTCATTTGATGTTTCATTTATTACTTACGATCCATTTATTTCTTTTGAACAAATAGAGAGTTTCAATGTAAAAAAAGTATCTTTCAATGAGATTTTGAAGTTATCAGATATTATTTCAATACACGTGCCTTTAAGTGAAGAAACTAAATATATGTTTAATAAACAAGTTTTCTCCAAAATGGAAAAAAAACCTATTATTATTAATTCTTCAAGAGGTGGAATAATTAATGAAAGAGACTTACTAGACGCATACTCAAATAATATCATATCTGGTTTTGCGTTAGATGTTTTTGAGAATGAACCTATTGACGAAGAATTCTATAAAAAAATCACTAAAAATATGAATTGTATCTTAACTCCACATACAGCTGGAGTAACTGAAGAGTCAAATACCAGAGTAAGTAACTTTATAGTTGATACAACAAATAAATTTTTTCAAAGCCTTAAAGATTAAATTCACTCATTTCAACTACTCTTCCTTCTTTTGCCGATATCTCAGCTGCTTGGCCCATAGCAACAGAATACAGACCATCTTTTATTGAAACTTCCGCAGGCAGCTTATTATTTATACTATTTATAAAACCTAAATGTTCATAATATGTTGATCCATGGTGGTGACCAGCATCAAATATTTTTTTATCTACTGTAATATTTTCAAGAATAGGACTATTTTGATTTCTCATACCAATTCTTAAAGTAGAAGAATTTTTACCAGACCTATTAGATGGCACTCCAGTCTCTATTTTACCTAAGTTTCCAACAGCACAAAATTCCTCTTGTAAATCTGTATTTTCAGCAAACATACATAAATCTAAAGTGCTCCTTACACCATTTTTAAAATCAACAATTACAAATGCATTATCTATAATATCTGGTACTTCATTATTATAACTCTCTTCTAAATGATTTACATCTTGTCCAGCACTTGCAAATATTTTAGTTGGTTCACTTTGAATGATGAGTCTCATTAAATCAAAAAAATGACAACATTTTTCAACAAGCGTTCCACCAGTATTTCGGGAAAATCTATTCCAATCTCTTACTTTTTCTAAAAAAGGCTGACGATGCTCCTTTATAGTTAGCATTTTTAGATCGCCAATTTTTTTCGTATGTATATATTCCGTCATTTTACTTACAGGGAGCATGTATCTGTACTCCATAGCTATCCAAATTGTACTTTTATAATTTTTAGTAATTTTTTGTAGTTCAAAACAGTCATCAACATTTGTACACATTGGTTTTTCTATTAGGAGATGTTTATTTGCTACTAAAACTTTTTTAATTACATCTATATGTGTGAAGTTTGGTGTAGAAATAACATAAGCATCAGCACTATCATCTTTAATCAAACTATCTATATTATTAAAACACTTAATACTTTTATTGTTAGCCAATTCATAACTTGCTTTTATTGAACCCTCAAATGTATCGCACAAAGCAACAACTTCTGCATTTTCAATGATTTCAATGTTCCTAATATGCTCTCTGCCCATTGCCCCAGTACCAATTATTGCATATTTAATTTTTTGATTCATAAAGTGTATACTGGTATTTTTAATTTATTACCTAATGATAATAGATCTTCGTATATATCTCCATAAGTAAATGCAATATGATGTTCCATTCCACTAAGCAAAAATTCTTCAATAATTCTTGTAGTAGATTTACCAAATGAAACAACACCAGATGTTCCAGAAAAAGAATTTTTTTCATCCAAAACTTTTCCTTTTAAAATAAAAAATTTTAGCTTGTTATGGGATTTTGAAACTCTAAATATTGTTATCTTTCCTTTTTTAAATGCAAAATCAAACAACAGTGGTTTTTTTCTATTAGAATGA